>JBARIF010000530.1:0-1688 GCA_049799615.1 Terriglobales bacterium
GCCTTCATCCGCGGAGGGCGGGACGCCCTCCGGACAGCCGCCGGGACGGCGGCGCTACACTAGTCGTCTTTGTATTCGAACTCTGCCTTGATCGGCTTGCCTGCCGCAAGACGCCCCGGACAGAACGAGCTAATGTCCACTGTTTTGCCCCGCCCGTCCAGCAACAGCTCTGACATCACCAGGCCAATGGCCGGTGAAATCTTGAAACCCATCCCGGAAAAGCCGGCGCAAACATATAGTCCGGCAATGCCTGAGACTTCACCCAGCAACGGACGTGAATCAGGCGTCATGTCATAGATTCCCGTGACGCCGCGCATGACTTCCGCATTCTCAAGCTTGGGGACGCGGTGGCTGGCCCGCTCGATGATCTCTTCCAGGCCTTCGTCGGAAGCGCGCTGCGGAAAATTGTCAGGGTCAGCCCCGCGCTGGCCGTAAAAATCTCCGATCAGAAATTTGTCCTGCGCATCAGACCGAAAGTAAGTAGCGCTCACCGAATCGATGCAGGCGCAGCCACCTCCCTTCATGCCGGGAGCGTTTTTCAGGATCGCGACCTGGTGGTACTCGGTCTCAATCGGCAGCTCGATTCCGACGCGCTGAAACAGGGGACGAGTCCAGGGTCCGGCAGCCGAGACCACGACCGGCGCCGCAATATCCCCGTGATCGGTGATGACTCCGCGCACGCGTCCTCCTTCGACAAGAAACTCCAGGGCCTGAGTCCTCGACTGGTAGGTGACGCCCAGTTCCCGGGCCCGGGCCAGGAAATCGTTGGCCACTCCTGCCCCGTCGCCGTAGCCTGAATCGGGTTCGTAGGCGGCCAGTTCGACTTCTTCAACCGCCCAATCCGGCTCCAGGTCTTTGAGCTCAGCACGGTCGATTAGTTTTACATTCACTCCGAGCCGGCGCTGCATTTCCACATTCTGCTTCAGGCGTTCCGTTTCTCCTGGATGAACGATGCGCACAAATCCGGTCCTGCGGAAGTCTCCAGCCTCGCCGACTACGTCGCGCCAATTCTCGAACATGCGCAAGCTCACCAGCGCGAGCTGCACTTCGGGCGGATAGCTGTAGTGCATGCGGACCAGCGCGGAAGACCGCCCGCTGCCTCCCTGCGCAACATGGCCTTTATCGATGACCACGACCTTTCCGGCCCGGCGGCGGGCAAGCTGGAAGGCGATGGAGGCGCCCATGACGCCGGCGCCGAGAATCACAATGTCGGCGGTCGTTGTCCGGGCGCCGTTCCGCGAACCGGTCCTGGAATCGGCGGTCATGTGGAGGAGATCCTGGGCGATTTACGGATCGGAAGCGGAGCTCTGCAAATCAGTCGCCAGTTTTCAGTGGCCAGTTCTCGGATCTCAGTTCTGCTGCTCATGCGGCGGCCTCTTTCAGACGGCCTTTTTTCCAGTCACGCAATGCCTGGTGGGCAGCGTTGTGACCGGGCGCTCCGGTGACGCCGCCGCCGGGGTGCGCGCCCGCTCCGCACAGATACAGGCCGTCAACCGGAGTGCGGTACTGCGACCATCCCGCCACCGGGCGCATGAAAAAGAGCTGCTCCAGGCGTAGATCGCCATGGAAGATGTTGCCTTCGGTCAATCCGTAAGTGCGCTCCAGATCGAGCGGGGTCAGCACCTGGCACGCAACCATCGCATTGGGCACGTTGGGGGCGTACTCGGCGATCTTCCTGATCACACGAT
>JBARIF010000531.1:0-2137 GCA_049799615.1 Terriglobales bacterium
GCATGGGACGCCTGGAACCATGCCGTCACGACCGGCGATACCTATCGCGTCGAAAGCCGGTTACGGGCGGCCGATGGCAGCTATCGCTGGTTTCTCATGCGCGGAGTGCCATTGCGCGATGCGTCACGCAATATCGTTAAGTGGTTCGGTACCTGCACTGACATCGACGAAATGAAGCGGACTCAGGAGCAAGTCCGCCAACTCAACCTCGAACTGGAAGAACGGGTGCGCCAGCGCACCGCGCAGTTGGTGGAGAGTGAGCAACGCGTGCGCAGAGAACTGGACAGCATCCTCTCGCCCCAGGGCGATCTTGGGCAACTGGAACTGGCCGACATCCTGGATATCCCGGGGGTGCAGTCCCTCGCAGAGGATTTGTACAAGCTGGCCGGAATCCCAATGTTTATTCTCGATCTCAAAGGCCGTCCGCTGGTGGGGGCGGGATGGCAGGAGATCTGCACGAAGTTTCATCGGGTCCACCCGGAAACCTGCAAGAACTGCCTGGAAAGCGACCTGCTGCTTTCCAAAGGGGTAGGGGCGGGTGAGTTCAAGCTTTACAAATGCAAGAACAACATGTGGGACGTGGTGACGCCGATTCTGGTCGGCGATCATCACATGGGCAACCTCTTCTCAGGGCAATTCTTCTTCGCGGACGAAGCGCTGGATGTTGCGGCTTTTCGATCTCAGGCCAAGCAGCACGGCTTCGACGAAGAGGACTACATGGCTGCTGTGGAAAGCGTTCCTCGGCTAAGCCGAGAGGCGGTAGCTACGGGCATGGCTTTCTTCATAAAGTTTGCCCAGGTGCTTTCCCAGTTGAGCTACAGCGGGATCAAGCTGGCCCGCTCACTCGAAGAGCTTCGCCGTGTCAATAGCGAGTTGGCTGATTCCATCAGGGAACTGGAGGCCTTCACTTACTCGGTCTCTCACGATCTACGCGCTCCGCTCCGCCATATCAGCGGCTTCTCCAAAATCTTGATCGAAGAATTTGGCGGCAGCCTTCCAGCGGACGCTCAGCATCACCTGCAGAGGATCGAGGAAGGCACGCACCGCATGGGCCTGTTGGTGGATGATCTGTTGAACCTGGCGCGCGTAGGCCGTCGCGATCTGACCTTGCAGGTTACGGGGCTCAAGTCGATTGTGGATGAAGTAATCAGCGGCCTGGCGGCCGACATCGGTGCTCGGCAAGTCGAATGGAAGATCGGCAGTCTGCCTTACGTGGAGTGTGATCCGGGATTGATGAAGCAGGTCTTCCAGAACCTGCTCTCGAACGCTCTGAAGTTCACCCGGCCCCGTGCGCACGCGGTCATAGAAGTCGGGCTCACGGAGGAGAACAGAAGCACGGTGATTTATGTCCGCGACAATGGTGTGGGCTTCAGCATGAAATACGCCGACAAGCTGTTCGGGGTTTTCCAGCGCCTGCACCGTCCGGAGGACTTCGAAGGCACAGGTGTGGGCCTGGCGACCGTGCAGCGCATCATCCAGAAACATGGTGGCCGAATCTGGGCCATTGCCGATTTAGATAAAGGAGCCACTTTTTACTTCAACCTTGGGAGTGCCGACAAGGCCGAACTCGAATCCTCGGCCATAGGTGGAGGAGCGAAAACATGACCAACCGACAGATTGAAATCTTGCTGGTAGAAGACAATCAAGACGATGTGGAACTGACTCTGCATGCCCTTCGAAAAGAAAATCTTGCCAATAACATTCACGTCGCACGCGACGGGGAGGAGGCGCTGGATTTTCTCTTCTGCAATGGAGCGCATGCCGACCGCTCCTTTAATCATCCTCCAAGGTTGGTGCTGCTGGATTTGAAACTGCCCAAGGTGGATGGGATGGAGGTCCTGAAGCGGCTCAAGGCCGATCCCCGGACCAGCACGATCCCCGTCGTGATCCTGACTTCGTCCAAGGAGGAACGGGATCTGGTGAATGGGTACGGTTGGGGAGCTAACAGCTATATTCAGAAGCCCGTTGATTTTCAGCAGTTTCGGGAGACAGTAAAAAACGTTGGCTTTTACTGGCTTCTCATTAATCAGGCGCCGGTGGCGCAACCAGCAACTCAATCCGCGCGTATGTCCTAATTCGCCGAATTGGGCATCGCGGAGGTCATCAGAGGGGAACCGCCGGTTGAAAGAATGTGCGT
>JBARIF010000532.1:0-26937 GCA_049799615.1 Terriglobales bacterium
GCTTCCCGACCCGTCGTACCGCAGCAATGCGGCGCGATTCCAGGGTACCAACGATCTCGGCAGAGGGCGATTTCAGGGGCTCAGGTTTCGATCCCAGCCACACCGACTCGATCACGTCTCCGGTGACCCGGCTGGAAAGGCCGCGAGCGATGGTTTCGACTTCAGGAAGTTCGGGCATGGAAGACAGTCTACAGTCGCCAGTCCCCGGCCGTCAGTCCGGTCCTATCCTGAAGACTGAAGACCAACGTCTGCGTTGCTCATCCCCAGCCCGGCAGGTTATCATTACCGGTACACATCAGCCCTGTAAATCCTTGTCATTCAATGTAAAGCAGTTCACCTTTGGCGTGGAGTGTGTGCGACCCTGCAATGCGGCCGGGGCGGCCGCCATCCTGTACCACGGAGCTGGCTTTGAAGAAGGGTAAGACTGCGGTCATCGTCGGTGCGCAGTGGGGCGACGAAGGCAAAGGCAAGATCGTCGACGTTCTCTCCGAGAATTTCTCGGTCGTGGCCCGTTATGCCGGCGGACACAATGCCGGGCACACCGTCATCATCAACGGGAAGAAATTCATCCTTCAACTGGTACCCTGCGGAATCCTGCGCGCCGGCTGCCGCAGCGTGATTGGCAACGGCGTGGTGCTCGATCCCATCGCCTTTCTCAAGGAGGTGGCGGCGTTGCGCGAGACTGGCGTGAAAGTGGATGGCAGCCTGTTCGTCAGCAACCGGGCCCATGTGATCCTGCCTTACCATCGCATGATCGAACTGGCATCGGAAAATGCTCCGGGACGAGTGAAGATCGGTACCACGTCCCGCGGCATCGGCCCCACTTATGAAGACAAGATGGGACGGCGCGGCCTGCGCGTGGCGGACTTGCTCGACCTGAAGCTGCTAAGGACGCACATCGAAAACGCCTGCCACGAGAAAAACATGATTGCGCACGCGTTGTTCAACTCCGAGCCGCTCGATCCGGACAAGATGTATCAGGAATATGCGGAGGCTTCGGCCAAAGTGGCTCCCTTCGTGTGCGACACGGCCGCGCTGCTCAATCAGGCTCTGGCCGACGGTGAATCGATTGTTTTCGAAGGTGCGCAGGGCACCATGCTCGACATCGACCATGGCACCTACCCCTTCGTGACTTCATCCAGCGCTACTTCGGGCGGAGCCGTCATCGGCACCGGAGTCGCGCCTACCGCCATTGATACAGTGATCGGCGTCACCAAAGCCTATTGCACACGGGTAGGCGGCGGGCCCTTTCCCTCTGAAGCTTTGGACGCCAGCGGTGACATGTTGCGGACGCGGGGCAATGAGTACGGTGCGGTGACCGGACGTCCCCGGCGCTGCGGCTGGCTCGATTTGCCACTGTTGCGTTACGCTGGCATGATTAACGGCATCTCCTGGCTGGTGGTGACCAAGCTGGATGTGCTGGACGAACTGGCCGAGATTCCGGTTTGCGTGGGTTACAAGATCGATGGCAAGGTGACGACGGAAATTCCGGCCCACGGCAGCGGCTTTGACGGGATCGAGTGTGTGTATAAAACCATGCCGGGGTGGCGCACCTCCACTCAAGGCATCACGCAACTGGACAGGCTGCCGCAGGCGGCGCGCGAGTACCTGACCTTTCTGGAGAAAGAGACTGACGCCCGCATCGGCTTGGTCTCTACCGGGCCGGGGCGCGAGCAGACCATGTTTGCGGACAGCTTTATCACCGCGTTGCAGGGTTTGACTGGACAAAAAACCGGGGCTTCAGCAACAATCTGACCAACGGAGCGAATGATGGTTGTCCTGGCTGTGACATGGATGGCGAAAGTCGGCCGCGAAGCCGATATGGCGGGAATTTTTTCCAAGCTAACCGAAGAGTCCCGCAAAGAACCCGGCTGCGGGATGTACGTGGTACATCGGCACAAGACCGAACCACGACGCTTTTTCGTCTACGAGCAATACAAGGACGATGCCGCGCTGGAGGCCCACCGCGCCGCCCCCCACTTCCTGCAATACGCCAAAAAGGAGCTCCCTAAAATTGGCGACCGCGTGGAAGGACACCTGTACGAACCGCTAGGGTAGGAAGTAAAGTGTGTGGACGCGGGCGACTCGCCCGCGGCTCGGTCACTTTCCCTTGTCCGCCATCAGCACCCCACCCGAAGCGTAGCTTTCTTTCGACACTTCGTTGAAAACCACCACAACTGCCTCGCGGCGCGCCGCGGCTTCCTCGACCATAGCGTCGGTGATGCGCTGCGCCAGCTTGCGCTTTTGCTCGACCGTCCGGCCGGTCAGCATTGTGACTTGCACTAATGGCATAGAAAACCGCTCCTGGCCTCTGGCTTATTGTGCCAGTTCGTATCCCGCGAAAAAAAAGCTCAATTCGAAGCGAGCGGTGTCATCCGCATCGGAACCGTGAATGGCGTTGTTCTCGATGCTGGTGGCCCACTTCTTGCGAATGGTGCCCTCCTCGGCATTCGCCGGGTTGGTGGCTCCCATCAGTTTGCGCAAGTCGGCGATGGCGTTTTCTTTCTCCAGCGCCAGCGCGACAATGGGTCCGCTGGACATGAAATCCGTCAGCGAACTGAAGAATGGCTTGCTGGCGTGAACGGCGTAGAACTGCTCCGCCTGATGTTTTGATATTTCGAGCATCTTCATGCACAGAATTTGAAAGCCGTTTTTCTCAAATTGCTCGATGATGTCGCCGATCGCATGTTTGCGTACAGCGTCAGGCTTGACGATAGTCAGAGTGCGTTGCAGTGTTTTCATTTTTAATAGTCATTCCTTAGACATTACTGAGAACCGGGAACTATTATCTGGGGACCGGTCTTAAGCCTTCACTCCCAGCACCGAGGCCACAGTCTCGCCAATTTCTGCCGGCGACTTCGCCACGCGGATTCCGGCCTCTTCCATGGCCTGTATCTTCTCCGCCGCGGTCCCCTTGCCTCCCGAAATAATCGCCCCAGCATGCCCCATGCGGCGTCCCGGAGGCGCAGTCTGGCCCGCGATGAATCCGACGACCGGCTTTTTCATGTGCAGTTTGACGTACTCCGCCGCCGTTTCCTCGGCATTGCCGCCAATTTCTCCGATCATCACCACGGCCTCGGTCTGAGGATCGCGATTGAACAGCTCGAGCGCGTCCAGGAAGGTTGTACCGATAATGGGATCTCCACCGATCCCAATGGCGGTGGACTGCCCGATCCCACGAGTGGTGAGTTGATACACTGCCTCGTAGGTCAGAGTACCCGAGCGCGAGACGATGCCCACCGATCCTTCTTTATGGATTCGGGCGGGCATGATTCCAATCTTGCAGTGGCCCGGCGAAATGATTCCGGGGCAATTGGGCCCAATCAACCGGGAGCGCCGGTTCTGCAGGAACTCCCAGGCGCGAACCATGTCCAGCGTCGGGATACCCTCGGTGATGCAGACAATCAACTCCAGTTCGGCGTCGGAGGCCTCCATGATCGCGTCGGCGGCGTACGGTGGAGGGACGAAGATCACGGAGGTGTCGGCGGCAGTCTTGTCCACGGCCTCCTGGACGGTATTGAAGATCGGCCAGCCCTCGTGGGTCGTGCCCCCCTTGCCAGGCGTTACGCCCCCGACAATTTGCGTGCCATACTCCGCACACGCCCTGGCATGGAATGTGCCTTCCCGCCCGGTCAGTCCCTGCACAATTACCCGCGTCGATTTATTTACCAGAATGCTCATGGATTCCTTTGTAGCGCCGGCATCTTGCCGGCTGTCGGAGGGCATCTTGCCCTCCCCTCGGCGGCCGGAACGCCCGCTGGACAGCCGCCGGGGACAGCAACGCTACGCTCTTGCAGCCGCGACTACTTTCTCGGCCGCGTCCTTCATGGTCTCAGCCACGATAAAATTCAACCCTGACTGCTGCAGAATCTCCCGCCCCGCCTCCACGTTCGTACCTTCCAGACGCAGTACGATCGGAAGCTGGATGTGGGTCTTCTGCGCTGCTTCAACCACTCCGGTGGCCAACGTATCGACGCGCAGAATGCCGCCAAAGATATTGATCAGCACCGCCTTCACATTCTTGTCGCTGAGCAGGATTTCAAATGCGTGGGTTACCTGTTCGGCGTTGGCGCCTCCGCCCACATCGAGAAAGTTGGCGGGCATGCCCCCGGCGTACTTGATGATGTCCATGGTCGCCATTGCCAGGCCGGCGCCATTGACCATGCAGCCGACGTTTCCGTCGAGCTTGATATAATTCAAGCTGTACTTCGAGGCTTCGACTTCGAGCGGGTCCTCCTCGGTTACGTCGCGCAGCTCGCGAAGCTCAGGATGCCGGAACATGGTGTTGTCATCGAAATTCATCTTGGCATCGAGGGCGAACAGCCGGCCATCGCCGCAGCTGACAAACGGATTGATCTCCATCAGGGAAGAATCGGTGTCCTCGAACGCGCGGTACAAGCCAGTCATAAACTGGACGGCCTGATTGATCTGCGTCGCCTTCAGTCCCAGCGCAAACGCCAGTTTGCGCGCCTGAAAGGCTTCCAGGCTCATGCCCGGATCGATGTATTCCTTGAGGATGGCCGCGGGGTTTTCCGCCGCTACCTGTTCGATTTCCATTCCGCCCGCAGCCGACGCCATAAACACGGGCCTCGCCTCGGCGCGATCGATCACGATGCCCAGATAGAGTTCTTTTTCAATGGGCAAAGTTTCTTCGATCAGCAGGCGGCGAACCACCCGGCCCTCGGGTCCGGTCTGATGCGTGACCAGCGTCATGCCCAGAATTTTGCCCGCCAGCTCGGCGGCCTCTTCCACTGACTTGGCGATCTTGACGCCGCCACCCTTGCCGCGCCCGCCGGCATGGATCTGGGCCTTCACCACCACACCCGTCGCCCCGGATTCGAAAAGCTTTTTGGCGGCACCTTCCGCCGCTTCTCGCGTCTCGACCATTTCTCCGCGCGGCACCGCAACGCCGTACTTCTTCAGGATATTCTTGGCCTGGTACTCGTGAATTTTCATAATGATTAACTGGACCTGTCGGCACGGCCTGACTTGCAGTTTCGGGCAGCGGTTCGCAACCTTCAATTTTATAGAAGGGTCACCGATAGGGCAAACGCGGATAATGCGACACGATTTACCGCGCTGAGATCTGGCTGCGGCTCTGGGGTTGGACCGCCGCTTGTGCGCTAAAACGATGCTACTCTGGTAGCGGCCCATGATCACTGAAGCCTTGCAGCGCATCGCCAATGAACGAGAATCTCTCACCCGCGAGGAAGCGCGCGCGGTCATGACGGAAGTTTTTTCCGGCAGCGCCACCGACGCTCAGATCGCAGCCCTGCTGGTTGCTCTCCACATGAAGGGCGAGACGGTGGAGGAGATTGTGGGCTTCGCCGAGGCCATGCGCGCCGCGGCAGAGCCGTTGCCTCTTCACCAGGATTCCACACTGGAGGTAAGCGGCACCGGGCGGGACGCGCTGGTTGACACCTGCGGCACCGGCGGAGACGCTCGCGGCACCTTCAATATCTCCACCGCGACGGCGTTTGTCGTGGCCGGCGCCGGCGTGCGCGTGGCCAAGCACGGCAACCGCAGTCTCAGCTCAAAGTGCGGTTCGGCCGACGTGATGGAGGCCATGGGGGTAAAGATCAGTCTGCCCTCTGCCGCTCTTGCCGCCTGCCTCGACGAAGTCGGCATCGCGTTCCTGTTCGCTCCCGCCATGCATACCGCCATGAAATATGTGCAGCCCGCCCGCCGCGAGCTGCGCCTGCGGACCATCTTTAACCTGCTCGGCCCGCTGACCAATCCGGCAAGGGCTTCAGCGCAAGTGGTCGGCGTCTATGCTCTCGATCTGGTAGAAAAGGTCGCTGAGGCACTCAGCATGTTGGGGGTTCATCGCGCTCTCGTCGTTCACGGTTTGGATGGCCTGGACGAAATCACCATCACCGGGCCGACCCGCATCGCCGAAGTACGCGAAGGCAACGTTCGCACCTATGAGGTCACGCCGGAGGAGTTCGGAATCAAGCGGGCCACGCTGGAAGATATTTCCGGCGGCGACGCCCAAGCCAACGCGGCCATCATTCGCGAAATTCTCGCAGGGAAGAGGTCACCCCGGCGCGATGTAGTCCGGTTAAATGCAGCTGCGGCTTTGGTGGCAGCCGGCAGAGCTGAACATCTGGGAGAAGCCCTGCCGCTGGCGGACCAGTCCATCGATTCGGGCGCAGCGGCTGCGAAACTGGATGCCCTGGTGCGTTTTACCGGCACCTACCTATGAAGACGGACCGCGGGTGTCAGACTTCAGACTTCGGACTAATGAGGCCGCAGTTTGGCATCCGGCGCCTGGCCTCGGCCGCCCGCTTTCTTCAATCTTTCAATCTGCTCCAGGTGGCTGGCTCCATGCGTCCCCATTCTCTCGATCAGCTCCTCCACCGTTAAATCTCTCTTGGTTTCTGGGTGATAGGCTGACTTACCGAGGTCTGCCTGCGTAAGACGCTGCAACAGTCGCAGGTTCGCATGGCGATTCAGCCCGTAGAGCGCGACCAGTTCCGCGGGCGGAGTTTCCATGTAGCCCAGGTTCCGCGCCCATTCGTCCTGGTCCATGGGCGCAATCACAGGCTTCTTGTCTGCGAGCATCTGGCGAAGACGGTATGCGTACACGATCTCGATGTCTGCGAGGTGACCAAGAATCTCCAGGATGCACCACTGGTCCGGAGCCGGTTTGTAGCGCAACACCTTGTCCAGCAGACCTGACACCGCCGCCGCCACCTGCTTCGGGCTTTTCTCCGCTGCCTCAAGGTGCTTCTTCAGTTCGATTTCGGTCATAGAAACTCCACAAATTTAATAAACGGGTAATTGAGTAATGGGGCAATTGAAAAGCCCTATTTTTTCAATTACCAAATTACTCAATTGCCCAATCAAACAACGACTTTCTCCATCCACTCCGCCACTTGCACGTTCCATCCCAGCTCTTTCGTCAGAGCGTCGCGAAGTTCGGATGATGCAGAGGGCTCGCCGTGTACCAGGTAGGTGGTCGCGGGTCTTTGAGAAAAGGTGCGCAGCCATTCCAGCAGCTCCGGCGTATCGGCATGATCGCTGAACTGCTCGAGCACCGCTATTTCAGCTCTGATAGCAACCGTCTCGCTGAAGATGCGCACCTCGGAGGAACCGCTCTTGATCGTCGCCCCCCGGGTTCCCGGCGCCTGGAATCCGATAAAGATCACGGTATTTCTCGGATCGGGCAGCCGCTGCATCAAGTGGTGCAGGATCCGTCCTCCGGTCACCATGCCGCTGGAAGAAACGATAATCCCGGGAAAGCTTGCGCTATTGATCTTCTTCGAGTCGTCGGTCGTCAAGGCAAAGGTAAAGCCCGGCCACTGCAAAGGCGAGCCGTATTGTTTGATCAGCCGGCAAGTTTCGTCGCTGCACTCTTCCGAGTGTTTCAGGAAAACTTCGACCGCCCTGATCGCCAGGGGGCTGTCGCAGTAGACGGGAACGCGGGGAATCTGCCCCGATTCCATCAGCTCTTTGAGCATGAACAGGAATTTTTGGGTGCGTTCGACGGCGAACGCGGGCACGATCACCCAGCCGCCACGCTGCACCGTGTGGCGGATGATCTCGGCCAATTTCGGCCGCGGATCGTCGGTAGGGTGCTGCCGGTTGCCGTAGGTGGACTCCATCACCAGAATGTCGGCGGCCTCGCCTTCCGTGGGTCCCGAACGCACCACTTTCCCGGGTGCGCTGATCTGATCGCGCACCCGGCCAATGTCTCCGCTGAACAACAGCTTCCTGCTTTGACCATTCAGCTGGAGCGTGAGTTCCACCATCGCAGAGCCCAGGATATGGGCCGCAGGGACAAAGCGAAATGAAACTTCCGGCGAGAGCTGCCTGCCTTCCTCAAACTCCACCGGGCGGAAACGCTGCAGCGAGTCCTCCGCTTCTGCGAGGGTATAGAGGGGCAGGGCCGGATCGTGCTTTGACTTTTTGTGCCGGTTGTAAAACCTCGCATCTTCTTCCTGCAGGTGGCCGGAGTCGGGAAGGATGATGCCGCACAAGTCAATCGTAGAAGACGTGGCATAGACGGGACCCCGGAATCCTTCCCTCACCAGCCGCGGAATCCAGCCGCAGTGGTCGAGGTGGGCATGGGTCAGGATGACTGCGTCGATGCCGGACGCGGGCACCGGCGTGGCCTGCCAGTTGCGCAGTCGCCACTCCTTGGCTCCCTGAAACATGCCGCAATCGATCAGCACCTGAAATCCGGCTTTGCCGCTCCCGTCAGTCAAGGTGTTGACCAGGTGTTTTGAACCGGTGACCGTACCGGCCGCGCCCAGGAACTGGATGTATGCCAAGTCTTCCTCCTGCTGAAAAGCTAGTTTAATTTGAAAACCTGTCCCCCCGCCGACGTCATGCTGAGCTCGCGAAGCATCTGGCGTGAAGCGCATCTGCGGCTGGCCGGCGGTTGTGCGATGCGCGCCAGATCCTTCGGGACTGAAGTCCCTCAGGATGACGCCGGTGTTGGAGGTTGATTCATATGAGTCGCTACCTCATGTGCTGGTCAATTTCGCTTCGCCGGCTCCTCAATCCTGTACACATTATTTCGCACATTGCTTTCCGGTACGCTGCCGTCATTCAACACAATTTCCTGAGGAGTGGAGATCGCCTCAATGCGGGTCGTGGCTTTCGATTTTCCGCCTACCAGTAGCCGTTGTGTGACCTGGCCTTGTTCCATCTTGAGGATCACTGGCACCTCGGCGGCGGCATCTCCCAGGTTTTCTACGGTTACGGTGACCACATAGGCATTCTTCGAAGGCTCCCAGGGATAAACAGAGGCCAGGTGGAAATCCGGCAGTCCACGGTCGCGATAGACCCAGTCGTCAAAAAACCATCCCAGATCGCGTTTGGTCTGCGCTTCAATCAGGTGCTGCACATAGGATGGCGTGGTGTCGGCCTCCGCGCGATAGGCTGCGAGCGCCTTCTTCAGGGCGGCTTCGCCGACCATGTCGCGCAGCATCCACCACACATATAGCGCCTTGCTGCGATAGAGGTCTTCGATGCTCGTGCTGATCAGCGATTCGCCTGCTCCCGCCTTCGGGCCCCGGTCTCCCGCCAACGCCTTTTCCGCCTCGGCCAACGCGGCTCGATGCAATCCCATGAAGTCGAGCGCTGACTGCCGGCCACTCTCCCGCTCGCGATAGACCGCCTGGGCAAAGTGCGCCAGGCCTTCGTAAATCCAGGGCCGCGGAGAGAAGAAAGCGGTATGGGTAAGCTGGTGCACCGCCGTCAACTGGGCCAGCTTCGAATCACGATTGAGAGGTGTAAGCAACATGCTTCCGCTCTCGTACGGCGCGGCCTCAGGATCGCTCAGCTCCACAACTTCCGCTCGGACTTCGGTTCGTACTTTCGGCGCACCAAACCACTCAGTCACGAATGGGGCGGCCAACTGCGCCGCCAAGGCATAAACCTCCGCCGCCGCCTTATGTTCCGGCAGATAGGAAATACTCACTGGGGGCTGATCGAGCGTTTCATAAGGACCAATTACAAACAGCGGCACCGTCTCGCCCAAGGAGGGGAATGCACACTGGTTTGCGCTTTCGTATCCTTGGCCTGACTGTTTGACGTATCGCACTCCCCCAGCTTCGCCGTTACACTGCGGGACTGCTGGCGTGCCTTCGCCCCAACGACTCAGCTTGATCTTCATTCCGGCCTGCAGTTCGCGCGCTTTCCATCTCGCCACCGTTTCGAACACGCTGTTACCTTCTGACAAGTTAGCCGACTCGGTCGCTACCGGATACCAGGTCACATACCCGACGCCGCGCACGGCGGTGAACGGCTTTCCGATCTGGTCCCAGTCACTGTGCCGGGACTGATCCTGCGGTACCCCAATTCGCGTCAGCCTGGTGGCATCAAGCGGGATGATGCCCTCGTATCCTATTTCCAGCTCCACCGCCCCCCCGGACGGAACCTCCCGTGGCAGGGTGACGATCGCTTCCGCAAGCGCCCCGGTGTGATCGATATCCGAGATGTAGGGCTGAGAGAGGAACTGGACCGCTTTGCCGTCGATCTGGATCGACCTCCAATCCAGGCTGGAGGAAATCTGCAATGTCAGGTTTTTCTGCGGCGATTTTGAATCGTTCCGCAGAGTGATTTTGCCGCGCACTGCCAGCCGCTGTTGTTCAGGTTCCAGGTGGACATCCAGGTCGTAATTGGTGAAGGTAAAAGCTTCGCGGTCGAGGGCATGGGCCTGAACCAGCAAGGTGCAGAGGACACCGAAGACACGGAGGACCCTCATCTTCATTTTGTATCCGCAGCCTTGATCCGGCGCTGGCGCACGATCTCATACAACATGACTCCCGCGGCCACCGACACATTCAGCGAGGGCACTTTCCCGAGCATGGGAATGGAAACCAGAAAGTCGCACTTTCTTGCCACCAGATCGTGGACGCCCTTGCCCTCATTTCCCAGCACAATGGCACAATCCATGTTGTAGTCGAGCGTGTCGTAACTCTGGGTACCGCGCTCGTCCAGGCCCACGATCCACAAATTCTTTTCTTTCAATTCTTCCAGGGTGCGGGCAATGTTTGTCACTTTAGCAATGGGCAGGTGCTCGCTGGCGCCCGCCGACGCCTTGATGACCGTTGCCGTCACTCCCGCGGCGCGACGCTCTGGGATTACCACTCCGTCGGCGCCGGAGGCATCCGCGGTGCGAAGGATCGCTCCCAGATTGTGCGGGTCCTCAATTCCGTCGAGCACGACCACCAGGGAATACTGCCCGCGCTTCGCGGCGACCACGTCATCCAGGTGGTTGTACTGTTTGCCCGAGGTAATCGCGACCACGCCTTGGTGGGCATTGTTTCCCGCCATGCGATCGAGTTCCGGGCGGGGCAGAAAACGCACCGCGACGCCATTCCGGCGACATTCCTCCACCACGCGCTGCAGGCGCAGGTCATGACGCTCTTTCAACACTCCGACCCATTCGAACGATCGCCCTCGAGCCTTCAGCGCTTCGGCAACGGCATTGATCCCGTAGATGTAATTCATCGAACCGTAAGTTTACTGCCTGGCAAGGTCTGAGCGCGAGGCGGAGGGCAGACGTCGGACCTCAGGCATCGGACGTCGGAGGTCAGACCAATGGGTCCAAAGCTGAGAACTGAGAACTGTGATCTGAGATCTGAAAATCTGACATCTGGGGTCTGACATCTCCCGCCTGAAATCCGAGGACTGAGACCCGAGGTCTGACGTCCGAAGTCTGACGTCCGAAATCTGCTCGACGCCCGCCCAGTAGCACTTTCAATCCCCACTCGCTATACTCTGAATGCGACCGTTAGGAGAAGGAATGTCTCTGTCCGCCGTCATCGTGGACGATGAACAGCTTGCCCGCGACGAGCTTGCCTTCCTGCTGAAAGATGTTGGCGACGTGGATGTCGTGGCCCAGGGCAAAAACGGGCTCGAAGGCGTCAATCTTATCCGCGAGCACAATCCCGACCTGGTCTTCCTCGACGTGCAAATGCCTGGCCTCGACGGCTTTGGTGTTATCAAGAAATTGCTCGACAAGAAAGTCATACTGCCTAAGATCGTCTTCGCCACCGCCTTCGATCAATACGCGGTTAAGGCATTCGAAGTAAACGCAGTTGACTACCTGCTCAAGCCCTTTGATAAGCAGCGGGTGGCGCAGTCGGTGGAGAGAGTACGGGCCAAGCTGGAATCGGGCAGCGCTTCATCGGACAAGCTGGAAACATTGGTCCGGATGCTGGAATCGCAGAAGCCCGCCGCGTCCAAGATCCTGATCAAAGCCGCGGGGCGTCTGTTCCTGGTGAATCAGAAAGACATTGCTTTCGCCTCTATTGAGGAGGGCGTGATCACGGTCGTGACCAGCGGGCCTAACGGCATGGAAGGCCAGTCCAACTGCCGTACCCTGGAAGAACTGCTGGACAGTCTTGATCCCAATGTTTTCTGGCGTGCGCACCGCTCCTACCTGGTGAACATCAACCGCATAAAGGAAGTCGTGCCCTGGTTCAAGAGTTCTTACCAACTACGGATGGACGACAAGAAGCAGACCGAAATTCCCGTCAGCCGGGCCCAGACCAAGCGCCTGCGCGAACTCTTCGGACTCTAGAAGAAATTTCAGATTGTTGATTTCAGATTGCAGATTGTTGAACCAAGCGCTCTGCCCTGTTGGAAGCTGAGGCGTTCAATCTTCAATCCGAAATCTGCAATTGCAACGGGGGGAAGGCGGCCGGTTGGAGGTTCCGGCCGCCTTGCCGGCTGCCATCAATGGCTAGGCAGCCAGCGCTTCCAAGGCCGGTCGATTGCGGATGACCAGAGTCGAACCTTCCAGACGAATCAGTTCCCTCTTCTTAAGTTCACTTAACAGGCGCGTAACTGTCTCCCGCGATGAACCGATCATCTGCGCTATCTCTTCGTGGGTCATGCTGGAGCGGATGCGAATCTCGCTGGCTCCGGCCTCCCTCTCTCGACCGCCGCTCCATGAGAGCAGCAACCGCGCCAGTTTGCCCGCCGACGAGCGCGCCAGGACCAGCTCATGAAAGTCCCGGTAAGCGGACTGAAACTCCCGGCTCAGCGCTTGGGCGGAGTGCAGTCCCAGTTCCCCATACTTGTCCAGCAGCTTCATCAGGGACTCGCGTTCGATGACGTTCACCTGGCAAGGCCCCGCGGTTTCCGCGGTCAGCTCGTAGGGCGTCCCGGAAATTACCGCACTGAGGCCCAATGCCTCGCCCGGTTCGGCCATCTTGAGGATGAGTACCTTGCCCTCGCGGGAGGTCGTCGAAAGCTTGACCTTTCCCGAGCACAGAACAAGGGCGCCGCGAGGAGTCTGGCCTTCCACGAACAACACCGCGCCGCCGGGATAGGTGCTCAGATGACTGGCGGCGCTGAAAGATTTCAGCACGTCAGGAGACAGGCCGCAAAACCACTTGTCCTTTCTCAACTTGCAGCTAACACAATTCTCGATGATTTCTAATCCGTATGGAGTATTCATTGTCGCCGCCGCCTTGGTGACCCCCGCAATTGCTGGCCCATTTTCCAGGGAGGGCTTTTCCGGCCCATCTCTGACCCACATCGGATCTAAAAGGGGTAGCTCGAAATCTTTCGCTTGCGCCAGAAACGCGGCTGCCATCCGCGCGGTCGGCCCTGACCGCTTCAGGCACCGGACCAGCTCCCAACCGGCACTGGCATTGCCCTGCTTGCGCCACGACAGGCCGCACACGAACAGGTACAGGGGATCGATGGGCGGGTCATTGCCCGGCTCAACGGGCAGGATCGACCTGATGTTCGCCCGCAGCGTTTCCACTCGAACTGGGAGCTTCAGGCCTCCGCCTTCAGGGGCGCAGCGCGCTCGGCCTCGAACGGCAACAGGCCTAAGCAGCCCGCTAAAGGGGAGGGTTCTGGTTCGATTATGCCTATTCCGCTCCGGGTTGCGCTCTGAAACCAACATTGCGATCCTCGTTCCCGGCGTTCAACATCGCGTACGCCAGCCGGATCGTGGCAACCTCGCATCGTCTTCTTGGATATCGGTTGGCACCTACGGGTGAGTGCCTACCTTGTTCTCATGGCATCTGGGGTTCCAAAGTGGAAGCCTGCTTAAATTGAGGCAAACGCAGGTTATTCACGCGGTAGGAACGATCAGGATTTAAGTTTATGACCGGATTGAGGTGCCGGTGAAGCGGCACAGTGCCGATCCATCGGCATCAACGGCGCTTCAGCCTTCATATTCCTGGCGGGAGATCCCCATCTTCAAAATTCTGGACTGGAGGGTGGTGCGCTTCATCCCCAGTCTTACCGCTGCTCCACGCGGACCCGCGATAACTCCACCGGTTTCGCGCAAGACCCGAAGAATGTACTGACGCTCCAGGCTCTCCAGCGTCCCATCGCTCTCCACGCCTTCCCGCCCCGTCCGTAGTTCTGCCAAAGGAGCGTTGAGCACGGGCCCATCCGAGAGGATCACCGACCGCTCCATAAGGTTCTCGAGCTCGCGGACATTACCCGGCCAATCCCAGTTTACGAAGGCGTTCATGGTAGCGCTGGGAATGATCTCAATTTGCTTGTTCATGCCGCGGGAAAATTTCTGCACGAAATGCCGCACCAGCAGGGGAATATCGCTCTTGCGCTCGCTCAACGAGGGCATCCGGATGGGAAACACATTCAGCCGGTAATACAGGTCGCTGCGGAATTCCTTCTCCGCCACCGTCCTGGCCAGATCCCGATTGGTGGCAGCAACCATTCGAATATCCACCTTGATGGTGCGGGTGCTAATTCCTGGTCCTGCAGGACGCGCAGCAATTTCGGCTGCAGTTCCAGGGGAATGTCCCCCACTTCATCCAAAAACAAACTTCCCCTGTCCGCCAGCTCCAGACGTCCGACCTTTTGGCTGATGGCGCCGGTGAACGCACCCTTTTCGTGGCCAAAGAGTTCGCTTTCCAGCAGTCCGGTGGGGATGGCGGCGCAGTTCAGCTTCACCAGGAGACGCTCTTTCCGTGAACTCATGCGGTGAATGGCTCGCGCGATCAACTCTTTCCCCGTACCCGTATCTCCCAGGATCAATACCGTGGCATCGCTGGGCGCTACCGTTCTGGCCTGGGACAGCACCCGCTTCAGCGCTGTACTCTCCCCCACGATCTCCTCGAAATTGAGTTCGGTACGAATCTCCTCCTCGAGATAGAGTTTCTCGCTGGCCAGCTTTTCGGTAAGTTGCGCGATCTCGCGGTAGGCTCGAGCGTTGTCCAGTGCCACCGCTACCTGGGCCGCGACCTGCTGCAGAAAACCCACGTCTTTCGGCGCGAACACCCTCTCCTGTCGACTGGCGAGATTCAGGGTGCCAAGCTCACCTTTGCGGGTGGTCAGAGGAATACAACACAGCGACATGATTCCGTGTTCCAGCATCTGGCTGACGAAGCTGGATTGAATTCCCAACAGATCTTCGCGGGTGAAAATCTTGGTCTCCCTTTCCATCAGGGCGCGCCCAGCCGGAGTGTCCTTTACCGGAAGCGTCGTATCCAGGCCAGCCAAGCCGGTGGTCAACGGAGAGTCCAGCGGATAGAGAGACAAGGAGTGGGCCGATTCGTCGTAGACCGCCACGCTGGCGTAGTCATAATGGATCATTCTTCTGATGAATCCTGAAATCGCCGGAAAGAGCTTCTGCAAGTCGCGGTTGGTCACCAGTGTGTTGTTGACTTCCAGGAGCATGTGAAGTCTTTCTTTTTCCCTGACCAGGGCTTCACGAGTGAGGGCATTCTCCACCGCCACCGCGACCAGCTTTGCCATCCGCGGCAACAGGCGCATGTCTTTTTCGCCGTACGCATTGGTTCGAGAACTGCCCAGACCCAGGGTGCCCAACCGCTTCTGTGCGGTAGTCAGAGGCAACCAGCAGTAGGAGCGCAGTCCTTTCTCGCGCAGCGTGCGTAGCACGGGCGGAAATCGCGGGTCCGCCATCAGGTCGTCCACGACCAGCGGTTGCTGATTTTGCCACGCCCAGCCCGAGGGCGATTCCTCAACCGGCACTTCCAGCGGGGCAGGGGACAACTCATTTCCTTCCCAGAGATGCACGCGCATCACATTTTTTTCGGAATCGTAAAGCGAGAAGTTAGTCGCGTCAGCTGCCGTGACCTGGCCCAGTCGTTCCGCCATCGCGACAAACAGTTCTGGCAAGCTGTGGTGGCGGGCGACAAGGTCCGCCATGTCGAGCAGAGCTTCGTAACGCTGAAGATCTGCGTCAAAATCGAAGTGGCTGTCTGTACTCAATTTGCGCGAGCCCGCTAAATCCCCCTCGGCAAACGGCACGAATTATAGTGCGATTGTCTAGCGGGTAAGCGCTTTTTTTGCGTCTTGTTCCGTTTTCGGAAAAAGCCGGGTCAAAGTTTTGCAGTTCGCCCGTCTGTGGAATTCAGGTTTTCAGAACAAGCTGACGTGATCCTCAGAGCAACGCCGAGAGCCGCGCCGCCTGGGCAGGATGCTGCATAAGCGCGAGTTGACTGGCTAAGGCACTGAGACGCTGGTAGTTGTCGGCCAATTGGCCATAGGAAAGGTGGGCGTCTGGAAACACCATGCGAAGATAGAGCCTGGCCCGGGAGAGTAGTGCGTACGCACGCAGTCGCAACGCGCTATCCATCAATTGCCGGCCGGCCTGGGCGATGCGGGGATCGGCGCTGCGAGTTGCTGCCTCTCCCAGACGCAACAGGAAGGCAGCATTGTGGGCGGTATTGCCGATATACTCTACCGCCGCTCGCGTACGTTCCTTCTGCACGGCGCGAAACTCACTCCGCGACAGGCTGGCGCGGAGGAACTCCTCTTCCCTGGCATCTACAAGATTCCGAAAAGCTTCCAGATCCACTGGCCGGGTACGGCCCTTCAGATCTTCCACGCTATTCACGGACGAGTTCTGGCCGCCTTCGACATAAAGCAGCAACAACAGAATCGCCAGCGCCACCACAACCAAGGTGAAAGGAAGAATCATTGCAGTAGCAACCGTTGTAACTCAGCATTCCACTGCTCCAGCGCATTCTCCGGCAATTCCTTCACCGTGTCGGGTACCGTCTCCGGCAGCAGGAGATACATCAACCAGATCACTACGCAACAATGATAGGTCGCCATGGTGACAAAGTCGAAGGCGTAACCAGCCACCGGCCCGGTCCACACCCGGATGGACTCCGTCGCTAGCTTGACACTGGAGAAAATTCCCAACCCACACGCGATGCCGTAAGCCAGATTGCGCCACGAAAGTCCGAAATAGGAACAGAATCCTACCAGCAGGATCAACAAGCCGCTCTGCATAACGCTCACAGACAGATCCAGGATGTGGATTCTGGCAAGGATAGGGAATACGTCATGTTCAGGGGCACGCGCGGCGATGGTGATTGCGGCAAACAGCAGAATCACAGTCGCTCCCCGCAAAAGAATTCGACATAACTGCTTCAGCCCGGGATAGTTCCTGAAAATGCTGGAAAACACCTCGAAGATGATAGCGAACCGCAACACCACGTCGATGGCCAGTCCTACTGAGTGGGCACACCAATACTGATAGCCGGAAATCGCCGTACTGTGATCCAGGATGAAGAGCGTTCCTTCCTCCAGGACCTGGAACACAGTGTAGGCGAAGAACACCGGAAACTCGCGAAACCAACCCCGCCGCAGCATGACCGCGACGACGATGACCTGGAGGGCGTGGGGCGCAATCCACAGGTAGTGCCACAGGAATGAGTGCGGATACATGGCAGACCGCGGGCACTATATCCCGTTTTGCGGCCCCACCGCAAACACTTTTCCTGAGCGCTGGAAACGAGGTTGAACCCGTCCCAGTGCGATCCTGTTGCCTCACGTCCTCCGTTTTCGCAAAAGTTACAGAAGCTTTCACACCTCAGGGTTTACAAATTTCACGTCCCGGACATTGCGGACTGGGACCTCCATCTGCGTTTACGAAAGTTGGACTGGAAAGAGCGCCGGCAAGCAGTATGCTTGCGAGGAGGAAAAGCAAGAATCGTTTCACGGTAGAACTCCTTTTTCGGGTGGATTGGGAGGTTCAACCGTGGTAACTTCGGCCTTAAATGGGCTTCTTTTTCACAAAGTCGAAAACTGTAGGGTTTTCTGAAATCCGAAAATGGCTCTGAAATCAGCGCTCGAAGATTTGTTGGGAACGACGCTTGCTGAAGTGGCGGGAACGGTCGGAAAGGTCGGATATCTCGCGAGCCTCAGGGACGCAGCCTCGGGCACCTATTCGCATTGGGGCCTAACCAGGACTTACGGTGAACTGGCGGCGCAGCAGGCTCTTGCGGAGGCGCATCGTCTGCTGTTTCTCCGAATGCTGCGCACTCCACTGCGCGCTTTGCGCGACGATGTAATGATTTCGAGCGGGGCGTTAAAGATGACTGCGGGTGAGTTTATGGAGCGGCTGCAACGGCAGGCGCCAGCCTTGCTTCCGCAAGATCTCGACGGCGGATCCGCGCGCCATTTCAGTTCAGTGTTACATGCTCTTTCGAGTCTGCTTTCGACTCCGGTAAAGACTGCAGCGGACGCCATTCCCCCAGCTTGAGGGCGATGCCCACTACCTGGCCGATCACTTCCGCTTCCCGGGGATGGCGCAGCACCCGCACCGGCACGGGCGAAAGCGGATGCGAATGCAGCACAATCTGCTCATCTTTCAGGCTGCACCAGCAGCAGGTGTAGCCTTCGCGCGTCTCCACGAAATAGATGGGACGCTCCAACTCGGAACGCCACAGCGCCTGCTCAATCTTGTTTCTGGCTTCGTCCACCTGCAGAAAAGTGCCGGGCGGCAGCAGCGGATACATGGTGAAATCCTCACTGCCCACATACCCATACATATATTTGTCCTGGCTCAGCTGGGCGAGATAGCCCAGCGGCACCGATCCCCACTGCTCCACGATACGGCTCAGGTTGGCGCTGCGGCGGGGATCGAACGAGGGATCCAGACGCGTGGGGATCGCCACTTTGGACGAACCTTTCAGGGTCTCTTCAAAATGTGACTTGGGAGGAAGGTTAAGCTGCAGATCCGCTGCCGACAGACTCAAGTCGATTCCGTACCACGCCAGTATCTCGCGAAGGTCGCAGCGATAGACGATGGTCAGGGAGTAAAGGCGGAAAATGCTGGGAACCAAGCCCTTGGTCTCAATATCGGACAAGCGGCTGGGGCTGACTCCGAACTCGTCATTTCCATGCCGTTCGGCAATGCGGGCGCTGGCGCTTTCCACTTCACGCATGGTGAGGCCAAGGCGCTCACGAAGACCGCGCAGGTTCAGTCCGGCTGCGAGGATGGCGATTCTACCGTCAGGAGCCTGCATCAAGAATGCCCCGGGTCAGCTGCGTTCCTCTACCAATTTCGAGGCTATACTTCGCGGCTGACGAAGTCCCCAGTATAGGAGTGGACGTGCGATCACTCTTGCGATCCGCTCGGTTCTACTCCCCGCTCGAACTGCCCGCAGAACCCGGCAGCGCAGCGAACGATAAACTAAAGTTTACTTGCTTGCAAACAAACTTTCATCCTGCTTCAAAAATTTTGATCGCGGGAATTGGTTTTTCCGGCAAGGTAAGCGTTATCTTCGAAGAATTGGCCAGGCGGGCATGGCCTATGATGGCAGACAGACACGATTGTCAAGTCCCCTCCATCTATAATGGAATGATGGCCCGCGGATGGGAGAGCAAGTCGGTGGAAGAGCAGCAGGCAGCGGTCAGCGCGCAAATCGAATCGAAACAACGACTTACACCGGAACAGGCCGCCCGGAAGCAGGAAAAGGAAGCGCTTGAACTGTCCCGCCGGCGCGTGCTTCAGCAACTTCAATCCGTGCAGAATCTCCGCCATCGCCAGATGCTTGAAAGCGCCCTCTCAGACCTTGAGGGGCGGCTGGCACGTCTGGGCTAAGTCCATGGTTTGGCTCACTTTGAATGTTTGTGACGTATAATGGCTTTATCCCCCATGAAAGCTTACGTGTACGTGTCCCTCAAGAAAAGCGTGCTGGATCCGCAGGGCAAGACGATCCACAGCGCGCTTAAGAAATTGGGATATAAAGGATTGGAAGCGGTCCGCCAGGGCAAGTATTTCGAGCTCACACTCGATGGCGACCTTAGCCGGAACGAAGTCGAGGCAGAAGTAACACGCATTGCCCGCGACGTCCTGACCAATCCGGTGATTGAAGAGTTTCGTTTCTCCCTCGAAGACTAGCCGAAGTCCCCGGTTCGGTGATGGAAGGTTTCCTGCTGCGGCAGGCTGGTTGTCCACGGAACGTGCGGTGCGCGTTCTGAAGTAGTGGCCGGATTCTAACTCACAAAAAAACATGTTCGGTTTCCCCCGGGCCGAAAACTAGGAGCATCCGTATGTGCGGCATAGTGGGATACGTTGGCAAGAAGCGGGTCGTACCGGTCATCATCGAGGGTCTCAGACGGCTGGAGTATCGCGGCTATGATTCCGCCGGAATCGCGGTGTGCGGCAATGGCGAAGGGCTGCAGATTCGCCGGGCTGAGGGCAAGCTGCGCAACCTGGAAGAAGTGATCCGGCTCAAGCCGCTCGATGGCACCTACGGCATCGGTCATACCCGCTGGGCCACACATGGCCGTCCCACGGAAGAGAACGCCCACCCGCATCGCGACTGCACCGGACGAATCGTAGTCGTGCACAACGGAATCATCGAGAACTATGTTTCGCTGAAACGCAAGCTCATTGAAGAAGGGCACAAGTTCACCACCGAGACCGATACCGAAGTGATTGCCCACCTGGTGGAAAAGTATTTTCTGAAGACGGCGAATGGACATCGCCCATCGCTCGAAGAGTGCGTCCGCAAGACGGTGGGCCAGCTGACCGGCGTGTTCGCGATGGCCGTGATCGCGGTGGATGAACCAAACAAGATCGTGGCCGCCCGCAACGGCCCGCCCGCTGTAATCGGTCTGGGCAAAGACGAGTACTTCGTGGCCTCTGACGTTCCTGCGATTCTGTATCACACCCGCGACCTGTTCTTCCTCGGCGACGGCGACCTGGCGGTGATCACGCCAGACGGCGTACAGCTCACCGACTTCAACGGACAGCCTGTCGTCCGCCAGGTGCAGCACGTCACCTGGGACCCCATCATGGCGGAAAAAGGCGGCTTCAAGCATTTCATGCTGAAGGAAATCTACGAGCAGCCGCGCTCGGTGCGTGACACCACGCTAGGACGAGTTTCGCAGGAAACCGGCCAAGTCTTTCTCGATGAGATGGAGATCAGCGACGCCGAGTTCAAGGCCGCCCGGAAAATCAATATCGCAGCTTGCGGAACCAGCTGGCACGCCGCTCAGGCGGGCAAGTTCATGATCGAACGCATGGCCCGACTTCCGGTCGAGGTGGATTACGCCAGTGAGTGGCGCTATCGCGACCCCATCATCACTCCCGATACCCTCACCCTGCTGATCACCCAGTCAGGCGAAACTGCGGACACCATCGCAGCCCAGAGAGAGGCCAAGGCGAAAGGTTCGAAGACCCTGGCCATCTGCAACGTGGTGGGTTCGATGATCACGCGCGAAGCGGCGGGGACCATCATCACGCATGCCGGCCCCGAGATTGGCGTGGCTTCGACCAAAGCGTTTACCGCCCAGCTTACCGCTCTGTACCTTTTCTCCCTCTTCCTGGCCCAGCAGCGCGGCACCATGAGCGCCGATCAGGCCAAGGAAGCAATCCAGGAACTCACGCGCATCCCCGGCAAGCTCGAACACCTGCTTACCCGCGAAGAAGAATGTGAAGACCTGGCTAAAGAGTATTCGCGTTCCCAGGACTTCCTGTTTCTGGGACGCGGCATCCATTATCCCATCGCGCTCGAAGGCGCGCTCAAGCTGAAGGAAGTCTCCTACATTCACGCAGAAGGCTATCCCGCCGGAGAAATGAAGCACGGCCCTAACGCGCTGATTGACGAAAACCTTCCGGTAGTGATCATTGCGACCCGCGATACCAAAGACGCGCTCTCCATGACCCGCTACGAAAAAACCTGCTCCAACCTCAAAGAGGTGAAGGCCCGCTCCGGAATGATCATCGCACTGGCCACCGAAGGCGACGAGGACATCAAAGAAGCCGCCGACCACGTGCTGTACGTTCCTCCAGCGCCGGAAGAGTTACTGCCGATTCTCGAAATCGTTCCTCTGCAGTTGCTGGCCTATCACATCGCAGTCCGCCGCGGCTGTGACGTGGATCAACCCAGGAATTTGGCCAAGTCGGTGACGGTGGAATAGGGCAGCCGTCAGCTTACAGCTGTCAGCCATCGGCCCTGTCATCCTGAGCAAGGAAAGCCCATTCGCTTTAGCGAATGGGCTTTTCGCGTCGAAGGACCCCTACAATCACTGTGCTCTGGGGGCATTAGGGGTGCTTCGACTCCTTCGTCGTTCGCTTCGCGAGCGACTCTCGCGCTCAGCATGACAGTGAGTTCAGATGCCAGCGTCCAAGTGCACGCCGCTATCATCTACATAGCTGATGTCTCCCTTTCAACTTTTCGCGGCTCGTCTGGTTCGCTCGGTTTCCCTGTCAACCCAAACCAAGCACCTGGAATTTGAAGTCCCAGCCGTCCCCCACTTCGGTTTCGTCGCCGGCCAATGGCTTTCCTTCAAGACCAACAAGCCGGACGGCGAGGAAATCACCCGCGCCTATTCCATCGCTTCCCCGCCGGGTGATAACAATCGCTTCGCGCTCTGCCTCAACCGCGTGCAGGACGGCTTCATGTCCAACTTTCTCTGCGACATGAATGAAGGCGAGGAAATCCACTGCCAGGGGCCGTTCGGCGACTTCATCCTGCGGCCGCCCTTGCGCGATACCGTCTTCATTGCCACCGGCACCGGCATCGCACCCTTCCGCTCCATGCTGCACTGGCTGCTGGCCGATCCCGCGCGACATCTGGACAAGCAACTCTGGCTGCTATTCGGCAACCGAACCGAAAACGATATTTACTACCACGGGGAGTTTCAGGGCCTGGCCGCCCAGCATCCAAACTTTCACTACCTGCCCACCCTCAGCCGGGGCGCTCCGGAGTGGCAGGGTTTGCGCGGGTACGTCCAGGAACACGTATCCGGAACCGTCCAGGGGCGGGCCGACATGCGCGCCTACATTTGCGGCCTGGACAAGATGATCAAGGCCAACCGGGAGCTGCTGAAGGGCTTGGGCTGGGATAGGAAGTCGATTCTGTACGAAAAGTACGACTAAAGGCGTTTGGGGGATACTATTCCAGTCATTTACCAGGTCCAGTCACAGAGCAACATTAGTTTTGCCGGCAGCCTCGGACTAGGGTAATATCTCGCTCTTCCCCCTTCCCCCAAAGGGTGAGTCGCATGTCGTGTTCGAGAATTTGGAACGACCGCAGGAAGAGTCTTCTTAGCCTGTTTTCCGTCGTTGTGTTACTACCGCTAGCTCAAGCTCAGCGTGGTGCGATTGTTCTTCCCCGTAACCTTGCTCAACTCAGTTGTATGGCGAATATAGTTGTCCAAGGGCGCGTGATTGAGGCTCACCTGGAGCCCCATGCTGAATTTCACAATCTTGAATCAGTGGTTGTCACTCTCTCCGTTGAAGAAGTCATTAAGGGCAAGGCGGGTAAAACTCTCACCTTCCGCCAATTCGTGTGGGATCCTCGAGATCGATCCGACCACCTGGGCTACCGCCCAGGGGAGGACCTACTTCTCTTCCTGAATCACGAAACGACTGCGGGGTTTACCAGTCCTGTCGGCCTGGAGCAGGGCAGATTTCTGGTTTTGTCCAGTCCCGGGGGGAGCAGGACCGTCCTGAATGGAGCCAGTAATCGCGGATTGTCAATCGGCATGCAAGGGTTGGTCGAGGTATCGGGATTATCTGCACGAGCCCGTCAGGCTCTGGCTGTTCCTCCCGACAGGATGGGGCCGCTGCAACTCGACGTGGTGAGAGAGATCGTTCGCACTTTCGCCACATTTAAGGGCAAGACACAATGAGCTCTCGAGCCACGAACGTTCTGGCAAGCACGGGATTGCTGATGTCGCTGCTCTTTGCCGCGACAAGCTCGTACGCTGGCGGCCCGATTGCTATCGGCGGTCCCAGCTCTGGGATAGAAGGCCAGGCGTTCGTTTGGGACAACTCCAAGCCCATCCAGTACCGCACGGATGGCGGTCCGTTGGGCAGCATCACGAATGCCTCCGCGAATACTCTGGTGGCGCAGGCCTTCCAGCAATGGACCCAGGTACCCACGGCAACGCTCTCTGTCACCCGGATGGGAACCATTTTGGGGGTTGCCGATGGTGACGTAAATACGCTGGCAGAACTGGATGCAGTCATCGGGTCCTGTACCGCAGGCACACAAACCCCGATCATCTATGACAACAACGGTTCCCTGCTTCAGCAACTGACTGGGGACAGCGGAATTCTGGGGCTTTCGGGTCCGTGCGCTGTGAGTGCGAGCGGAAAAATACAATCTGGTTTCTCGTTACTAGGAAATCCGTCATTCCTTCCGCAGAACCTCGTGCCCGCGGTCATGACGCATGAATTCGGGCATGTGTTAGGACTGGACCACACCGACATTCGCGTTCCCCTTACGACAGGAACCACACAAGCTGACACCGACGCAACTCCAACCATGTACTGGCAGCTGATTACCGCCCGACAGAATACGTTGGAAGTAGATGACAAGGCTTGGATATCGAAGCTGTATCCATCTTCGAATTTTGTCAGCCAGTACGGCTCTATTACCGGCCAGGTGTACTTTTCGGATGGAAAATATCCCGCGCAGGATGTCCTTGTGATCGCACGGTCAGTCAGCGACATTCACAACATCGTAGTGTCCAGCATCTCGGGATTCCGCTTTACCGGCAATCCGGGACAGCCCTACACCGCTGACTACTTGCCCTGTACGCCTCCGACGGCCTGCACCGGCGGAACTCTTGGAGCAAATCCAGGCAGTCAATTCGGTTCGCACGACCCTTCGCTGATTGGAACTTACGAAATGGCTGTGCCGCCGGGGCAGTACACGGTTGAAGTCCAGCAGATCAGCGGGGGCTCTATCGGTCCGATTGATCCGTTTCTACCTCTGCCAGGAACCGGCGCCACTGTCCCTGGCGTGCTAACAGTTCAGCCCGGGCAAGCCTTGAGTGACATTAATATTATCCTCCAGGGAACCGATCCGCCCTTCGACATTTTCGAGCAGCCGCAAGCCAGCATTTCTGTGCCACCCCCGGATGTTTCGCTCGGCGTCTTGCAAGCCCAACTCGACTCGAGGCCCAACCCGGCTGGTCAGCTGTGACTAAGGCAACGGTGTGCCTTGCCATCATCGCGCTCATGAACCTAGTCTCTGGCTGTGGAGGGGGAGGCGCGCCCGGTTCTCCGCCACCTTCTTCCCCGCCACCTCCTCCAGCCATTGTCATCACGACGCCTCCGTCGCTGCCTGGTGGAGTGGCAGGGGTTCAGTACAACCTTAATTTCACCGCGCAAGGGGGAAACGCACCGTTGAAGTGGGATGTAGTGAACAGTTTCTTGGCTCCGGGATTCACATTGAGTCAAGATGGAGTGCTCAGCGGCACTTTGCCGGTATTTTACGGCGGATGGGATTCACAGTTCACGGTGCGGGTTACCGATTCCGCCGCAAAACCCAACACGGCCAGCAAGGATTTCACGCTGGACTTCTTCGGTTTCGAGCCTACAAGCATCCCAACGCCTCAGGTCGGGGTTGATTATTCCCAGTCCGCAAATTTCGGTGCAGTCGGGGGTACGGAACCCATTACCTGGCAGTTATCTGGCAAACTGCCGGATGGCCTGACATTCACAAAAAACCCCGCATCTCCAAACACACGCGAGTACTTCCTCGACGGTGCACCATCGACCATTGGACACTACCAGTTCTCTATTATGGCGACAGATTCCAGCTTGCCCGCACGCAGCGAAACCGTGTCCTATGCTGTGGATGTTGAACCGCCGGTGCTTCACTTGCCGCACGTTTTGATTCCACCGGGCGTCGTGGGCCAGGCCTACGACTTTGTTTTCGTTCACACTGGTGGAGCGGCTCCCTACAGTTGGAACTTCTCTCCCACCTCACCTCTTCCTGCGGGAATGCAGTTCGACTCAGTCAACGGGAAACTGACCGGTACTCCGACCGCTCCAGGATATGCGTCCTTCGCGCTCTCTCTCTCCGATTCTTCAAGCCCTACGCAGCAACACGTCCAGCAGGGCTACTGGCTCCTGGTTACGCCCAACTCGCTCCCTTTGAGGAACGACACGATCGGAAATGCGACGCCGATCTACTACCCAGGCGACTATGTCGCTTCCATCAGCCCCTATAGCGATCCGCCGGGTACGGTCTCTCCAGACCAGGACTACTATCAATTGACAGCCCCTGCGGGCACGATACTAAGTGTCGGAGTCGGTGCAGGTGACAGTTTTCGCCCTTTTTTGATGTCAACCCTCGATCCTGTTATCGAAATTGTGGATGCCAATGGACATCGCTTCACCACCTGCAATGACCCCTTCGACGATAACCCACCATCCGGTGTCCCAGTTGCGGTTGACACCACTCCCAACGGCTTTGACGATCCATGCATGAATATAGGTCAGCCGGCACGTCTCGTGTTTCAGGCACCGGGGAGTTCCGGGAATGTCACTTTCTACCTCCACATCTTCGATTACCGTGGGGACGCTCGTCCGGACATGTTTTACTCGTTTGGCATTCATCCGACCAATTGATATAGCCCTGCGTGGGTGCATCGTCGCCTTCCTCTTCCGCATCTAAAGATTGACAACGATCCACTCAAGTCTTATTATTACGAGCTGTGTAGCAGTTTAATGTTTTGATTATAAAGCACTTATATATTCCAAGGAGACCATGATTATGGCCAAGATTATCGGAATTGACCTCGGAACCACCAACTCCTGCGTAGCCGTCATGGAGGGTGGCGAACCCAAGGTGATCCCTAATGAAGAAGGAGGGCGCACCACGCCCTCGGTTGTCGGCTTTACCAAGACCGGCGAGCGGCTGGTGGGGCAAGTGGCCAAACGGCAGGCTATTACCAACCCGGAAAACACGGTTTACTCGATCAAGCGCTTCATGGGACGCCGCTTCGACGAAGTGACCGAAGAAATCAAGATGGTGCCCTACAAGGTCGTCCAGTCGGGCGACCACGTCGCGGTGCTGGCGCAAGGCAAGGAATACACGCCTCCCCAGGTTTCCGCGATGATTCTGCAGAAGCTGAAGAAAGCGGCGGAAGACTATCTCGGTGAGAAGGTCACTGAGGCGGTCATCACCGTCCCGGCGTACTTCAATGACGCGCAGCGGCAGGCCACGAAAGACGCCGGGCAGATCGCCGGCCTCGAAGTGAAGCGCATCATCAATGAGCCTACGGCGGCCGCGCTGGCGTACGGTCTCGATAAGAAGAAGGATGAAACCATCGCGGTGTACGACTTCGGCGGCGGGACGTTTGACATCTCGGTGCTGGAAGTCGGCGAAGGCGTGATCGAAGTCAAGGCCACCAACGGTGACACTCACCTGGGCGGCGACAACCTCGATCAGCGCATCGTGGACTGGCTCATTGATGAGT
>JBARIF010000533.1:0-16021 GCA_049799615.1 Terriglobales bacterium
CGGTAAAGGGAGGCAGCAGCAACGTCGTGACCCTGCCCAGCTTTGGTTCCGGAGGCAAACCGGCGGGGGCCCCGGGACGTTCGAACACCAGTCCCGAAGATCGCGGGCCTGATATCACGGTAGTCGCCACCTCACGTTCAGGCGGTGCATTCGATTTCTACGGCAAGCTCAAGGGCGACAAAGTTTACACCATCTACATCGAGACCGCGCTGGGCACGGCCGTGATGCAGTTCGCTGACCCCGCTTCCGCCGTGCATGGATACGCCGAAGACCTCACCGCTCCTCAAGCCATGCGCTCCGATCTTCCGCCGGGACTCCCCAGGGCGCGCCTGGTGATCTCCTGCGTCCTCGACCGCTCCGGATTACTGCGCCGGCCTCACGTGCTCGAGCCCGCCAACGCAGTCATGACCAGCAAGGTCCTGACCGCGCTCAACAGCTGGAAATTCCGTCCGGTGCGGCGTGGAAACGAACCCATTGAGGTCAACGCCATCCTCGGCTTCAATATCGACACCAACGATCGATACTAGGAAGGAGCTTCTAGCTTCTGGCTCCCGCCACTGGCTCTTCGACCAGAGTTGGCTAGAAGCTAGTAGCCAGGAGCCAAAAGCTGTTTTCGCTCCATCAACACTGCGGTCCCATCCCGATACACAACATTCCATTGCGCGCTTTCTTCCAGCATGTTTGCCAGCGAAGACCCCGCCGGCAGCAGCGCCCAGTTGACATGCTTTTCGTTCAGGAAGCTGTCCCACTCGGGGGTCAGCCGAATGGTCTTCAGGTAATCGCGCAGAAAATCTACCCCGTAGAAGTCGTGGCGGTCGTCAACGAAGACCTTGTTTTGCGGGTAGAGACGGTAGATCAGGTATCCGCCCCAGGAATCGGGCGCGAAGATCGGTTCACGGAGGCCGCGTTGGGCAATCGCATCCGTCGCTTGCACCGGCAGGTGTCTGGGATCGAAATGCGCGTTCATCCATGGCGTTGCTCCCAGTTTGCCCTGGTGCGCACAGACCAGCAGCCCTAGAAACACCGCAGCCACCGGCCATATATGGCCGCGGAAGCCCAGTTCAACCCTTCCCATGCGCGCTGTAAATGCCTGCCATCGGGAAACGAAGGCCCGCAGGCGTAAGGAGAGATTTGAATTCTCGCGGGCCTCTGTGAGCGCTTGCGTCCACAGAGGAGCGACAATCATTGTGAGCAGCAGCGACGAAACCGGAAGGCTGCGCGCGGAATACAAACCGCTGTACGTCGCCAGAAGCAGCACGAACACGCGCGATAGTGACGGCTTGCTGCGGGCCACAGCGAGAGCCACAATCGTGATCAGCAGGATCGCCACAAAACATTGCTGGGCCACGCCATGAAAATTGGGTGAGAGGAATTCGTCAATATGGTTCATCAGCCAGCGGCTGGTGAGGTACCGGTAAACGTGAAGATGCAGTTTGTAGCCGTAGGGGTTGATGAAACTGGCTGCCAGCGAGACCGCAGTCACGCTCCCTAATGTTCGCAGCCGCCGCGCCAGCCTGCGCCGCTCTTCCTCGTTCCGGCTCTGGTAGTGCCGGATGACGGCGCTCATCAGGTACAGTCCCAGCAGCGCAAAGCCCAATACAAAGCCTCCATGCACATTCACCCAGAGCAGCATCAGCGCGGGAAGAAACCATAAGCGCCGCCGGCTTGCAACATCGCTCGTGCCCTCTGAGCTGTCCAACACCTGGAACCAGATCACGGTAAACAACCAGCTCAGCACATGGGGGCGGGCAAACAGGTGAATCATGGAGACACCCAGAGACAAGGCAAGCAGGAGCGCCGTGACGGTCAGGTCCGCGCCGCGCTGCAGGCAGAGGCGCAGGGTGAGCGCGAAGGTCAGGGCAATGACTATCGCGGTGAAAAAGACCACACCGTTCAGGCCCAGCCAATGGTAGATGCCTGCAATCTTCACATCATAGAGCCATTCCCACGCGTACCAGATTTGCCCGCCCATGGTGACCGAGAATGGGTCAGTGCGCGTAATCGAGTGCGTTCGCAGCATCTGCTCGCCATTGCGTATATGCCACCCGATACTGGCATCTCCCAGCAGCCGCGGCGCCAGCGCCCCGCTCGTCATAGCAATCAGCAGGATGATGAACATCAGATCGGTGGTGGAGGGAGCAAGAAATCGAAACCACGCCGGTGGTGGGGCTTTATCGGAAGGAGTGTCGGTCTCAGCGGTGTTCGAATCCAAGATGTGTTCGCACCCAACCGCACATGTTACCCGATCGTGCGGAATCCCGGAGTCGAAGTCTGGAAATGAGCCTGCAATGGAGAGAAACTATCTCAGACGCGCAGTCATCCGCTCTACTTACCCGGCTTTCCCGCGAGCGCTGGTTCCCTGTCAAATTCACTCTCCGGAAGCGCCTGGCGCTTCTTGCGGGAGCGAAGCCAGTTCTGGAAGGAATCCATGTAGATGTAATAAACGGGAGTAATGTACAGAGTCAGCAGCTGGGAAAATACCAGCCCGCCGACCACGGCCAGCCCCAGCGGACGGCGTGATTCCGCGCCCGCGCCAAAACCAAGCGCGATCGGCAGCGTGCCCATGAGCGCCGCCATGGTGGTCATCATGATGGGACGGAAGCGCAGCAAGGCTCCCTGATAAATGGCCTCCTGCGCCGGATCGTGGCTGTCGCGCTGCCGTTCCAGCGCAACGTCAATCATCATGATGGCATTTTTCTTCACGATCCCAACCAGCATGATCACGCCTACAAAGCCGTAAAGGTTCAGTTCGAGGTGGAAGAGCATCAATGTAATCAGAGCGCCAAAACCAGCCGAGGGCAGCCCGGAAAGAATGGTCAAAGGATGGATGAAGCTCTCGTACAGGATGCCCAGCACCAGGTAGATCACGAGGATGGCCATCACCAGCAGCAACCCCAGCCCGCTGATCGAGGATTCAAAGGCTTGCGCCGTGCCCTGAAAGCTGGTGCTGACGCTGGCCGGCAACATCTCTCGCGCCGTCTTGCCCACGGCAGTGACGGCATCGCCCAGTGAAACCCCCGGGCGCAGGTTGAAGGAAATCGTCACCGCGGGCAGCTGTCCCAGGTGATTGATGGTGAGCGGCCCCAGGGTTCGCGTAAGTCTGGCCACGGCGTTCAACGGCACCAGTTGCCCATTCGAAGAGCGCACATACAGCATCGAGAGCGCTGAGGGGTCGAGCTGGTACTGGTTCTCCAGTTCGGTGATCACGCGGTAGGCGTTGTTGGGCGCGTAGATGGTTGAAATCTGCCGCTGGCCGTAAGCCGTGTACAGCGCGTCTTCCACCTGGTTGGCGGTAATGCCCAGCGCCGAAGCCTTGTCCCGATCGATGTCCACATTGACCTGGGGATTGGTGATCTGCAAGTCGCTGGTGACATCCTGCAGCAGCTTCTGCAATTGCGGATCGCTGCGCAGTTTCGCCTCCAGCTTAGGTGCGTCCTGATAAAGCTCGTTAGTGTCGGGCGATTGCAGCGTGAACTGGTACTGGCTTTTGGTCAACTGTCCGCCGATGCGGATGGGCGGCAACAGCTGCGGAAAGGCATTAATACCGGGAACGGCCGCCAGCTTCCCTCTCAGGTCCTGCACGATCTCCTGCGCTGACATGCGCTGGTTCCGCGGCTTCAGCCGGGCAAACAGGCGCCCCGCATTTCCCCCCGCGGCCGTGGACATGAAAGAGTCAATGTAGGGCTGTGCCATCACCACTTTGTTCAAAGCCCTCTGGTGCTCGACCATGTTGTCGAACGAAATGCCCTGCGGCCCTTCCGTGAAGATGAAAATCTGTCCCTGGTCCTCATCCGGCAGAAAGCCTTTGGGGATAGCGATGAACAGGTAGGCCGTCCCTGCCATGACCACGACGGAAACTGCCATGGTGGCAAGTTTGTGTCGAAGCGTAACCTGCAGGGTGCGATCGTAAAGCCGCAACAGCCCGTCGAAAAAACTCTCGAAGAGCCGCCACAGCCGGCCGTGCTCTATTTCCTTCGAAGCGCGCAGGAAACGGCTGCACAGCATAGGCGTGAGGCTGAGCGAGACCACTCCCGAGACCAGAATCGCCACGCTGATGGTTACTGCGAACTCGTGCAGCAGCCGTCCCAGAATCCCGCTCATAAACAGCACGGGAATGAACACCGCCGCCAGCGACAGGGTCATGGAAACGATGGTGAAGCCAATCTCGCCTGCGCCGCGGAAGGCCGCTTCCATCGGCCGTTCCCCCATCTCCATATGGCGCACGATGTTTTCCAGCATCACGATGGCGTCATCCACCACGAAGCCGACCGAAAGGGTCAAGGCCATCAGGGACAGATTGTCCAGCGAATAACCCAGCAGATACATGACCGCGAACGTGCCCACGATGGACATGGGCAGCGCCATGCTGGGAATGGCCGTAGCCGAAAGGTTTCGCAGGAACAGGAAGATGACCAGAATAACCAGTACCAGCGCCAGGAACAGGGTGAACTTCACGTCGTCCACCGAGGAGCGGATGGAAACCGAGCGGTCGTAAAGCGTGTCCACATTAACTGAAGGTGGCATGACCGCGCGGAAACTGGGCATCAGCTGGTTGATGGAGTCAACCACTTCCACCGTGTTAGTCCCCGGCTGACGCTGAATGGCCAGGATGATGCCGCGCCGCAAGCCCTTGGCGTCGTAGAACCAGCTTGCGGTCTTGTCGTTCTCCACTCCATCCACTACTTTCCCAAGGTCCCGCAGCCGCACCGGAGCGCCATTGCGGTAGGCCACGACGAGTGGGCCGTAGTCGGCGGCCTTGGTGAGCTGACCGTTCACCTGAACCGTGAACGCCTGGTGCGTCCCATACAGAATCCCGGTGGGCAGGTTTACGTTGCCGGTCTGGATGGCATTCGTGACTTCGTCAATGCCGATCTGACGGCTGGCCAGCGCCTTGGGATCGAGCTTGGCGTGCACGGCGTATTTCTGCGCTCCGTACACGCTCACCTGGGCCACGCCGCTTACCATCGAGATGCGCTGCGCCATCAGGGTTTCGGCGTATTCATCCACGTCGGAAAGGCGCAGCGTCGGTGAGTTCAAACTCAGATACAGAATCGGCTGGTCGGCGGGATTCACTTTCTGATACGAGGGCGGGCTGGGCAGATTCTGCGGCAGATCGCGGGCCGCCTTTGCAATCATGGACTGCACATCCTGCGCGGCAGCGTCCAGGTTGCGGCTCAGATTGAATTGCAGCGTGATTTGGGTGGAACCCTGCGTGCTCGACGAAGTCATCGAGTCCACGCCGGCAATGGTGGAGAATTGCTTCTCCAGCGGCATGGCCACAGCCGAAGCCATCGTGTCCGGGGTCGCACCCGGCAGACTGGCCGAAACCAGGATGGTGGGGAAATCCACGTTGGGCAGATCGCTCACCGGCAGCAGGCGATAGCCCATGATGCCGAACATGAGGATGCCCAGCATCACCAGGGTGGTCATGACCGGACGGCGAATAAAGATTTCGGCGACGTTCATGGTGACTAGCCCCCGGCCCGAGCTGGGTTCGCAGCCGGCGCGGCGACTTCCTTGAGTTCCACCTTCGTCACTCCAGGGACCAGACGAAGCTGGCCGTCGGTGACGACCTGTTCTCCCGGTGCGAGTCCCTTCGAGATGACCGCTTGTCCATCCGTACTGCGGTCAAAAATCACCGGACGGGCCTCGACCGTCATGTCCGGCCTGACCACAAAAACGAACTGCCCCTGCTGACCATTCTGCAGGGCCTGCGAAGGCACAACGATGGCGTCAGACTGCTGCGCCAGGGTCAGCACCACGTCCACAAACTGGCCCGGCCAGAGGCGCCGGTCAGCGTTGGGAAACTCGCCCTTCAGCTTGATGGTGCCAGTGGCCTGGTCCACCGTATTGTCGATAAAGCTCAGCCAACCCGAAGCCGGCCCGCGGGTGTCGTTGGGAATGAAGGCCTGAACGCGCAGCTTCCCCCGGCTGGAGTAGCGTTTGATGTCCGCCAGATTCTGCTCGGGCACGGTAAACGTGGCATAAATCGGCTGCACCTGGTTGATGCTCACCAGAAACGGCGTGTCGTTGGCCTTGATCATATTGCCCTGGTGAATCAGCAATGGACCCGTGCGGCCATTGATGGGCGAATAAATGCTGCAGTAAATCAGTTGCACCCGCGCGTTCTCAACCATCGCCTGGTCGGCGAGGACAGCTGCTTCGAGGGCATCCGCCTCCGATTGCATGCGGTCGTATTCTTCCTTTGAAACTACGCCCGCCTGGTTCAGCGCCCGCGAACGATTGGCCTGGTTGCGCGCATTTGCGGCCTGCGCCTGGTCGCGGGCAAGCATGCCCTGCGCCTGTTTCAGCGCAGCTTCGAAAGGCCGCTTGTCGAGCGTGAACAGCAGCTGTCCCTTGCTGACATCCGCGCCTTCCTTGAAATGCACTCCGGTAAGTTCCCCGGTCACCTGCGTCTTTACCGAGACGTTAGAGTAGGCCTCGACCGCGCCAATCGCCTTCAACTGAAGTGGCACGGCCTTCTGCTCCACCGTGGCCACCAGCACCGGAACAGCGCTCATACGCGGAGCTTCGGCCTTGGTCCCCGAGCATGCGCTCAAGAGCGCCAGGCTGCTGCATGCCAGAAGCGCTGTAAGATGTCGAAACATTGACCCCTTATTTCTTTGACGAAGAAATTCTCATAACGTTTCTGGGAACCGAGAACCAGCAAACTGGTAACTGAAAATAATCCCCTCAATTCCCTCCGCGAAACCCAGGCAATACGTCCCGTTTGTACGACTCGAGGGTCAGCTCTTCGTCCCCACACATCAGATAGATATTGAACTGGGTCACTCCTGCCTGGGCCAACTTCTTCAGCTTCTGGCGATGGGCCTCCACCGGGCCCACCAGGCAAAACCGGTCCACCACTTCATCGGAAACGAAACTGGCATTGTCGCTGCCCACCTCGGCATGGTGCTGGTAGTCGTATCCGGCACGGTCCTGGACGTAGGAAGTGAGCGACGCCGGCAGATCTTCAGGCTTGTACCGCGATATCAGATCGACGACGTGATTTGAAACCAAAGCGGGAAACCAGCGCACCCGCTGCCGCGCCAGGGCCAGGTCGTCCGACACCCAAACCGGGGCTGCAGCCATGACTTCGACTGCCTTGGGATCACGGCCCGCTTCCTTCGCGCCTTGCCGCACAAATCCGAGGCACCACTCAATTAGGTCAGGATCGGCAAATTGGAGAATCACGCCATCCGCAATTCGTCCGGCCAGGCTCAGGACCTTCGGTCCGTAACCCGCAATCCAGACCGGCGGAGAGCCAGTTGCCCAGGCGAGTCGGGCCGGCTGCCCGTCGTGCTGCACTTCTTGTCCGGCGGTGAGTTTGCGAAAGCTGATGACTGCCTGCTCCAACTGCGCGGGAGTGACAGGCTTCTTGCCCAACACCCGCCGCGAACTGTCGCCACGCCCAATTCCCAAGTCCATGCGCCCGCCCGAAATCAGGTTGAGCGTAGAAAAAAGACTGGCGGTGACGGTAAGATCGCGGACGGCAGGATTGGTGACGCAAGGACCCAGCCGCATGTTCCGGGTCGCGTTCGCCATCAGAGTGAGCAGCGGATAAGGCTCCTTCCACAGCACGTGGGAGTCAAAAATCCAGCCATACTGGAACCCAGAGGCCTCCGCCTGCCGGGTGAGGGCGACAATCCGCTCCACGGAAATATCAGGTTTCAGGGTGATGCCGAACTTCATGTCTCCCTTTCGCGTTATGGGGTCAAAGTGAACCGCAGGGATCAACCAGAAACCCAACGGCAAACCTCAGAGGCTAAAGCGCAAACCCATTTCCAATGACTTGGCGGCACGACTGAAGTCGTGCCCTTCCCAAGATGCCCCAAACCGATTCTTCCTTAACTCAGAAGTTGTGCTCCCTCCCAACCGCCTTGCGGTGCCTCTGAAAATCGCGGCTTCCGATAGAGATCAGCGTCGACCCTTCTCCGCAGCCTGCTAGCATAGGATACATCACGCTTCAGCCCCCACCGAGAGGGCTCAAGCAGCCAGGGGATTAGCCAATGGGGTTCGATACCATCATCACCGGCGGCACCGTGGTCACGGCTGCCGATACTTCCCAGGCCGACGTCGCCATCTCAGGCGGCCGGGTAGTCGCCCTGGGCAGCAGCCTGCCTCGCGAAAATGCCACGCGCCTGATCGACGCCGCCGGCAAGTATGTGTTTCCCGGCGGAATCGACGTCCACACCCACCTGGATATGCCCTTCGGCGGCACCACCAGCGCGGACGACTTTGAAACCGGCACCCGCGCCGCCGCTTTCGGCGGCACCACCACGCTGATCGACTTCGCCATCCAGTACAAGGGTCAGTCCCTGCGTACGGCCTTCGATGCCTGGATGCAGAAGGCGTCTTCGAAGGCCGTCGCCGATTATGGATTTCACTGCATCATCACTGACCTGCCGGACGCGCAGCTGGCAGAAATGCCGCAACTGGTGCGCGAGGGCGTCAGCAGCTTCAAGCTGTTCATGGCCTACCCCGGCGTTTTCATGCTCGATGATGCCAGCATCTTCAAAGCCATGCGCACGTCAGCCAAGGCTGGGGCCATGGTCTGCATGCACGCGGAAAATGGCGGCGCCATTGACGTGATCGTCAAGCAGGCCTTGGCCGAGGGCAAGACCGCTCCCAAGTACCACGCTCTCACTCGCCCTACCACGGCGGAAGCCGAAGCCACATCCCGCGCCATCGCGTTGGCCGAAATGGCCGGTTCGCCGGTGTACATCGTGCATCTGAGTTGCAACGACGCGCTGGAAAAAGTACGCGAGGCCCGCGATCGCGGCCTGCCCGTCTATGCCGAAACCTGTCCCCAATATCTCTACCTGTCACTGGAGAACATGGACGCGCCCGGCTTCGAAGGGGCCAAGTATGTTTTCACTCCCCCGCTGCGCGAAAAATGGCATCAGGAAAAATTGTGGAAGGGATTGACCCACGACCATCTGCAGGTCGTCTCCACCGACCACTGTCCATTTTGTTACAAAGAGCAGAAGGAAATGGGCATTGGCGACTTCACCAAAATTCCCAACGGCGGCCCTGGTATCGAACACCGCATGAGCCTGGTGTACTCGGGCGGCGTGGCCCAGGGACGCTTCAGCGTGAATCGATTCGTTGAACTGGTGGCGACCACACCCGCCAAGCTCTTCGGCCTCTATCCCCGCAAGGGCACGGTCGCGGTGGGCAGTGACGCCGACCTGGTGATCTTCGATCCGAAGCGTGAAAACACCATCAGCGCCAAAACCCATCACATGCGTGTGGATTATTCCATGTTCGAAGGCATCAAGGTGACCGGGATGCCGGATGTCGTGCTCTCCCGCGGTCGCGTCCTGGTCGAGGGCGACAAGTTCCTGGGCCGCGCCGGTCAGGGCGAGTTCATCAAAAGAGGCGCCTGCCCCGCGATTTGAACCTAAGAATGTGTGGGTCGAACAAGAGTGTTCGACCCACACCTGGCAAGGACACTAATATATGCCCATCACGCTCCCACCCGCCCAACAGGAAGAAATGCTTTCCGGCGCCCGGGCCGCCTTCCGGAATGCCCATGCTCCCTATTCGAATTTCAAGGTTGGAGCAACGATCCTCACCGAGCACGGCAGCATGTATCACGGCTGCAACGTGGAAAACGCCTCTTACGGCCTGACCATCTGCGCCGAGCGCAACGCCATCTTTGCCGCTGTCGCCGCCGAAGGAAGCGGCATGAGGATTAAAGCGGTGGCCGTGGCCACCGAGCGCGACGGCCCATGCGCCCCGTGTGGCGCCTGCCGCCAGGTCATCTACGAATTTGGCCCCGATGCCCTGGTCCTTTTTCGTGGCCAGTCAGGAACGGAACAAATGGCGATTACGACCTTGCTTCCTGAAGGCTTCCGGTTGTAAGGGGACAATACCCGACAAAGGTCACACTCAGATTCTGCTCGACTCTGTGCACCAACCGAATGACCCGGTCCGCGGTTCATGGCCCTTACTCAGAGGGCGCCGAAGCCAAACCCATCTTGGCCCGCACCGCCTGCCACTCCTCCCTGACGCGCGATTCATGCGAAAGTTCGAAGGCGCGACGCAGCGACTGCTCGGCCTTGGGCAAGTCATCGAGTTTGAGTGAACATTCTCCCAGACCCGCCCAGGCAAACCAGTCTAGTGGATACTGCTGGATCGCCTCCTCGAATATGGGCACAGCTTGATCGCATCGCCCCGTCTCATCGAGACGGAGAGCAACTTGCACATGCGCTCTTGCCAGATTTCGGGCTACGGGTTCGTTGTGCGGCGCGTTTTGGTGAGCCACCGTGAAAACCGTCAGATCATCCTTCCATGCACTCTCCTGTTGCACCGTTAACACACCGAAGGCAACCGCTATTAATCCCGCCGCTGGCAGCAAGATGGCCCGTCCCTTCCTTGACAGGTGCCATCCGGTCGCAAGCAGAATCATCAGTCCGGCCAATGGCAGGTATGCGTAGCGGCCATGCAGAAAGTCGCCGGGGTTAAGGGCGTTCAGGTTCAGAGTGAGCAGGATCGGAAGCACGAGGATGCAAGCACCCAGAAGCAACGCTCGCCGGATACCCGCCACCTCACGGTCCTGAAAGTCGCGCCCCGCTTTTCTCCAGGTCCACCAGCATCCCAGGAAAAAGACTGCCGCGACGCAACTCACTCCCAAGGCCGGCAAAACCACGCCGCGTAACGAGAATGTTTCTACCAGCGTGGGATCAGCGAAAGCGCGCGACCGGACCGGCCAAAACAGCACCTTTACGTAGAACCACGAAGTCGATGGCCAGGACAACAGCTCGGTGCTCCAGGTCAAGTGCTGAGTGGCAGGACTGAGGTGTCCCCCCAGTGCATTAAAGCGTAAGAGAAGATACAGGACGGTTACACCCGCAAATGGAACAATCTTGCCAAGCGCGGAACCCACTCGTGCTTTAAAGCGCTCGTCTTCTCCTCGCGAAGGTTTGCCCGTGTTCGGTCTATCGAATGGCACAACCAGGATCATCACAAAAAGCGCCGCGGGCCAGACAATGGCGGTTTCCTTTGCCATAAGCGCCACCATGAAAGCTGCCAGAGATGCGATGAGCCACGCCTTTGAAAACCGCGACGTGGACTCGCTACGAATGCGTTTTCGGGGCTTTCTGCGTGACTTGGCGTCGTCGGACCGCTCGCGTGCCGGCGAGCGCTCCTCGTACTCCATGTACAAGAGCAGACTGACAAGCAAGGCGGCGGCCATCAGCGGGTCGGGAACGGTGACCCACGCCACTGATTCGGTGTGCGCCGGATGCAGCGCGAAGAGAGTGCCGGCTAGTAGCGCCGCAACGCGATCCCGCAGCAGCCTCCAGAGCAGCAATCCAAGCAAAACTGCCACCGATAGATGCTTTACTACGCTCAGCAGGTGCCATCCCCATGCTGATGTGTCGCCCAGGATGAAATTCAGCCTCAGCCACACCAGAAAGATCGGCCGGTAGAAGCTCAGCGGACCGCCCGGGGTCTGCGCCCACACATAACTCGTGAAGTACTCCCACCAATGGCCGGCTGACTGCAGGCGGAGATCGCCAACGAAACGATGATCGTCCAGGATAAATTGGTAATTCAACGCCGGGCTGTAGACGGCAATCACACCGGCCGCCACCGCCATCGCGATGATGACAACGATCAATGGCGAGAACAATTCTTCCGCCTTAGGCGGGAATACTGAGGAGCCTGGCTTCTGGGAGGGAACCGAACTGGAGGCCTTCATCTTTGTGACGACATTGTAGGAGAATTGCCTCAAAGGCTGCAGCGCTAAATCGCGGGAAAATCGCCCTGTCTCCTATCGCTTGAACCAGTAAAGCAGAATCCCGTAGCCCACGCCCGCAGGGTCGCTCGTCCTGGCGGATTGGAATGCCATAAACCGTCCATCGGTAGAAATGACCGGGTTCGACGCCTTCCCGCCCTCGTAATCATTGAAGTATGTCAGCCGGGTAAAGTCTTTCCCGGTTCCGTCGAGTCTCAGCTTCCAGATGTCAATGTTTCCCGAGCCCCGCGTTCCCCCAAGCTTCTCGCACTGCCGGTCCGCCTCAACCGCGGTGTACCGTCCATCCGGAAAAATTCCTTCCACTTCGTTATACGATCCCGGCGCCTTTGAGAAATTCGTCACCTGGCCCGTGTTGAGATCAATGCCCATCACCGACGAGTGGCCCTCCGGTTCGTAGCAGGTAAAAGTCATCCTGGTGTCGTTGTCATAGAAGTCCTGCGCTTCGATGACGCAGCTCCGGTCTTTACTCTCGTAAACCGTCTTCTGATTAACCAGCCTGGGAGTGCCCGAAAGATCCAGGTCCGCCACCACCAGCCGTGAAGCTTCTGGCGCAAGCTCCGGCGCTTGGGCCGCCACCTGCGAAAACGCGATCTTCAGGGTCTTCTTGGAAATCGCCGCGCCCTCGCTCATTTTCTGGCCGAGCTTCACCGGCCGGGCTCCCCGTTCCTTGCTGAGAAACCAGAGCTCGTTGTCACGGGTACGGCTGGTGTGCACATCCTCGAAGTGGTCCGGCCCGATCAGGATGTAGTCCCCGGTGACCAGATGCATCACCCGCAGAAAGGCAGTGCCGGGAACGTTGCAAGTCAGGCACTGAATGACGCGCGACTTCAGGTCAATTACCATGGCGTCGCCAAAACTCTTCGCCATGAACGCGACCCGCTGGTTGTCGGGAGAGATGTCGGCGCGTTCCCCGAAATGGGTCAAGACCTCGATATTGGGAGGCAGATGTTCGAGCGGGCTGCCTAGGCTCCTTTGCGCGACCGCCAAAGCCGAGGTGAGAAGCAAAACGAGCAATCGCATTCCGGAAATACTATCAAAGCCTTGATGGGCTGCGGCCATTTCGGCGCAGGAAATACTTTCCACTACCCCACCCCGCAGGGTAAGCTTCCTGTTCCTGGCACGACCGACAATGACTCTGCGCCCCCTCGACATCATCCGCAAGAAACGCGATGGCGGCGAATTGTCCTCCGACGAGATCGGGTTCCTGGTCCGCGCCTACACCAACGATGAAATTCCCGACTACCAGATGGCGGCCTGGCTGATGGCCGTGCTCATCAGAGGTATGAATGGTCCCGAACTGAGCGCGCTCACCGGAGCCATGCTCCATTCGGGCGAGGTTTTGGACCTTTCTGACCTCCCCGGCCCCAAGGTCGACAAACATTCCACCGGCGGCGTCGGCGACAAGACCTCGCTCATCATCGCGCCCGTTGTCGCCGCTGGCGGCGTTACCGTTCCGATGATCAGCGGGCGCGGGCTTGGCCACACCGGCGGTACGTTGGACAAACTGCAATCCATTCCAGGCTTCAACATCAATCTGTCGTTGACCGAGTTTCGTCGCGTTTTGAAGAGTTGCGGCTGCGGCTTGATCGGACAGACCGCCGAGATCGCTCCTGCTGACAAAAAGATCTACGCCCTGCGCGACGTGACCGCGACAGTGGAAAGCCCCAATCTGATCTGCGCCTCCATCATGAGCAAGAAGTTGGCGGAGGGCATCGATGGCCTCGTCCTGGATGTGAAAACCGGCAGTGGGGCATTCATGAAGACTGAGAAGGACTCCGTCCACCTGGCCGAACTCATGGTCGAAACCGGCGAGCTCATGGATAAGAAGATGGTCGCGCTGATCACTGACATGGACCAGCCTCTGGGCCTGAAAGTCGGTAACGCTCTCGAAGTCGAGGAGTGCATCGAGGTGATGAACGGCGGAGGGCCCGCCGATCTGCGCGAAGTCTCGGTCGAACTCGCCGCCTGGATGTTCTACTTCGCCGCCCGTACTCCCAGCGTTGACGCGGGCCGCGAGTTGGCCGACAAACTGATTCGAGACCATTCCGCGCTCAACAAGTTTCGCCAGATCGTTGCCGAGCAGGGCGGCGATCCGCGCTCCATTGATGAACCCGGGCGTTTGCCCCAGGCGCAGCATCGGGCGCAAGTCACCAGTCCAGTCAGCGGATTCGTGGAATCCATTCAATGCGAGCAAGTGGGAATTGCCAGCCTGATGCTGGGCGGCGGCCGCGAGAAGAAAGAAGATCTGATCGACCCCGCCGTCGGCCTCGTCCTGCACAAGAAAGTCGGCGACCCGGTCCGGGAAGGCGAGGCGTTCTGCACGGTTCATTACAATTCCGACGCCCGGCTCAGCGGCGCGCAGAATCTGCTGCAACAGGCCTACCGTATCGCCGGAAAGGCCCCGGCTGTGAGGCGGCCCTTGGTCCACCGCGTCATTTCCGGAAAAGGAGCCCGGGCGTGAGCAGCGAACCAGGGGGCCCGGTTTCATCGACGGTTTCAGAACTTGGGGCCACGGAAGTTTCGCAGTGCACGAACGGGAGGCGCGAATGGGCCGTCTGACAGGGCTTTTGGGCTTGGCCACCATGCTCGGCCTGGCTTATCTGTTTTCCAGCAACCGGCGGGCCATCCGGCTCAAGACGGTGACCCTGGGGCTCATCCTGCAGTTCGTATTTGCTCTCTTCGTCCTGCGTTTCAACTTCGGCCGGGCTTTGCTGGAGTGGGCCGGACACGGCGTGGAAAAGTTCCTGGAGTATTCCTTCGCAGGCTCGCAACTGGTGTTTGGAGAGTTGGGCCGGAAGGGCGGCTCTCTGGGAATGATCTTTGCCTTCCAGGTATTGCCCACGGTGATCTTCATCTCCGCATTTTTTGCCGTGCTCTATCACTACGGCGTGATGCAGTTCATCATTCGCCAAATGGCAAAGGTCATGATCCGCATGGGTGCCAGCGGCGCGGAGTCGCTCGACGTCGCCGCCAGCATCTTCATGGGGCAGACGGAGGCGCCACTTACCATCCGCCCCTACCTGCCCTCGCTGACTCGCTCTGAACTGATGACGGTCATGACTGCGGGCATGGCCCACGTCTCCGGCGGCATCATGGGCGCTTACGTTCTCTACGGCGTCGAGGCCAAACACCTGCTCAGCGCCGTGATCATGACCGCCCCGGGTACCATTCTGATGGCGAAAATGTTCGTGCCGGAAACCGAAGAGCCGGTTACGAAACCGCATAGCGAGTCAGATCCGGAGGCAATCCCTGCGTTGACCGACATCGACCCTGAGTCCTTACCCAAAGACGAGAATGTTCTCGGGGCCATCACCCGAGGCACCATCGACGGCTTGCACCTGGCCTTGAACATCGCCGCCATGCTGATTTCTTTTCTGGCGCTGATTGCCCTGATTGACGGGGTTTTTGGCGGCATTCACACCTACGTCACTCACTGGTTCCCGTCGAGCCTGGAACAGGTCTTCGGCGTAATTTTCGCTCCCGTCGCTTTTGTGATCGGCATTCCCTGGCGCGAGTGCGGCATCGTGGGCAATCTTCTGGGAACGCGCATGGTGATCAACGAACTGGTGGCCTACGGCATGCTCGGCGCGCAGAAGGGCGTTCTCGATCCTCGCTCTTTCGCCATTGCCACTTATGCGTTATGCGGTTTCGCGAACCTCAGTTCGATTGGGATTCAGATCGGGGGCATCAGTGCCCTGGCGCCCAACAAGCGTGGAGAGTTGGCCAAACTTGGCTTCCGCGCCATGATCGCCGGCACCATGGCTAATCTGATGTCAGCTTCGATTGTGGGTATCCTTCTACGCTGAGTTTGGGTGGAAGGGCACGGCTTCAGCCGTGCCACAAATCGCTGAAGATATTGTCGCGCTCTAGCGCCCGAGTGAGCTTCTCGACAGCAGACCCCAGGCGCTAAAGCGCGTCCGGGTTCGGAAGACTTTGCGGCACGACCGAAGTCGTGCCCTTCCACTCTCACTAGGTCAACCCCGCCCAAGCCACATTGGCAAACGGATCGACCGTCGCCAGCGGCGAAACCGCGCCCATGGTTTCAATCGCCTTCTCGGCCATCATCTGGTCAAGGATCAGCGGGACCTCAAAGATGGCGTAGTTCTTGTACGCGCTGACGTTCCTGCGAAACTCCACGAACGTAGCTTCCGTGAGTAACTGCTCGACCGCAGCCCCGATTTCCCGAAAGTCCGGCACCACCATTCCCAGGCGCTTTTCGACCAGCCAGGTTCCGTTGTACCGTTCCTGCGGCATGGT
>JBARIF010000534.1:0-5901 GCA_049799615.1 Terriglobales bacterium
GCTATGAGGTGCATCACGGCGTCCGCATCAAGGATTCCGCCATCGTGGCCGCAGCCACCTTGTCGCATCGCTATATTTCGGACCGCTTCCTGCCCGACAAGGCCATTGACCTGATTGATGAAGCAGCCGCTTCGCTGCGCATCCAGATCGATTCCATGCCTACAGAAATCGACCAACTGGAGCGTCGCGCCACCCAGTTGGAAATTGAAAAGCAGGCGCTCAAGAAAGAATCCGACCCCAACTCCAAAGAGCGGCTGGCAGTGATTGAAAAAGAGCTGGCTGAGCTGCGGGAAAAATCTAATGCCCTGAAAGCCAACTGGAAGCGGGAGAAGGACATGATTGCCCGCACCCGGACACTGAAGGAAAAGATCGAGCAGCTCAAAATCGAAGAGCAGGCGGAAGAGCGTAAAAGCAATCTGCAACGAGTGGCGGAGATACGCTACGGGTTGCTGGTGCAGGCCGAAGAAGAACTGAAGAAGTTGACGGCGCAGATGGACGGTAGCGCGGGCGGGGGCGCCCGCGCCACACGGATGTTGAAAGAAGAGGTGGACGAGGAAGATGTGGCCCGCATCGTCTCCAAGTGGACTGGCATTCCGGTTTCGAAGATGCTCGAAGGCGAAGTCAAGAAACTGGTCACCATGGAGGAGCGCCTGCGCCTGCGCGTGGTGGGTCAGGACGCCGCCCTCGAGCGCGTGGCCAACGCCATCCGCCGTTCGCGCGCGGGATTGAGCGATCCCAAGCGGCCCATCGGGTCGTTTATTTTCCTGGGACCGACTGGCGTGGGCAAAACCGAACTGGCCCGCGCCCTGGCCGAGTTTCTGTTCGACGATGAACACTCCATGGTGCGTATTGACATGTCGGAGTACATGGAGAAACACGCGGTCTCGCGCTTGATCGGCGCGCCTCCCGGCTATGTCGGTTACGAAGAAGGCGGACAACTCACCGAGCAGGTGCGACGACGTCCCTACGCGGTAGTGCTGTTCGACGAAATCGAGAAGGCGCATCCGGATGTGTTCAATGTCCTGCTACAGATGATGGATGATGGCCGCCTGACTGACGGACGGGGCCGCACCGTGGACTTCCGCAACACGGTCATCATCATGACGTCGAATATCGGCTCTGCCTTCCTGCAGTCCGAAGGTACGCGCTCCGAGCAGGACTTCGAAGAGGCTTCAAAACAAGTGATGAATGCCCTGCACGGCCACTTCAAGCCCGAATTCCTGAACCGGGTGGATGACATTATTGTCTTTCGTCCGCTAGGCAAAGAGCAGCTGGTGAAGATCATCGAGCTGCGGCTGGAAGACGTTCGCCGCCTGCTGGCCGATCGCAAGATTTCACTCGAGCTGACCGATGCAGCCAAAGACCTGCTGTTCACCGAAGGCTTCGACCCGAACTTCGGAGCGCGTCCGCTGAAGCGGGCGATTCAGAAGCTGGTGCAGGATCCGCTGGCGCTGAAGATCCTGGACGGCGAAGTGTTGCATGGCGACCACGTGGTCGTGGACGCTGACAAAAAAACCGGGAAGATGGTGTTCGAGGTCAGCAAGCGCGTGGGCGAGAAGGAGCCGGCCAAGGCCAGGAGATAACCAGCCATGCGCTCGTAGGGGCGGTGCCCCCACCCACCCGCCCGCCTCTTAGGTGGTCTTTGTGGTTTTAGAAAACTGCTCGATTATGGGCGCGGTGAAGAGGTACCACACCATTACCATCCCCGCGAGAATTTCCAGTCCAAGCGGTAGCAGCGACCAATGAAAGCGTGACGCCGTAGTCAATGCGACAATGCCAAAGGCCATTCCCGGGGCGATCCAAAGCATGGCCGCGAGGCGGGCCCACCCGCGCATCCTGATGAGACCCCAGCCGATGAGACCCCAAACTACGCCCACAAATAAGGCTACATATGGACCGCCCATTTCCGCCCCCCTCAACCACCGCAAGCCCCTGAGGACTTCGGGCGAGATCAGCATGATGATGCCGAGGCTGCAAAGGCAGGTGGCATTGAGCAAGAAGAGGATCGCAATGATTGTGACACCGACAGGACGCCGCATATTGAAAAGCTCACCGTGAGACTACCCAAAACCGTAGCTTTTTGTCAGCCCCACTGTCGAGCTGCGCTCGACCCGGACGGGTCGGCGACCCGTCCCCACACATTCATTTCTAATTTCTTGCCGATTGCCCAATTTCTCTTTTCGCCTTACCATCCAGTCAGTGGCTACCGCCAAAAACATTCCCGACCTGAAGCAGCGAATCGTGTCGGCCGCTCCGGTCGAGGATGATTCATCCTTCGAGCTGAAGCTGCGGCCGCAGCGGTTGGCCGAGTTCATTGGACAGGCCAAGGTCAAAGAAAACCTGGCGGTCGCTATCGAGGCCGCCAAATCACGCGGCGAGGCGCTGGACCACGTTCTGCTTTACGGTCCGCCCGGGCTGGGCAAGACTACGCTTGCCACCATCATTGCCAACGAACTCGCGGTCCCCTTTCAGCAGACTTCCGGGCCGACCTTGCAAATCAAGGGTGATCTCACCGCTATCCTGACCAATGTCCGGGACAAACAGGTCCTCTTCATCGACGAGGTGCACCGCCTGCAGCCCGCGCTGGAGGAGATTCTGTACTCGGCGCTCGAAGACTACAAGCTGGACATCATGATCGGGCAGGGGCCGTCGGCGCGCACCCACACCATGGATGTGAAGCCCTTTACTTTTATTGGCGCTACCACCCGCGCTGGGCTGCTGTCCTCGCCCCTGCGGTCGCGTTTCGGCATCGTCCTGCGGCTGGAGTTTTATACCCACGAGGACTTGCGCATCATCGTGGAGCGTTCCGCGGAGATTCTGGCCATCGGGATCGACCACGCCGGAGCGCTCGAAATCGCTAGCCGCTCCCGCGGTACTCCGCGCATCGCCAACCGTCTGTTGCGCCGGGTGCGCGACTACGCCCAGGTGCGGGGGGCGGGGAAGATTGATTTGCCGACCGCCCAGGCCGCGCTGCAGATGCTGGAAGTCGATCGTCACGGCTTCGACGAAGTGGACCGCAAGCTGCTGCTTACGATCATCGAGAAATATCAGGGCGGCCCGGTGGGCGTGAACACGCTGGCCGCGGCCCTGGCAGAGGAACAGGACGCGATTGAAGAAATCTACGAACCGTTCCTGATCCAGATCGGCTTCCTGAACCGCACGCCGCGCGGGCGAGTGGCCACACACTTAGCGTACGAGCATTTTGGGATCACTCCCAACCGAAAACAGAGTTCGCTGTTCTAGGCATCAGTCATCTGCCGTCAAACAACAGACGACCAGGGGACTCGAGACTGATTCTTATGAGTTGTTTATTCTAGTAGTCAGTCATCAGTTGTCAGTTCTCAGAAAACCAGATCTTGCTGACGACTGAAGACCGACGACTGACGACTGATTCCCATGATTGCTCATCTGCGCGGAAAGCTGCTGGCCAAGCATCCCAACCAGGCCATCGTTGAGACCGGCGGCGTCGGATATGACGTGGTTATCAGCGTTCCTACATTTTCCGATCTGCCCGCGACCGGCGGCGAGGTCGCGCTGCACATTCACACTCATGTGCGGGAGGACGCGCTCGCGCTCTACGGATTTCTGCGTTCGTCCGAGAAGGCGCTTTTTGAAAAGCTGATCACGGTAAGCGGCATTGGGCCCAAGCTTGCCATCACCATTCTGAGTGGCATGGCGGCTGACGAGATGGTCAACGCGATCCGCGGCAACGACATCGCGCGGCTCACCCGCATCCCCGGAATCGGCAGGAAAACCGCCGAGCGCATGGTCCTGGAACTGCGCGACAAGCTGGCGCTCGAGAAACATGGAGAGATTGCGGCCGCACCCGCCCTGAGCGCGGTAGAAGAGGACGTGCTCTCGGCGCTGGTGAACCTGGGATATCAGCGCACGGCGGCGGAGAAAGCCTTGGCTTCGGTCTCCAAGAACGGCCAGTTCGACGCCATGTTCCGCGCCGCCCTGGCTGGCCTGTCCAAATAGCTACTTTCCGATGCAGAACCTGCTGAAGATCAGGTTGAGGATGTCGTCGTTGGTAGTGGCCCCCGTGATCCCATCGAGCGGTCGCAGCGCGCTGTAAAGATCGAGCAGGAGCATCTCGTGGGGGACCTGGTTTCGAACCGCATTTGCCGCGGTATCAAGCCCCGCCAGTGAGTCGCGCACCAGACCCTGGTGTCGCGTGTTGGTCAAGAAGCCACTTTCGCGGCTGCCCTCTAACTCTCCTCCTGCCTGCCGCAGGACCTCAGCGCGCAGCTCAGGAATGCCCTCGCCGGTCAGAGCCGACACGCGAACCCGCCGCAACTGAGAACCGGGAACCTGGAACTGCGAACTGGTCTTGTCCGATTTGTTCTCCACAAGAATAGCGATCCGCGGCGCAGCCAGCGCCAGCAATCGGAAATCCTCAGCCCCGGCCGGCTCAGAAGAATCCATTACCACCAACACAAGATCGGCGTCGGCCAGGGCTTCCATGGATTTGCGAATGCCGATGTCTTCCGCTTCATCCAGGGCGTGGCGAATGCCGGCGGTATCGACCAGCCTCACCGGAATACCGCCCAGCGCAACCGTTTCGGTCACCAGGTCGCGCGTGGTTCCAGGTGCGGCGGTGACGATGGCTCGGTCACTTTCGACCAGCCGATTGAACAGGCTCGATTTGCCCACGTTGGGCCGGCCCACGATGGCCAGCGTCAGTCCCTCATGGACCAGCTTGCCATAGGCGAACGAGGCAGCCAGTTGTTCGAGCGAGACTCGAAGCGCAGCGATGTGCTCAATGATTTGTTGCGCAGGAAGGATGGAGACATCGTCCTCGGCGAAATCAATGCCGGCTTCGAGCAGAGCGATCAGCTCTACCAGTTTCTGTTTAATGGGCTGCAGCCGGCGGGAGAGTGCGCCCTCAAGCTGTTGGGCTGCCACCTTGGCCTGATGAAGGGTTTGCGACTCGATCAGGTCGCGGACAGCTTCGGCTTGTGTTAGATCGATGCGCCCATTCAGAAACGCGCGCATGGTGAATTCACCCGGCTCGGCGAGTCGTGCCCCGCGAGAAAGCGCCAGTTCGACCACGTGGCGCAGCACCACGGGCGAGCCGTGAGCAGAGATTTCGATGATGTCGTCAGTCGTGTAGGAATGGGGCCTGGCAAAGTAAGTGACAACCACTTCGTCAATGCGCTGATTCTGACTGTGGGTGCGAGTGGGTGGAGCAGGCGCCCCCGCCCGCTGATCTTGTTCTTCTGCTTCTGAGCCGCTGCCAGCTTCCAGGCGGGCGAGGGCGCCCGCCCCACACGGTTCCACCAGCTCCCCCAGAACGGATCGTCCCGGTTCAAGTTCATGCTTGAGGTGAAGCATTGGGGCTGTGATGGTGCGCGCCTCGGGACCGGCAACGCGCACCACCCCGATGCCGCCACGGCCGGGCGGTGTCGCGATGGCAACGATGGTGTCGTCGAGGTTCACGGGGAGAGTGTAGCGGGTGAAGGCAGTTTTCGCGGGGCAGCAGATGGTCGAGCGTTGCTCGGCATGGACGGGTCAGAGACCCGTCCCCACACGGACAACTAATCAGGGCAGGGTTTTCCGCGGGGGCTTGGCCGCCGCAGGCCTGTAATTTTCCGGATAGACGACCACATAGCGGCGCAGGCCTTCGCCTTCGCTCTGGGTGCGCAGGTCGCTTTGATCGCGCAGAGCCAGGTGGACGATGCGGCGCTCGCGCGATGACATGGGCGCAAATTCGTAAGGCATCTTGGTCTTGCGCACTCTGTCCGCCGCCACCCCGGCCGCCAGACGTAGTTCTTCCAGCCGCATGCCGCGATGGTTCATGCAGTCGAAGCAGATCTTCTCGTGCTCATTGCCCGGCAGGCGGAGCATTTCGAGCGCCAGGAATTCGATCGAGCGCAGCAGTTCGCCACCTCGCTCCAGGAG
>JBARIF010000535.1:0-5675 GCA_049799615.1 Terriglobales bacterium
TCTCGCGGGCGATCTCGTTTAGCCCGTATTGCTTCAACCGGGAATCGGCTTCCGCCTGGCTCAGGCCGTCTAGTCGCGATTCAAGCTCTCTCAGGACGGTCTCGGTATCGGCGCGCGCCTTCTCCAGTAATTGATCGGAAACATGCGCGCCGTTTTCGCCCGTGAGATTACCCTGGCGCTGAGCTGGACTCATGGTGGTCGTTGGCAAACCCATCCACACCTCCGGTATCTAGCAGACCGGGTCGGCGCCGATCTGTTCAACGATCCGATAATGGCGCGGCGTCTTGGAGATGTTACCAGTACGCTGCGCTACCCGTGGGGCTACATGAGCGTAGCGTTGTGAGCTTTGCGTGGGTGGGCCGTGTTTGCGCAAACGAGGGTTCGAGAGGGTCAATCAGGGCGGTATTACACGCGACTGTGTTTCGGGCAGTTCAGGTTTCGCGCCATTCAGGTTTCGCGCCATCGCGCCGAACTAGCCCCAAAGCGTTTGCAACTCACCGAGCTTTCACTCAACCACGACGGCTGGCACGAAATCTGTGGGTTTCAGAACAGCAGCGGAAGGACCTGATTGAAACTCTGAACCACTGATTAAGAGTTGTCGCACCTCAGCAGGTTCAGCAGCACCGATCACCATGTGAGATCAAGCACTTGCCCATAACCTAGCCCGCACGGAAGCACTTGATCGGAGTAGCGAAAAAGCCCGTATTGGCGCATACCGGCTCGAAGCGTACGGCACATTCTGCGGCGCACCTATCTTCAGAACTGTAGATCGGTACCAAGAGAAACCGCGACAAAGGCGTACCGAAAGGACCAGATCTGGAAGCCGAATTCGCCGGGCTGCATTGCAAACACAGAAGTTATTTGAAATCAGTCGCCGTGGAGTGTCAATGATGTCAACTTTGGCAGTGACGGCAGGTTTTGCGTCACACCAGCGTCACAATTTCTCGTGTGCCAAATTCCTAACTTCTTTGGCGAGCAACGATCGCGGCCCTCGACGGCCGATTCTGCAAGTCGCGTCAATTGCTATTTCGGAGCTGAACTTTCTTGGAGTGCTTTACGCGCAATCAATCCGAAGCCTTTGGAAGCGGCTGACTTCTGCAAAGCATGCAACTCGATTTGGGCCTGAGCACGATGCATCGTTTTCTTCGCAAGTTCAGCTAACGCAAGCTTGGTCTCAAACTCCAGTCCTGCAAATCCGTAACGTCGTGCGTCGTGGGTCACGGCTCCTAACAACTGCCCTGCCGCTTCCGGGTGTTCAGACTTCAGAAGGACGCGGCCTGAGGCCAATTCGAATTGCAACCGGAGAAAGCGGTTCTGGCTCTCCTTTCCGAGACGTTGAGCTGATTCCATTTCTTTTTGAGCTTCGCCTTGCTTACTCTGCGCGAGTAAGGAATCGATCAATACGATGCTCGCACCGAGTTCGTCGTCCGCCTGTTGCTCTTGATGAAATTGTTGTTGACTCGAACGCGCCGACGTCTCGGCACCCAAGTAGTGGCCTTCCTCGATCGCCAGTTTAGCCAACGAGACACGGCTCTCAGCCGCCGTCTGTTTTTCTCCGGCTTAGGAAGTACCGAACTGCATTCATCAGAATCATATATTCCGAGTTCGTACAAATCCTGAGGCATTCCTTCCAGAGTTTCTCGCCGCTCTAATAGGTTCTCCTGTAGGCAAAGCCTATTTTCAGGACGCTTCCAAGCAAACCACAAATCTCGCCTCAATCAATCAAACACAGTTGAAAGCATTTCGGGTCTTCCAGCCTCCACTCTCCGAACAATTTCAGATTATGGCTCGTCTAAACGACATACGACGAAAGGCAGATTCTTTAAAGAAACTGCAGGCAGAGACCTCAACCGAGCTTGATGCTCTGATGCCTTCGATTCTCGACAAGGCGTTTCGGGGGGAGCCGTAATCTATTAACATCTGAAGAATGAATAAGGCCCAAGACAACTATGAAAAAAGTACTAAAACCGAAAACCGTAGACGCTTACATTGCAGCGGCCCCAAAAGAAGTGCAAAGTAAACTTCAAGAGATTCGGGCGGCAATCAAAGCCGCCGCGCCCAAAGCAGAGGAACAAATAAGCTATGGAATGCCTTATTACGGCTACAAGGGGCGCTTAGCCTACTTTGCATATGCAAAGCATCATATCGGGCTTTACGCTATGCCACCGATCGTGAAGGATCATGCGAAGGAATTGAGAAAATATAAAACTGCTACGGCGACCATCCGCTTTCCTTTGAACGAAAAACTGCCGATTGCACTTATAAAGAAACTCGTTCGCGTGGGCGTTCGGAATAACGAAGCGAGGGCAAAAAAGAAAAAATAGGATTCGCTGCGAATCCTCCGTCGCGCTCCTAAAACGGCAGCTTCATTTCTTCCGGCTGCTTCTCTGCTACTGGACTTGCAGACTGTCCAGCATTCGCTCGAATGTGGACCGCAGCTCGGTAAAGTCCTTCTCCGGCGCGATGAAGACGAGATACAGCAAACCGCCTTGTCGCCGTGGGACCGTAACCAGCCAATCGCGTTCGCGGAGAGCCTCACCGCTCTCCTGGAGGGGAGATGCGCCGGTGAGAATTACGGATCGACCTTCGAAGCCGTTAACGTCGATGTTCTGCGTGCTCCCGGATAGTCGCAGCCCGGGATTGGACCGTTGTAGAGTTTGAACCAAGTCGGCCGTCGCCTGGTCGAGCGAGCCTGCACTAGGGTCCTGGGCTCCGCCGATCACCACGCCGTACGCAATTGCACCCGCACCAACTCCGGCTTGGGGTGCGATCGTAACAGCCGATTGCTGATCACCGGACACCTGCCAATTTTCGGGATACGCGATGCTGAACGCACTACGCTCCAATCGGGTCAGGTGCCGGGCCGGTCTGACTTGCGGGAAACTGACGTTCGCGAGACTACCTCCGGCGGCTTCGCTCGGCGTCGCGGGCAGGTTAGGGGGGATCGCCCCACTCTGCCGGTTTTGCTGGGCCCAGAGCCCTTGCTTTGAGCCTTTGGCAATCTGCTCGCCTGTATAGGTTTTGACTCCGGTCGCATCCTGTTTGGCGCGCACAAACGCTTGGCTGTTGCTCACGTACTTCTTAGGCGGCCAGTTGCTGACCTCTTTCTCGATCGCGGCCTGACGATTCCCCGGGTTCGGGTGATCGCTCAGGAACTGCGGACCGCCGCCACCCCCCTGCCGTTCAAGTTTCTCAAAGAAGTCCGCCAAGGCCCTGGGATTGTAGCCCGCTTTGTACATGATGATCGCGCCTACTGCATCAGCCTGACCTTCATCGCCTCTGGAGTACTTCATCATCAGAGTGCCAGCCCCCAACTGTATGCCTATACGGGCGAGGCTGCCCGCCGCTCCTCCGCCAAAGAGCCCTCCTAGCGCACCCAAGAGGCTCGTCCACTGTGCCTTCGACGCTTGCTTCGCAGAATGCTGCATGTACACATGCGACATCTCATGAGCCATCACGCCTGCCAGTTCCGCTTCATTCTCCGCTGCGACAATCGCACCAACATTGACGAACATTGGGCCGCCCGGCAGAGCAAAGGCATTAATGTCTTTTTGCGGAATGACGTGAAACTCGAATGGCCACGAATATTCCTGGGGAATCACATTAGCCAGCCTTTTTCCTAATTGCCGGATGTACTGCGTCTGCGGGCTGGAATCCGGCAAGACCGGCATCTGTTTGTACACCTCCGCCATGGCTTGCCTTCCGAGCTGTATCTGCTGCTCCTTCGTCATGCCTGCTGAGCCGGGATCAGGCAGTTGCGGAGCAACGGTTGGTGTAGCGGTCCAGGCCGGTTGGGAGACAAGCAGTGCGAGGAGTAGCGCTAAGCCTCTGAAGTGAAAAGACCGCGGGTTCATACTTGTGCCTTCGACTACTGAAATCTCGGAAGTATTGCCGCTCTAGTATAGATTCCGCCGTCCTGAGATGCGGAACACGATTATGCAAGATGTCGCTTCCGACGTACGAATCCCTAAAACGGCAGTTTCATTTCTTCGAGCTGCTTTTCGGTTTCCATCGAGGGCTCCAGGTATTCTGCGTCGTTGCAAGCAACTCGTGGCCTAGTCACTCCTGCACCGTTTCCCGCGCGGAGCCAGCGAGTGGCGGCGGTGTCGCGGAAGCGGTGGAGGTGCCCATTCTGTTGGGTCAAGCTCCACCAGTTGATGAAGAATGCCACTTGCCGCACCTGTGACCTCGCCCAGACCGTGCAATTAGGCCGCAAGAGGTATCGGGATCGTGGATACTAATAGGCGGGGTGCCGTGATGCCCAAAACAGCAAAGAGAATCGTTCTCGTCGTCGTCGTTTTCATCGTGGTTGTATTCGCCATTTTCCTGTTCAACCAGACGATGCAGATCGTCCAGTCGGCGCGAGCGGTCAATATCGTTTTCGGCAACGCCGTGATGTGGGGTCTCATTTTCACCTACTGCATACTGCTCACTACTCCATTCGTGCTTTGGTTCCGGTTGCCGAAACGGATGCTGCCGCCAGCAACGACCGAGGGTGAGGTTTATGACCGCTTTCTCCTCGATTTCAAGAAACGGCTGTCACGCCATCCTCGTCTTCGTGGACTCCTTCTGAATTCCACGGCGGACATCGAAGCCGCCCTTCAGACACTCGATAAGCACGCTGACGATGTGGTCACGTCCACCGCGTCAGCAGTATTTCTCAGCACTGCGGTTTTACAGAGTGGTCGTTTAGATGTTCTGGTCGTATTTGCGGCTCAAACGCGTCTCATCTGGCAGGTTGCCCACGTGTACTACCAAAGACCGTCGCTTCGGGACTTTGTGCAGCTATACGCAAACGTGGCTTCGACTGCGTTTATCGCTGCTGGCATTGAGGACATCGATGTCGATGTGCTGGTCGGGACGATTTTCGGCTCGACGGTTGCAGCAATTCCAGGAATGCATCTTCTCACCAGTTCTGTCCTCTCTGGTTCCGCGAATGCCTTCCTCACGCTGCGCGTCGGAATGATAACGAAGGAATACTGTCGCTGTACGGTGCGAATTGAAAAGGCGGGACTGCGGAGAGCCGCCACCCTGAAAGCTGCGAAGCTGCTTGGCTCAATAGTTCGGGAAGGAACTGTGAAATTGTCGAAGGCTACTGTGAACGCAACGAAAACAAAAATGAGCCAAGCGTTAAAAGTCGTAACCGGGCGGCGTGGAAAGATGGAAACCTCATAGCGTTCGTCACTGTATGCCCACTGAATGCTTGCAGCGATCAATTTACCTGAGCGTCGGCTCCTTGTGGCCCTCCGACTAGATCATCAGCATTCCGCATGTGCAGGCTTGCAAGAATCGAAGCCATGACGCCGATTTACATCTGGAGACTGATGTTCATGAGCGAACCGGGACGCTTGTTGTGCCGATGCGGTTGGGCATTCGGGCAATAGCCAACAGCCCAGCCCGAGGGCGAACGCCAGCAGTCAAGACAAGCGCTTCATTTGTGATTTTGGGTGGGGCGAACAAACGGCGCAAGCTGGTGAGAACGCTTGTGGGTGTTGAAAAAGGGCTGCTCGGAAGTGCTGTTGTGCTGTGCAAGTAGCGCAGCGAGGGGCAGTTTCCTGCGAGCGGACGACTAAATCGTTGCAGGGAGCGGTGGCTGCGGCCCTTGGCTGAGGAAGCGGACGAGTCGCTTGATGTTCTGGGCCGCTGCCGCCAGGAAGAACTGCTCGCGAACAAAC
>JBARIF010000536.1:0-10118 GCA_049799615.1 Terriglobales bacterium
ATGTAGAGAAGGGCACGCGATGGAGCGACCTGCGGCGTAAGCATGGTTTCGCCGAGCCCTACAACGTGAAGCACTGGTGCCTGGGCAACGAGATGGATGGTCCCTGGCAGATCGGCCACATGACGGCCACCGAATACGGGCTGAAGGCCCAGGATGCAGCGCGGCAGATGCACGCGGTCGATCCATCCCTTCAGCTCATCGCCTGCGGCTCCAGCGGGCCTTTCATGCCGACTTACCTGGAGTGGGACCGCGAAGTCCTCGAGCAATGTTACGAGTACGTCGATGCGCTCTCGCTGCATCGCTACATCGGAAATACTCCCACGGAGACGGGCAACGACAGCACTAAGTATCTGGCCATGAATCTGAGCATGGAAAAACAGATTGCGGAAACCATCGCGGTCTGCGATCTGGTGCAGGGGCATAAGCGGTCTCCGAAAAAACTGTGGCTCTCCTTCGATGAGTGGAATGTCTGGTACCGCGCGCGCAGCGGGGACGCGGTGAATGGACATGGCCAGGAAGCGCCACATCTTCTCGAAGAGGTTTACAACCTGGAAGACGCCCTGCTGGTGGGCGGGATTCTCAACTCGCTGATCCGCAATGCCGACCGGGTGAAGCTGGCTTGCCTGGCCCAGTTGATCAACGTCATCGCTCCCATCATGACCAACCCGAATGGCATGTTCCGGCAGACGATTTTCTATCCTTACAGTTGGGCGCTGCAATTTGCCCGCGGCTCGGTGCTCAACCTTTTGGTGGAATCTCCCACCTATGAAGTCTCGGGAATGGGTCAGGTTGCTTATCTGGACGTTGCCGGAACGGTCACCGCGGAAGACGGCAAAGTCTCCCTCTTCGTTCTCAACCGGGACCTGGCAAAGGCGCACGCCGTCGAAGTGAACTGGCAGGACAAGGCGCCGTCGCGAACCCTGTCATCGGTACTGCTGACCGGTGACGATCTGAAAGCCTTCAACAGTTTCGAGACGCCGCAAAAAGTGTCGCCACGAACGTTGGACAAACCTTCGATCGCGGGAGGACGTGCGAAATTTGAAGTGCCGGCCCGCTCCTACGCGGTCATTCAGTGGGGGGCGTGACGTGATCGGACGCAGACAATTTATCGGCAGCAGCGTGGCGGGTGCAGGCTACTTGTGGCTTAACCGGGCGGCGCCGTTTGCCGCTGCCGACGTCCTGGGCGACGACTCGCGGATCGAAGTCCTCCTAGGCGAGCCTCTGGGAACAATCTCGCCCAACATCTACGGACACTTCGCCGAAAATCTTGGAGGAGTGATCTACGACGGCATCTGGGTGGGCGAGAAGTCTAAGGTTCCGAACCTTAATGGCATCCGCAAAGAACTGGTCGAGGAGATGCGGAAGATCAAGGCCCCGGTGGTGCGCTATCCGGGGGGATGCTTTGCCGACAGCTATGATTGGCGCGATGGCATCGGCCCGGCTGACAAGCGTCCGCGACGTACTAACTTCTGGCAGCAGGTGGAGAGTGCAACCGGCGCCGCCAGCCATAAGTATGATCCCAACCAGTTCGGGACCAACGAGTTCATGCAGTTCTGCAAGCTGATCGGAAGCCAGCCTTATCTCGCGGCCAATGTGCGCAGTCTTCCCGCGGCTGAATTCTACCGCTGGGTGGAGTATTGCAATTCGCCCGCGGGCAGCACCACGCTGGCCGATATGCGCGCGGCGGCAGGATACGCAGAGCCCTTCGGCGTGCGCTATTGGGGAGTCGGAAACGAGTCGTGGGGTTGCGGTGGAAATTTCACGGCGCAGGAATATGCCGTGGAATTTCGCCGCTATACGGCATGGGTGCCGCAATATGGACAGAAACTTTCATTCGTGGCTTCCGGGCCCAGCGACGATAAATGGGATTGGACGCGCGGGTTTCTGGAAGAGATCGTGCGCCATTCTCCGGGGGACATCCGCTCCATCTTCGGGCTGGCGCTCCACTACTATGCCTGGAACCTTAGCCGTGGGCGCACCCATGATTGGGTCCAGGGCAAAGGCGACGCGCTCAAATTCGATGTGCTCGACTGGTACGAACTGCTCCGTGAGGGCGACGTCATGGAGTCCCTGATCAACGGGCACTGGCTGGTGATGGGAGAATTCGACCGCGAACATTCCATCAAACTGGTAGTGGATGAATGGGGACCCTGGTACCGGCCGGGCAGCGAAGCCACGCCGGGCGACATTCTCGAACAAATGCCGACCCTGCGGGACGCGGTATTCAGCGGCCTGACGCTCGATACGTTTAACCGTCATCCGGAAAAAGTTGCCATGGCCAACTGCGCCCAGCTGATCAATTGCCTCAATAGTCTGTACCTGGCGCATGAGGACAAATTTTGCGTCACCCCGGTCGGTCACGTTTTTGGAATGTATGCCGCACACCAGGGTGGACAAGCCTTGCGGACAATTTTCTCCGCCCCCTCGGTGAACTATGATCGCGACGGAAAGCCCGCGTCATTCTGGGGCTTGCAAGGTTCGGCTTCACTGCATGACAAGGAATTGGTGCTGACGGTGGTGAATCCGCATGTGAGCGCGGCCCGTGAAACCAAGATTGGGGTTCGGGGTGCGAGTTTGAAATCGGGTACAGTCACGATCCTGACAAGTTCAGATATTCACGCCCACAATACATTTTCAGAGCGGAACGCAGTCAGTCCTCAGACGAAAGCGCTTGATTTACAGCGGGGAAGTCTTACCTACAACTTTCCACCTGCTTCCGTAACCAAGCTGACGCTGGCGCTGGAGTAGTGTGGGGCGGACACTCTAAAGGTCAGCTTTTCGGCCCAGCGGTTCACTGCCGCTTTTCCGCCGGTTTCGAAGCGCCCGCGAGCAGACCGGTGGACTCGCGCAGCACGAGATTTGTCTTGAGCACGTAGTCGGTGCCGTTGGGAGCTGGTACTTCGCGCTCCACTTCGGCCAGGAGCGCATTGAAAGCCAGCCGCGCCAGTTCGGGCTGGGACATCTGCACCGAGGTGAGTGGAGGAATCACAAATTGGGCCAGGCGGATGTCGTCAAACCCAATCACCGAGAGGTCGCGGGGAATGGAGATGCCGGCGTCATGGCTTTCGCGCATCACGCCAATCGCGGTCATGTCATTCGAACAGAGAACGGCAGTGGGGCGGACGGAGCCGGAGAGTAATCGGGTGAAGGCCGCCATTCCTCCTTCCATGGTGTGATCGCCTTCGACCACCAGTCGTGGGTCCGCTTCGAGGCCGATTTCCTGCATGGAGCGCAGGAACGCCTGTTTTCTGGCCATTGCAGATTTCAACCGCAAAGGGCCTGTAATGAAGGCGATCTTTTCGTGGCGGAGCGCCGCCAGATGTTGCACCGCCTGGCGGATTCCGTTGAGATAGTCGATTCGTATGTTGCTGACCCGGGGGCGCGGCGGCCCGACATCGACAAAGACTAGCGGCACTTTCCGCAGCTTCAAGTCTTCGAGCAGCACCTCTTCCATGCCGAAGGTCAGAATGGCGACGCCCTCAACCCGGCGCTCAATCATCCGGCGGACCGCGCTTTCCATGCGGGTCGGATCATTTCCAGTCGAGGTGAGAAGGATCTCGTAGCGGTGCTGGACGGCGATGGATTCGAAGACCTGAACAATCTCCGGAAAGAAGGGGTTGGTAATTTCGGAAATGATGAGACCAAAAATCCTGCTGCGCCCGGAAACCAGAGCCCGCGCCTGGGTATTCGGATAATATCCAAGTTCTTCGATGACGCTCCAGACCCGCTTGGCCAGGGCGGGGCTGACAGTGGGAACCCGATTGATGGTGCGGGAGACAGTGGCAGTGGACACCTTGGCCCGTTTCGCGATTTCCCGTATGTCCATAAGTTCAGCAGGCAGGTGGAGCGATGGCGGAATTCTAGCACGGCAAACGTTATCCCAGCGGCGTTGGAAGGGCGACGGCAAAGAGGTGTGGCGGGGAGAAGAAGGGAGCAAGACTGACGTTCTGCGTCCGAGATGAGAATGATGGGCTGCGGAGGGCCGAGCCTCCCAGGGAGGAGAGGGGCGAAACCGATGTTCGTAGGGCTAGGCGGGATAATCAGGAAAACGTTTGCTATAACCTCAAAAATACTCGGGCTGGGGACCTGGCCGTGGGTATTGCCTTGAAATTCCAGCCCTAACCAGCCCGCCGGGAAGAAATCCTGGACGGCAGGTAATTCCGTGATTGACAAAAGCGGTTACGTACACTATTTTGACTTTTCGCATAGTAAACGATTACCCATCAAGACCGCGTATTCCTCGGATAAAAGCTCATATGTTGTTGCCTCGGCTGCGGGAAGAGGTGCTGGAAGCGAACCTGGAGTTGGTGCGAAAGGGATTAGTTCTCTACACCTTCGGCAACGCCAGCGGTATCTCAAGGGAACAGAAGCTGGTCGTCATCAAACCCAGTGGTGTTCCCTACGAGGCCATGAAACCAGAGCACCTGGTGGTCACCGATCTCGAGGGCAAGATAGTGGAAGGCAATTTGCGGCCCTCCTCCGACCTTCCCACTCATCTTGTCCTCTATCGGGCCTTTCCGGAGATTGGAGGAGTCGCCCATACTCATTCCGAATACGCCACCTCGTGGGCGCAGGCGCGCCGACCGATTCCATGCTTTGGCACTACCCATGCCGACTACTTCCATGGTCCGGTCCCGGTCACGGGCGTCATGGCCGACGGCGAGATCGCCTCCGAGTATGAGAAAAACACAGGACATGCTATCGTTCGTGCCTTTGAGAAGGTGGGGTATGCTTCCGTGCCGGCGGTTCTGGTGGCCAATCACGGTCCCTTCGCCTGGGGTCCGGACCCGGCCGCCGCGGCGCATAACGCCGTGATCCTGGAAGCGGTGGCACGGATGGCGTATTTTACTATCACTCTCAGTCCTCAAGCCGAACCGGTCGGCGGCGGGCTGCACGACAAGCACTACTTGAGGAAGCACGGGTCCAGCGCGTATTACGGGCAGGCAAAGGAAAAGAAATGATGCCAGCTTTGGCCATGTTGGTCGAGACGCAGCTTGTGCATTTGTCCCTGGTGGATTTCATCATCATTGCCTTCTACTTCGTGCTGGTTTTGGCGATTGGGTTTTACCTGCGCGGACGGGCGAATACCGGCGAAGACTTCTTCATGGCCGGGCGCGAGATGACGGCCTGGGTGGCCGGCCTCAGTTTCCTCTCCGCCAATCTGGGCGCGCTCGAATTGATGGGCTGGGCGGGCTCGGCCTACCAATACGGCATTCTGGCGACCCACTGGTACTGGATCGGGGCCATTCCCGCCATGCTTTTCCTGGCGCTGGTGATGATGCCCTTCTACTACATCTCCAAGACCCACTCCGTCCCGGGATACTTGAAGCTGCGCTTCGGCGAGCCCAGCCGGGCCCTGTCCGCGATTTCGTTCGCCTTCATGACGGTGCTGATGAGCGGCGTCAACATGTTTGCCATGGCCAAGGTCATGCAGATCGTGTTGGGCTGGGACATCAATTTCAGCATCTGGGTTTCGTCGCTCACCGTCGCTATTTATGTGACCCTGGGCGGGCTGCGCTCTGCCATCTTTAACGAAGTGCTGCAATTCTTTCTCATCTGGGCGGGCGCGCTGCTCATTCCGATCCTGGGCTTGTATGAAGCCGGCGGTTGGGGCCATCTCAAGATACAGATTGCGCAGAGAGCATCGGAACAGTACGTCCATCTCTGGTCGGGTCTGGGCTCGTTCACTACCAACCCGATGGGCATCCACTGGACGGGTATCGTGTTCGGACTCGGCTCCGTGATCTCGATGGGTTACTGGACCACCGACTTTCTGGTGGTGCAGCGCATCCTGGCTGCGAAAGACATTCGCAGCGCGGAAATGGCGCCCATTATCGGGGCCGGATTCAAGATGCTGGTTCCGATCATCGTGATCCTTCCCGGATTGCTGGGGCTGGCTGTCCTGCCGGTGAAGCTGGTTCCGGAATCGGTGGCTGCGGTCACCGGAGGCCACAGCTATAACGACGTGCTCCCCCTGATGCTGGCCCGCTACTGCGGTCCGGGGTTGCTCGGACTGGGGATTACCGCGCTGATTGCGGGATTCATGTCGGGCATGGCCGGCAACGTCAGCGCGTTTACCACGGTCTGGACTTACGACATCTACCGTCCCCTGATCAACAGCAAAGGAACTGACCATCACTACGTGAACATGGGGCGTTGGACCACCGTGATTGGCGTGCTGATCAGCGTAGGCACCGCGTATCTCGTGATGCAATTCGCCAGCATCATGGACTACGTGCAGGCGTTGTTCAGTTTCTTCATCGCTCCGCTGTTTGGCACGGTCATCCTGGGAATGCTCTGGAAGCGGGCGACCGGTCCCGCAGGGTTCTGGGGATTGCTCTGCGGAACTCTGTCTTCGATTGGTATGTGGACCTGGGTGAAGCTCGATCCCACCGCTTTGCGTTATGTAGCGCTCTCGCCCCACGCCAAGGCCCTCGCCCAGGATATGTACCAGGCGCTCTGGTCCTTTGTGGTGTGCGTAGTCGTCACCGTGGGGGTGAGCCTGGTGACGAAACCCGTGCCGGACAGCCAGTTGACCGGACTGGTGTACGGGCAGACGGAGATTCCCTCAGTCGGGGACGTGCCTCTGTACGAGAAGCCGCTTTTCTGGGCAGGCGTGGTGGTGGTCGTGTTCTTTGTGCTGAATATTATTTTCTGGTAAGCGTAGCGCCGCCGTGGCCGGCGGCTGTCCGGCGGGCAAGACCCCGGCGCTACGGTAAGCCCATACGTTCTGATAAGCAGAGGTGCGCAGCATGATTTCCATCTGGTTTTTTATTGGTATCTCGCTGGCGGTGAATGGCGCGCTGATTTGTGCTGCAGGAATCTACCAGCTGGTAAATCCTCCAGTGAATCCTGACATAGTCCTGTTCAACTTGCACGCCAATGTGTGGTGGGGCGCCTTGCTGTTGATCATAGGACTGGTCTACTGCGTTAAATTCGCCCCACGGCGGCAGGCTTAAGCCTAGCGGTTTCATAAAGGCAGGATATGGCAACGAAAAAAATGACGATGGGCCTGATCGTGGGCAACCGTGGTTTTTTCCCCGATCATCTGGCCAAAAGCGGCCGTGAGGAAATGTTGCGGGTGTTGACCAGCGCCGGTATGGATGTGGTTGCGCTGGCTCCGGAAGAAAGCAAATACGGCGCGGTGGAAACCCGGGAAGAATCCCGGCGATGCGCCGACCTGTTCAAACGTAATCGCGATCGCATCGACGGCATTGTCGTGACCCTGCCGAATTTCGGGGAAGAGCGCGCCATTGCAGATGCCCTGCGCCTGGCGGACCTGCATGTGCCGGTGCTGATCCAGGCCACGCCTGACGATCCCAAGAAGATGACTATCGCCTTCCGCCGCGACAGCTTCTGCGGCAAGATGTCGGCCTGCAACAATTTGCGGCAGTACGGCATTCCGTACTCCATCACCACGCTGCACACCGAAAGTCCGGATTCGCCCGAGTTCGCCAAAGACCTGCAATGGTTCGCGGGAGTTTGTCGCGTGGTAAATGGGTTCCGCAATCTGCGCGTGGGAGCGATTGGCGCGCGCCCCACGGCTTTCAATACGGTCCGCTACAGCGAGAAGATTCTCGAATCGCAGGGCATCTCGATCGAGACCCTTGACCTCTCCGAAGTGCTGGGCCGCATCGAGCGCATGAAGGACAACGACGACGCCGCGCAAGCCAAACTGGCCTCGATCAAGAAATACGTGGATGCCAGCGGAGTACCCGAAGCCGCCTTGATGAAGATGGCCAAGCTCGGCGCTGTGGTCGATCACTGGATGTCATCCACCGAGGTGGCCATCAGCGCGGTGCAGTGCTGGACTTCCATCGAGGAAAATCTGGGCGTAGTGCCCTGCACGGTCATGAGCATGATGAGCGACGGATTGCTATCGAGCGCATGCGAGGTGGACATCTGCGGCGTGCTCGGCATGCATGCCTTGCGGCTGGCGTCGGAAACACCGTCGGCGCTGCTCGACTGGAACAACAACTACGGTTCGGATCCCAACAAGGCAGTCTGCTTTCACTGCTCCAACCTGCCCAAGCACTTCTTCCGCTCGGTGAAGATGGATTTCCAGGAGATCATTGCCGGCACCGTGGGCAAGGAAAACACCTTCGGCACTTGCGTGGGATTGATCAAGCCGGAAAAGATGAGCTTTGCCCGCTTTTCGACTGACGATACCGCCGGCAAGATGCGCGGCTACGTCGGCGAAGGAAGATTTACCGATGATCCGCTCAATACCTTCGGCGGCGCCGGCGTAGTCGAAATCCCGCAGATGCAAAAGCTGCTGCACTACATCTGCGAAAACGGTTTCGAGCATCACGTGGCCGCCAACCTCTCGAGCGTGGCGCCTGCCGTTTACGAAGCCACCACCCGGTATCTGCACTGGGACATGTACCAGCATCCGGGAAACAACGGGGCCTGCTGATGGCCATCGTGGCGGGAGTCGATTTCGGAACTCTCAGCGTGCGCGTCTCCATCGTGGACAGCGAGCGCGGGCTGCTCGAATCTGCGGTCGCTGAATATCCTCTGCACCGCAAACGTGACGACCCTGAATATGCCACTCAGGCGCACGAAGACCACATGCGTGCCCTGGCCTCGGCCACGCGCGAAGCGGTGAAGAAATCCGGAATCTCGGGCGATCAGGTGGAAGCCATCGCGCTCGACACTACCGGCTCTTCAGTAATTCCTGTGGGCAAGGACCTCCAACCTCTCGGCGAATACTATCTTTGGTGCGATCATCGGGCCAAAGGTGAGGCGGCGGAGATCACGGCGGCCGCTCATCGCGAAGGACTGGAAGCCATCTACTGGTGCGGCGGTGTGTACTCGTCGGAGTGGGGCTTTTCGAAACTCCTGCATTGGCTCCGCCACAACCCGGCCAAGCGTTCGGAGTTCGTCTCCGCCTTCGAGCACTGCGACATGGTGGCGGCAACACTGTGCGGCATCACCGATCCCAGGAAGGTAAAACGCAGCATCTGCGCCATGGGCCACAAGTGGCTGTGGAACCGGGCCCTGGGAGGTCTCCCTCCAGAACAATTCCTGGTTAAGGTCGATCCCCTGCTCGCGGGTGTGCGCGAAAAGTTGGACGGCGAATACGCGGCGTCCGACCAGATCGCAGGAACACTTTCCAAGGAGTGGGCCGAAAAGCTGGGCCTGAAAGCTGGCATTCCGATTCCGGTGGGCGCATTCGACGCGCATTGGGACGCGATCGGGGCCGGTTGCGGCACCGATGACATGGTGAATGTGGTCGGAACCTCCACCTGCATCATCGGAATCACGCCTTCGGTCAATCTGGTTCCGGGCGTGTGTGGAGTGGTGCAGGGAAGCGTGCACCCGCTCCGCACCGGGATTGAAGCTGGCCTATCGGCGGTCGGGGATATTTTCAACGCCATCGCGACCCGGGCCGGCACGGATGTAAAGACGTTGAGCCAGGGCCTGGAGAGCTACCGCGCCGGACAAACCGGGCTGCTGCGCATGACCTGGGACAATGGCGACCGCACGGTGCTGGTCAATCCGAACCTGCGCGGCATCACCCTGGGCTGGAACCTGCAGAGCACCGCCCAGGACGAATTGTTTGCCGCCATCGAAGGCACGGCGTTTCATACCCGGGTGATCCTCGACCGCATGGCCGCCAACGGAGTAAATATCAAGCGGGTCATCAACGCCGGCGGCATTCCACAAAAGAATGACGTACTGAACCGTGTGTACGCCAATGTGCTGGGGCGGCCGGTGCTGGTCCCGAGCAAGAGCGTGACCAGCCTGGGTTCTGCGATTTTTGCCTTTCTGGCGGCCGGGACTTTCAAAACCATCGAGGATGCGCAGAAGAAGATTTGTCCATCGCACCGGGTGTTTGACCCCGACAAATCCGAGCAACCTGTTTACGAAGAGCTGTATCCCCTCTACAGCAAGCTTTATTTTGCCTTTGGCGATCCCCAAAAGGATGATTTCGGCGCGGTACTTCCCACCTTGATTCGCGTGGCTGAGTCCGTGCACCAACGATAATCCTTCACGGACGTCCTCGTCCGCCTGTTTTCGATCCAGTTGGTCGGGCGCGGACGCTCGTCCTCCATCGGGGCGCCAGTAGTCTATAATTTAGGCTTCCGCTTCAAACCTTGGAGTGACGACACGAT
>JBARIF010000537.1:0-7259 GCA_049799615.1 Terriglobales bacterium
CACTTTCCACACCCCAGTTCCCGCATGATCGGGCCTCTCAAGGATCTTCCGCCCTCACGGCTGCCCCCTGCACGAGCGGGACGCTCGCGCCTACATTGACCTGATATGATTACTTCTCCCTGGCCGCCGCGGCGCAGCCGTTGCGAGCGGTCATGATTCATGCGTATACGACGCAGACTTCCCATCTGGTTTGGCGTTGTGCTGGTCGCCGCCGCCATCGCCCTGGCCGTTGTACTGCGCCAGCATGCCCCGCCGGAACCTGCCCGCCTGCTGCCCGGTGCGGACGGCTATCTTTACGTCAATCTCAAGTGGGTGCGCCGGGCCAACGTCGCCGGCCAGCTGCCTGATGTCCCTCATGAGCCGGAGTACCAGGAGTTCATCCAGGCCACCGGGTTTCAGTTCGAACGCGACCTCGACCAGGCTGCTTTCGCCATTCACTATCCGGTCAAGCGGAAGGCGCAGCCCTCAACCCCGGAACCGGCACGGTTTTCGGAAGTGTTTGTAGGCAAAATCGATGGCGAGCGCCTGCGGGCCTATCTGGGCAAGATCTCAGGCTCAGTGGAAAGTTACCGCTCGGTGGACATCTACAACATTCCGCTCGAGGGCCGCACTCTGAGGGTTGCGGTGCTTGGCTTTGACACCGTAGCGGCATCGAATCACGATGACCCGCTGGTCATTCGAGGCATCGTGGACCGCTCGCGCAAGGTGGCTTCTCCCTTTGGTGGGCCGGCGCTACTGCGGCGGTACTACAAGTATGTTCCCCTGGCCAGCCTGGCTTGGGCGATCTTCAAGGTCGATCCGGTGGATAGTTCACCCAGTCCGAATGCCTTGTCGTTCTTATTTACCACTCCGACTACGGTGGTGGCTTCCGCCCGCTACCTGGGCAAAGTACATTTCCGGGCGGAGGCCTTTACCGGCAGCAAGGACGAAGCCCAGAGACTGACCGAACAACTGGGGACATTTCTGCAACTCTTCCATGCGGCCGAGGGAACGGTTTCGACGCCGGGCAGCGATCCTGATGTGAAGGCATTCTTCGACGGATTGAAAGTCCAGCAACATGACAATCGTACGGTGCTGACCGCGGCCATTCCGCCCGGGTTCATTCGCAAGGCAGTGGCCTCGCCCCCGGCAGTAACTCAGCCGGCGCCAGCTCCATTGCCTCCCCCCAGCAAAAGCAAATAACTGTAACCTTCCGATTCTCCGGCGCATCTGCTCGATAGGTGGCGAGGGGCCAATTTTTCGTAGCGCCGGCATCTTGCCGGCTGCCTCGGGGAAATCCTGCCCCGGAGGCGGTCAAGATGCTCGCCCGACAGCCGGTGAGACGCCGGCGCCACTTAGAATCAGCTGTATTGACTAGGGTGCCTTCGCTGGCAGCGGGTACAATGAATCCGGATGTCTAATCTTCCTCTTCCTATCGCCGCCTTTCTGGCCGGGCTGGTTTCGTTCCTGTCGCCGTGCGTACTGCCGCTGGTTCCGGGCTACGTTTCACTGATCTCCGGGGCCGGCGTCGAGGAACTGAAGACCCAGGAATCCCGCCTCCTGGGCAGGGTAATGCTGAATTCCATCGGCTTCATTCTGGGTTTCAGCGTGGTTTTCATTTCGCTGGGCGCGATTTCGACCGAAGTAGGACAGGTCCTGGCACGCTACAAGTCAACGCTGGCGCAGGTGGCCGGCGTGGTCATCATCGTGTTTGGCTTGCACCTGACCGGTTTGTTCAAGATCAAGGCGCTCTACACCGACGCGCGCCTGCATAGCGTGAAGGGGGGAAGCACCCCCTGGGGCGCGTTCCTGATCGGCTTTGCCTTCGCTTTTGGCTGGACGCCTTGCGTAGGCCCGATCCTGGCTGTCATTCTGGGTTTCGCCGCAGCCCAGGACTCCGTCGCCAAGGGAATCCTGCTGCTGGCGGTGTACTCCATGGGACTGGCCGTACCGTTCCTGCTGACCTCGCTGGGAATCGAAAGATTTCTCAAGTTCTACAAGCGCTTTCGCATGCACATGCATGCCCTGGAAGTGGCCAGCGGCGGGTTGTTGATCGTGCTGGGCGCGCTGCTGGTTTTCGGGCGCTTCACCATCATTTCGAACTATCTGTCGTTCCTGAACCGATTCGCGCTCTAAGAGGGAGTTTTCGTGAAACGCGATCCAGTAGTCATTCTCGTGGTCGCCCTGGTGGTGACCGTTATGATCGTTTTCGGGTTCCAGGTGGCGCGGCGAAACTCTGGTCAGACCGCCAGCGCGGGTTCGAACATGAATGGCCAGGCGGCGCCGGACTTCACCCTGGAATCGCTGGACGGGAAGACCGTGCATCTTTCTGATTTTCGGGGCAAGGGCGTGTTGCTGAATTTCTGGGCCACCTGGTGCCAGCCCTGCAAGATCGAGATGCCCTGGTTTGCCGAGTTGCAGAAGCAGTATGGGCCGCAGGGATTGCAGATCGTTGGCATTGCCATGGATGACGCCAGCCCCAAGGAGATCGGCGAATTCGCCCACGACCTGGGCGTGAATTACCCCATCCTGATAGGCAAAGAAGAAGTTGGAAACGCCTACGGCGGAGTGCAGTTTCTGCCCGCCACCTTTTACATAGGACGCGACGGCAAGGTGGTGGACAAGGTTTTTGGCCTGAAGGGCCGCGGTGAAATTGAAGACAGCATCAAGAAGGCGCTGGCCGAGGGCCAGCCGGTACAGGCGCAAAAGTAACGTAGCCTGCGACTCCCGGACGGTCTAACATTTTCCCTGATGTCTATTCTACGAAAGCTCGGTCCTGGCCTGGCCTTGCTGGCCTTGCTGGCGGCACTGGCGGCCGGACAGGACAGTCTTGCTGGATCTTCCGCCGGCCAGGATTTTCCCGGAAGAAAAATTCCTAACGTCTCCATGGCGCCCTCTCCGGTCATTACCGTCACGCGGGGGCGGCCGAACACGGTGAATCTGCGCTTTCGGGTGGGCGCGGGCTTTCATGTGAATTCGAACAAACCCAAGTCTGAATTTCTCATCCCCACCGTGCTCAAGTTGAACGCTCCGACGGACATTGTCATTGGAAGAGTCACGTATCCTGCGGGCACCGACATGAGTTTCGCCTTTGCTCCGGAGGACAAACTGAGCGTCTATACCGGAGAGTTCCCGGTGGCGGTGGATGTGCGTCCGCTGGCCGGCGTGATTCCCGCCCGCTATATGATTCGTGGAGAACTGAAGTATCAGGCCTGCGATAAGGCGGCCTGTTATCCTCCCAGAAAACTTCCGGTACAGTTTGAAGTCAAGGTGATCAAAGGCCCGCCGCCGCGTCGCCGGAATCCAGGACAAAGCCCTCACGTTCACTTGTAACGCCGCGCCTTTGCGCTTTTTGCGCCTTTCCCCTGTGATTTTGCGCTCCAGGGTTTCGCCTGATTTACGCCAGGAGATCGCTTACGACGAGCCAATCTCCCCTTGAAACCTCAAGCCACCAGAGTACAATTGCCGGCAGCGAGACTGTACCTCGGATGAATTGAATGGCTCCTATTCCCGGGCAGAACCCACTGAATCCGCAAGCCTCGACTGAGCTTTTGGCCCCTGAATTTTTGCCACCTGAGACTATTCCGGCGCCGGATTTCGGCGATACATCCGGCCACGACAGCTTGGCTGATTACGTCAGCCAGACCGTGTTGCAGACTTTACCCAACGATCTGACCAGAATGATTTACCTGGCTTCGCTGCGGGACTGTAACAGCGGAATGTATTTACATCCAGAACTCTCGCATCAGCGGGGAGTGCATGCGGCGGACAAGGCGCTGCGGGCCTGTCATGAACAGGTTTTTCGCCGCCTCTTGACTACCCGACTGCCAGAGTACGTGACTCAGCTGCAGGAATATGTACGCTATACCCGGGGTGAGACTCCCACGGTGCTCAAGACCTGGAAGTCGTTGCAGGCTTACCGGGCGACGGTTCCGGTGGACGCCTCTGCTACTTCGACGGAGTTGTACTTCCTGAATGTGACGATCGCCCTGGAGGTCGTGGGCAAGGAAACGCCGGACGAGCTGCAACTCTAGTGGGTTGATCCGCCGTTGGACAACTGCTCAAACGGAAGCCAGGCATTGATGACGCGGCCGATCACCGAGGCCTCCCGCGGAACCTTGAATCGCCGCACCGGCTGGCGAGAGAGCGGATAGGGCAACAAGGTCAGTTCTTTTCCTTCCATCTGGCACCAGCAACAGCTGTGCCCGTCGGTGTGCCAGACCAGGTACACCGGACGTTCGCGAATGGTCCTCCATTCAAACACCTGGATGGTGTTCTGCATCACGTCAACTTCCACCAGCGAGCCGGGCGGAATCAGCTCGCCCATGGTGTCGTCTTTGAGCCCGACCACGGCGTAACGGTATCGTCTGGGATCAAGACGCTTGCGCAAGGCGGGAGGAAGGGTTGCCAACTCCTGCGGGTTCAGTTTAAGCAGGCTGGTTTCGTGACTGTTGAAGCCGGTGTCGAAGTTGAGTTGAAAGCGGAAACCAGCCTCCCGTGTCTCCGCTGTGTCCAGCCGGGGCAATCCCGGTTCCACCTGGCCCGCGTACTGCCGCACCTCATTCAGATCAATTCCAAAAACCAGCAGGAGTTCCTCAAGGGAGACTTTGAGACAAGCGGCCAGGCTGAAGAGCTTGTGAATACTGGGGACGGATCCGGTCTCGATGTCGGCCAGGGTGGAGTGTGAAACGTAGAAGTCAGCGTTGCCCTTGATGTCAGCGATTGACCGGCTGATGTGCTCGATATCGCTCGATTTAACAAAACGCTCTTCGCGCAATTCACGAATCCATTTTCCCGAGTCCATGTTAGTGGCCCTGTTTTCCCAGTCTCAACCGATACTTGGCAAACCCACAAGGGCGCCCCATCGAAATACCGGCGCGACTCTAAAAAGAGACAGCCCCTCCTTAACTCTTACAACCGCCAAGACTTTTTGCAATGGAGAGAGCAGAAACTCAACGGATCGGCAGAATCTTCAGCTCGCCATCAAAGCCTGCTTGAGGCCCCACCGCCCTTGTTGCCGAATCCGGCCGAGATCTGAGAGCAATTTCTCATACGGCATGTCTATCGCCGGAAGCGATAACGTCCAGCCCGGAAAGAGCCACTTCAGCCATAAGCAGGGCTGAATCAGCGACAAGTTTACACGAAGCCGAAGCGACCCATAGATCAATTCCTCTGCTTCTTTGGCCAGCCTAGGATTTCCTTCCATTCTCGCCAGTTGCCCTAACTTCATCAACATGGCGGCATTTTTCCCCACCAAATCCAGAGTGAGTAACGCCAAAGCCAGACGCTTTCTTTGGAATCGGCGGAATTCACGCGGAGCCAGCGCCTGCTGCAGATACCTCTCTTCGCAGGGATCGAGCAGGATCCGAAATACCTCAGGATCGACGCTGTGCTTTTTCGCTTCCCAATCCTCCAGCCTCTTGATATTGGACAGCCCGGGACGGAGCACCGCCCAAACCAGAAACAAGGACAAAACACTGGCGGATAGAATTGTTAATGTCGATACCATCTGTCAACCTTTTCAGTCAGCGTATCGTTCCAACTCGCCAGATCGGTGCCGGGCAAACCACCAACCGGCTTTCCACCCTGAGGCCTAAGGAAATAAAAGGCCCAGATTGCAGCGCCGAGATTATAAGCTGCAGACCTCATTAACACAAAGGCAGTGTCTGTTACCGCATGCAGGTGAGCACGAAGCTCCAGTAAAACCAGGTCCAGGGCGGCATAGACACCGAAACCGGCAGCGATTCCAACCGAATAATTCTGCCAGGTCAGGCCCAGGCGAGACATGAAGGCAATGGCCACAATCAGCAGACATACTTGCAGGAACCGGGCGGAGCGTTCGGTCAGGATAATCCACTCGAGCGCCACATCGGTCCCTGCCGGGCCCTTGGTCCAAAGCAACATGGCCAAGGCAGCGGCGGACGCGACGACCGCTGAGATCCACAGCACTCTCAGAAAAAGTCGCAGGAACGGATAAGGCTGGATGAAATGCCAGCTGATTTCAAAAACAATAGCCAGGGCCAGCACGATCGCAGCGGCTTCACCCCACCAAAAGACGGTTGAGTAACGATTTCCTGATTGTGGCAGAAAGTAAAGCGTGACATCCCGTGCGGGCAGCAGAACCGTATAAGTAAAAAAGAAAGGGAATTGTCCAACTTGTCCACGACGCACCATCACCAGGGCGATTGCACATTGCATCGCCAGGGGCACGAACCAGAGGATAGACGTCGCGAGGCGAGAAAAATTCATGGGCCGCACTGGAAGGCTACTCGCAAACCAGACAGCCCACAAGGAATTTTGCGCTTACCGAACCCTCAGATCAATTCCCCTTGCAATGGCCCGGTGAGCACATGGGGGTCGGAGCCCCTCCGTCGGCGAAGGAAGAGATTGACACAGCGCTTAGAAGTACCAGAGTTGCAAGCATCAGACGAACCATCTTCTTCATGAGAAATCTCCTCCATGGGTAGCGACCCACTCGGGACGAACCATATTTTCTTTCGCGCAGGAAATCCGAAGTGTTCGAAAAGCGCGCGATAAAAAACGACCCTTCGTCGGCCTACCGACCGAATGTTTCGGAGGAATTGTCAGCATGAGTTTGGGTATGGATGAGCATTTCCTTCTTCTTCTGCCGGTTGCACGCGCCACGGCAAGGAGGCTGGGGTGAAATTGAGCGTTGGGGATTTCGTCGGTCAACCGACGAAAACTGCTGGTTCTCAGTCCAAAACGCCCAGAAAAGTATCCTGATTGTTGATTTCAACCCGCCGTCAAAGACATGTTCGTCATCGGGAACTCTGTTCGCTCCGGGTTCGAAGTGGACGCGCGGGCCGGTAGTCTGAAGCTGCAATACACAAATTGCCTGAGCGGGCGCTGCGATGCACCAAGAGTGGCAGTAACCGGTCGCCGCTCACTAAGAAGGAGTCGGGCTAGTATCGATGGATGAACGCGCCGGCAGCGGTTCGTGGTCTCCTCAGAATCCCTCGCGCAGGACCTCCTCTTCGCTGGATTGAAGCCGGCGAAGATCTCGCGCACGGTTGTGACTGCGACGCCCGGGTCGAGAGCATCAAGAATGTTCTGGCCCGCTGCGGATACACCGTGACCCAGCTCTCTGCCGCCACTCGCCGGCGTTACGGAAGCAAGTCACCATTTTTCATTCCAGCAACTTTCCTCTACAAGATTAAGCACGGCATTACGCCTCATGTTTGCCAGATCGTGGCCCTGAGCGAGAGCACCGGATATCGTTTCACTGACTGGTTGCGGATGTTCGGTTTTGATCTGCGGCA
>JBARIF010000538.1:0-5437 GCA_049799615.1 Terriglobales bacterium
TCCATGCCCGTCTGTGACCCCAACTCAGCGCCGGAAGTACTGTCGCTCACCATCCAGAATAACGGCCAGGAGACTCTGCAGAATTACCCCGTCGCCATTTCTCTGGATGAAACGGTTTTTGATTTCACGGTTCCTGAAAATGAATCAGCCGTGTGGGACGCTACGACGCTTCGGCCGATGCCAGCCTGGTGGGAGTCTTACGATGCGCCCGCGGGGAAAGCGCTGCTATGGGTGAAAGTGCACGGGTTGGGTCCGCAAGCATCGCAGAGCCTTCTGTTGACGGCCGGGCATGCGACAGGTTGCGCGGCGTCCTCGTTCGATGGTTACTCGGTCTTTCCTTTTTTTAGCGATGTCCATGGCGTCTCCGCCTGGCACGCTTCCAACCAGCTCAAAATCACGGATACGATCACTGTGGGTCCGCTGTCCATTGGCGGCCGCAGCGTTATCCAGAGTGACAACTACTATAACGGCTTTCCCGGTGTGGCCCAGGCGTCCAACGGGGACTTCGTGCTGGCGTACAAGAAAGGGACAACTCACGTGGATAGTCCGTTGGTTGTTCTGCGGCGTAGTTCGGATGGAGGCACGACGTGGAGCCCTGAAGTCGTCTATTTTGATTCCTCCGTGCCCGACCCGGCTTTACTTCGGACTCCGCTCGGTGCTCTGGTCATGGCCCTCGGCAAAGCTGACCCGAGTGGCCGTGAACTCGCGGCCTACAGCCGTTCAACCGACAACGGCTTGACTTGGGCACCTTTTACTTTCTTCAACGATCCGGCCACCGATACCTTCAGCGTGGCCCCCTCGTTGACGGTTGGGCGGACCATATACGGAGGGGGCTACGGGAGCTACACCCTGAGTTCTGGCAATGCACCCGGCCTGTGGTCGTCGTCGGACGACGGCCTCAACTGGACAAAACTCTCGTCGCTTCGTGACCTGGGCGATCCCTCGCTCAGTGAAACCGCAATTGCCCATACCGCTGCGAACACATTGTTCGCGATGATGCGAGCGGACGACAGTCTGAACACCTACGGGCGCTACTCCCGCGATATGGGAGTGAGTTGGGGACCGTTGCTGTCTTACACTTCGCAGGTTGGCGTCCTGCAGGGGCCAGTCATGGTGAAGGCCGGATCGGCCCTGATTCTGCTGGGCCGCGACAGCGTAGCGATTCCAGGAGTGCAACCGCCCAACACCAAGGGGTATCCCCGGCAGCTGGTGGCTTTCGTTTCCTACGATGGCGGAAAAACCTTCGGCTACGGTACCGTGCTCGACGCTTACACCGGAAGGCAAATCGATGGCGGCTATTCCTGGCCCATGCTGTTGCCCAGCGGGAAAGTGTACGTGGCCTACTACGCCGACTCGCACAATCAACAGAAGCCGGATATCAGGGCCCTGACTCTGTCCGTAGGCCCACGTTCAACGCTGCCTGCAGCTTCCATCCACGTGCTCAGCCAGCTCGCGCCCGGACTCGCCACCCAGGCCCTGAATTTCGACCTCACCCGCTATGCCCTGGAATTCCGCTTCCGATCCAATGCAACGCCGGAGGGAAGTCAGTTTTCAGTGTTGCTGCAGGGCCAGGTTTCTGGAGTGCCTTCGCCGCTGGTCAATTGGGAACTGCCCTCCACCCACGCTGCCGATCCGACTCTGCAATCAGGAATTTTCTCGAACCAACAATTTGTACCTATTCTGAGCAGCTTCAGCTACGGCCAAGACTATCGTTTGCGGACCGTGGTGGACGAAATCCAAGGCACCCAACTAGTGTCGGTGCTGGATGATTTTGGAAATCTGATCAGCGGCACCACTACTCTGCCACTGGCGCAGGAAATTTCATCTCATGCCACCACCATCCAGATCGGCAACAACTCCACTCTGCGCGCCACCGACACCCTGCTGGATTTTGTCTTCGTGCGCCCCGCCGCGCAGGTGGAACCAGTGGTGACCGTCACACGAGTGCGCTGAACCGACTGAGATGTTTCTCATGCAGGTACATTAGCGCTCTTGCGCCGCTGGCTGCCGTATAATAAAGGGTTCAGCCGCATCAGCAATTGCGGGCGGACGCGCTCCGCTCCAGGGACAAGGAAGGGAAGGGAATGGCCACCACCGATGTATCTCTCCACGCTGAGAGTCGCCAACCAGAGCAAAAACCGGTAGTAAACAACATGAGTATCCAGGTCGCGACCGTCAACGGTTCCGGCTCGCAAAGTTCCAACACAGTTTTGCTGCGCAGCATTTTTCAGATGGGAGTTCCAGTTTCCGGCAAGAACCTGTTTCCCTCAAATATTGCCGGCTTGCCCACCTGGTACACGATTCGTGCCAACAAAGACGGCTACATCGCGCGCAAAAAAGAAATTGATTTCGTCGTCGCCATGAATCCTGAGACCGCCGAGGAAGACGTGATGTCTGTGGCGGCTGGCGCCGCCGTGCTGTACGACGAGCCCTTGAACCTCAGCCGACTGCGCTCCGATCTGGTTTTTTACGCCGTGCCTTACGACAAGCTGGTTGCTCCCGTGTGCCCTGAGGCCAAGCTGCGCAAGCTGGTCAAGAACATGATTTATGTGGGTGTGGTGGCCAAGCTGCTGGAAATCGAGGTTGCCGAAGTCGAAAGAGCGATCCGCAAACAGTTTGCCAAGAAGGTGAAAGCGGCCAACCTGAACCTGGCCGCGGTCAAGGCAGGATACGATTACGCGGCCGCCAACTTGGTCAAGCGCGATCCCTATTTTATCCAGCGCATGGACAAAACCGCGGGCAAGATCATCATTGACGGAAACTCGGCCGCAGCTCTGGGCTGCATGTTCGCCGGCGCCACCGTGGTGGCCTGGTATCCCATCACGCCATCGTCCTCTCTGCCAGAGAGCATGATTGATTACATGAAGCGCTTCCGCATCCGCGCCGACGGAAAAGCTACGTTTGCCATCGTGCAGGCGGAAGACGAACTGGCCGCGATCGGCATGGTGGTGGGCGCGGGTTGGGCCGGTGCGCGTGCCATGACCGCGACCGCCGGGCCCGGGATTTCGCTCATGGCGGAATTTGCCGGACTAGCTTACTACGCCGAAGTTCCGGGAGTGATCTGGGACATCCAGCGCGTCGGTCCTTCCACCGGTTTGCCGACGCGCACCTCGCAGGGCGATATTCTCTCCACCGCGTTTCTTTCCCACGGAGACACCAAGCACATCCTGCTGCTGCCGTGTTCGGCGGAAGAGTGTTTCAGCATGGCCAGCGAGGCTTTCGACCTGGCCGAGCAGTTCCAGACCCTGGTCTTCGTGATGTCCGACCTCGATCTGGGGATGAACAACTGGATGGCCGATCCCTTCGAGTATCCAGAGAAGCCAATCAGCCGGGGCAAAGTTTTGAGCAAAGCAGATCTGGATCGCCTGGGCGGCTTTGCCCGCTACGAAGACGTGGACGGCGACGGCGTGGGCTACCGCACCCTGCCTGGCACCGATCACCCTGCGGCCGCTTACTTCGCGCGGGGCAGCGGACATAACGAGAAAGCCCAGTATAGCGAACGTCCCGACGACTTCGAGCGCAACATGGAGCGCCTCAACCGGAAATTCGAAACCGCTCGGTCGTTCGTGCCCCGTCCGGAAGTTGACACCGGTAAGTCAAAGATCGGATTCATCGGCTACGGTACGTCGCACTGGGGGCTGATCGAGGCTCGCGACCAGTTGCGCCAGGAGTACAACATCGAGACTGACTATCTGCGCCTGCGCGCCTATCCCTTTACCCGGGAAGTCCACGATTTTGTGAAACAACACGAGCGGGTTTACGTAGTCGAACAAAACCGCGATGCCCAGATGCTGACCCTGCTCAAGATGGACCTAGAGGCAGCGCTTCACCCCCGTCTGCGCGGCATCGCCCACATTCACGGCCTGCCGCTCGATGCGCGCTCGGTCACCGACGAACTCATGACCATGGAGGGTAAGTAAATGGCGACCAGTACTCCCGACCGGCCGGCTCCCGCACCGAAGACCAATCGCATTGGCCTGGCGGTCCTGGATTATCGCGGCGGCAAGACCACCTTATGCGCGGGCTGCGGCCACAACGCGATTTCCGAGCGCATCATCGACGCCATGTACGAAATGGGAGTCCCGCCCGAACGGGTCATCAAGCCCAGCGGCATTGGCTGCTCCTCCAAGAGCCCGGCATATTTCATGGGGCGTTCGCACAGTTTCAATGCCGTCCACGGCCGCATGCCCTCGGTAGCTACCGGCGCGGTGCTGGCCAATCGCCACCTGATCGCTCTCGGCGTCAGCGGCGACGGCGACACCGCCTCCATCGGAGTGGGCCAGTTCGTTCACCTCATGCGGCGCAATCTGCCCATCATTTACATCATCGAAGACAACGGCGTTTACGGATTGACCAAGGGCCAGTTCTCCGCCACGGCCGACATGGGATCGACGTTGAAAACCGGCGTGATCAACGATCTGCCTCCCATCGACACCTGCGCCATGGCCATCACGCTGGGTGCGACCTTCGTGGGCCGGTCCTTTTCGGGAGACAAGAAACAACTGCATGCCATGATGAAAGCGGCCATCGCGCACAACGGCACAGTCATGCTCGACGTGGTATCACCCTGCGTGACCTTCAACGATCACGAAGGCTCGACGAAGTCCTACAAATACATGAAGGACCACGACGAGCCGCTTCAGGAAGTCAGCTTCGTGCCCGCCTTCGAGGACATTGCCATCGACTACGATCCCGGCACCACCATCGACGTGACCATGCATGATGGATCTCATCTCCGCCTGCGCAAGTTGGAAGAAGAATACGACCCCACCAACCGCATCAAGGCTGTCACTCGTCTGAACGAAGCCCACGAAAAAGGTGAAGTTCTGACTGGCGTGTTCTACGTCAACACCAAGACGCCGACTTTTGTCGATCTTCTGAACATGACGGAAGAGCCCTTGGCGACGCTGCCGGAATCCGCCGTGCGCCCGGGCAGGGATGTGCTGGAACAGGTGATGGAGGAACTGCGATAGCGATGGACTATCTATTTTATTATCAGTAACATGTATAAATCAAGATTTATATTGATTTATCCCGGTTGAGACGCTAAGTTATAAGTCTTGAGCAGGAGGCCGGGGGACATGTCCACCAGCGCAACCAAGAAGTTCACTCCCGAGATCGACGCCCAGCTCTACGATGAGTTCGTCGCAGTTGCCGAGAAGAACGGGCAGACCAAGCGGCATGTTCTGGAGCAGGCGCTCAAGTTCTACCTGCACAACGTGGTTCCGTCCCAGCACCTGGTTCGCTCTGACGTGATGGATGCCTTCGAAGAGTCGGTGGCGCGCAACCGTGACCTGCTGCAGCGTCTCGCCAAGTAGATGACGGATTACCTCACGGTAGCGGAAATCTACCGGATGCAGCATCGATTGATCGAAATGTTCGGCGGTCTCCATGGTATCCGCGATAAGGCTGCCATTGAGGCCGCCGTTTTTCGTCC
>JBARIF010000539.1:0-1931 GCA_049799615.1 Terriglobales bacterium
GCTCGACCGTCCGGTTTCGTTGGGGCTTGGAAGCGCGATCGGCGCCGCCATGATCCCCGTGGCCTTCGCTTACGGCGGTTGGCAGACCGCGAGTTTCGTGGCGGGCGAGATGCGCCATCCGCGGCGCGATCTCTCCCGCGGGCTCGTCATCGGTGTAATCGGAGTCGTGGTCCTTTATCTGGCGGTCAATTTTGTTTGCTTACGTGTGCTCGGGCCGGACGGCCTCGCCGCCACCCGCATTCCGGCGTCGGCCGTAATGCGCGCCGCACTCGGTGAGCGGGGCGCACGGTGGATTGCATTCGGCATCGCTATCTCCACCCTCGGCTTTCTGAGCCAGGGGATTCTAACCGCGCCACGGGTGTACTACGCCATGGCGCGCGATGGCCTTTTCTTCAAGAGTGTGGGCTGGCTTTCGCCTCGCACCGGAGTTCCGGTTGTGGCCATCGTGCTGCAAGGCGTGACCGCCACCGTGATCGCCCTCTCCGGACGCTACGAGCAGATCTTGAACTACGTGATCTCCGTGGATTTCATCTCTTTCGGCCTGACGGCCGCATCGCTGTTCGTGTTTCGGCGAAGGGTTGAGGATTCATCGGAGAAGCTCTATCTGGCCCCGGGCCATCCCTATACGACGGGACTCTTTGTGCTGGCCTGTGCCGCCATCGTGATCACCACCGTCGCCACTTTCCCGGCAAATTCTGCCATCGGCCTTTTCATTCTGCTGGCCGGCTTCCCGGTATATTTGTACTGGAGCCGCAGGGCGAGGCAAACTCCGCCGCCGCCGAACCTATGAGACATCGACACTCCGATTACATGCTGTGGGCAAAAACCCAGGGGCGCGCGAAGTTCAATCTCGCGACCAGCGGCGTGGGTCCGTTTCCTCTTCATGAGCTTCAGGTAACCATTGATCAGCTGGAGATCAACGGCGACAGCACTTATGGCTACACTCCCCTGCAGCACGCCATCGCGAAGAAGTGTGGCGTCGATCCCGATTGCGTGGTGGCTGCCGCCGGAACATCCATGGCTAATCATCTGGCCATGGCCACACTGATCGATCCCGGCGATGAGGTCGTTATCGAACAACCCACCTATGAGTTGCTTACTTCCACGCTTTTATACCTGGGTGCAGCGGTAAAGACTTTCATCCGCGACGAAGCCAACGGGTATGCGCTCGATCCCGCAGAAGTTCGTCGGGCGATCACCCCGAGGACCAAATTAATTGTGCTCACCAACCTCCATAATCCCAGCAGCGTTCTGGTTTCCGATTCCGTGTTGCGTGAGATTGGCGAACTAGCGCGCAGCATCGGAGCGCGTGTGCTGGTTGATGAGGTCTATCTCGACGCTGTTTACACCAACACTCCGAAAACCGCCTATCTTCTGGGACCGGAGTTCATCGTCACCAGCAGTCTGACCAAGGTTTACGGTCTGAGTGGCTTGCGTTGCGGCTGGATCCTGGCGGAGCCGGGCCTGGCGCTTGCCATGTGGCGACTGAATGATCTGTTTGCATCCATCCCGGCGCATCCCGCCGAACTCTTGAGTGTTGTGGCGCTGGAAAATCTTGACCAGATCCGCGGGCGTGCACGCAAGATTGTAGAAGCCGACCGCGCGCTGTTGAGGGATTTCCTCACCAGACAGAACGGCATCTCCGCTCCGCAGACTGAATTTGGCACAACTGCCATCCTTCGCCTTGCCAAGGGCAACGTAAATGATTTCTTGGCCCGGTTGCGGACCGAGTATGAAACCTCCGCTGTGCCCGGACATTTCTTCGGCCTGTCCAACCATTTCCGCATCGGCATGGGAGTTGACACAGAGATGTTTCGCGAGGGATTGCAGAGAATAAGCCAGGCACTGAGTCCTGGGTAGCGCCGGCGTCTCGCCGGCTGTCCAGCGGGCGTCCCGCCCGCCGCCGGAATCAGCCTTCGTGAGTGAAAGTG
>JBARIF010000540.1:0-2068 GCA_049799615.1 Terriglobales bacterium
GATTAGTTCGTTCGCTACCGTGGCGGTCGCCGCTCCACTGTTCGCCGTAGCACTGTTCCCGCTCGCCCCTGCCGTCACGTCTAGCGTACTTACACCCCGGTATTCCAGAATACGGATGTCGGGATACGCCGCCGCTTGGTTGAACGTCACCGTCACCGTGTTGCTGCCACCGACGATGTTCGCGCCATAGTAGATCGATTGCTGCAGTGTCGCCCCAATCGTCGGTCCAATCGCCCGACTGTAGTTGTTCCCCGCACTGTCTTTCACCGACTGCACAGTCGAGGTCGTGTCGTTCCAGCCCACCACCACTACGTTCAAGTCTCCTGCCGTCTGCACTCCCGGATACGTCACCTGTACTACCTGCGTCGGTGCTTGCGGGGTCGCCGCCGCCACCTGGGCAAAACCGATCGCCACCGGCGCGTTGTAGGTGAAGCCATTGGTTAGGCTTCCGCTCTGATTGTTGACCGTCACCGTCACTGTTACTGCTCCTGCGGCATGCGCCGGTGTCGTAGCCGTTATCGACGTACTGTTTACCACCACCACATTCGTCGCCGCTGTACCACCAAACGTCACGGTCACTCCGGCGGTGAAGTTCGATCCCGTGATCGTCACCCCGATGCCACCCGCCGTCGGTCCGTTGTTCGGCGATACACTGCTCACCACCGGTGCCGTCGTGTATGTGAATCCGTTGGCCAAGCTCCCGCTCTGACCGTTGGCGGCTACCGTCACCGTTACTGCGCCCACGCTGCCAGCGGGAGTAATCGCGGTGATGGTCGTGGTGTTCGTCACATTTACGTTCGTTGCCGCTGCATTGCCAAATGTGACAGTTGCTCCAGCGGCGAAGTTCGCACCCGTGATCGTCACCGCCGTACCCCCGGCCGTCGGTCCCCCGTTCGGCGAGACACTGCTGACGGTCGGCACAGCAATGTAAGTGAACCCGTTAGCCAGGCTTCCGCTCTGACCGTTGAAAGTTACCGTCACCGTCACCCCTCCCGCGCTCCCTGCCGGCGTCATTGCGGTCATGGTGGTGCTGTTCACAAGGCTCACGTTCGTAGCTGCCACGCCGCCGAACGTTACCGTCGCTCCGGCGGCAAAGTTTGTGCCAGTGATTGTGACTGACGTACCGCCTGTTGTTGGACCGTTGTTTGGAAGGACACTGTTCACGCTAGGGGCCGGGCTGGAGACTGCCGAGAATGTGACCATTTGCATGACCCAAGGTCCCGAAGAGGTCAATGGGGCCGATGCGCTATTGCTGCCAGCTGTAGTGATCACCTTGTCTTCCGCAAGATCTCCATCCGGAGAGGTGATGATTCGCGATGTGAACCCGCTGCCTACTCTTGAAGTGGTCGCTACGGTGTTCGCTCCAAAGATCAGCTCGTTCGCTACCGTCGTGATCGCCGCTCCGCTGCTTGCCGTGGCACTGTTCCCGCTTGCCCCTGCCGTCACGTCCACCGTACTTACACCCCGGTATTCCAGAATACGTACGTCCGGAAACGCCGCCGCCTGGTTGAACGTCACCGTCACCGTGTTGCTGCCACCGACGATATTCGCGGCATAGTAGATCGATTGTCGCAGTGCCGTTCCGCTCGTCGGTCCAATGGCCAGACTGTAGCTGTTCCCCACACTGACTTTCACCGACTGCACGGTCGAAGTTATGTCATTCCAGCCCACCACCACTACGTTCATGTCGTGGGCGGTCTGCGCTCCTGGATAGGTCACCGCCACCACCTGGGTCGAGGCTTGCGGGGTTGCCGCCGCTACCTGGCCAAAACCGATCGTCACCGGCGCGTTGTAGGTGAAGCCATTGGTCAGGCTCCCGCTCTGACTGTTGACCGTCACCGTCACTGTCACTCCGCCCGCGCTGCCAGGAGGCGTATTCGCGGTGATGGTCGTGCCGTTCGTTACATTTACGTTCGTCGCAGCGCTACCACCAAACGTGACCGTTGCCCCGGCAGCAAAGTTCTTAACTGTGATCGTCACTCCCGTACCACCCGTCGTCGGACCGTTGTTCGGCGACACACTGCTCACCGTGTGTACGAACACAATGGTCCACGAGAAGCTCTCAGCG
>JBARIF010000541.1:0-1967 GCA_049799615.1 Terriglobales bacterium
TTAAGTGAAGGGCGTTGCAGCCAATGAGTGATAACAGATATCAATCGACGTCGCGCCAACTGATTACTTACTCACCTCCCTCGGAGATCGTCGAATCGCCCGCGGCTCCCGCACTCGAAGGGCGGGCGCCGAACCCGCAAGAGGATACGCCTCTGGCGGCTTACGGGTACGTGCTCTGGAAGCGCCGGTGGACGATTCTGAGTGTGGCGCTGGGGCTGACGGCTGTGGTGTCCGTTATCTCCTTCTTTATGACTCCGATTTACGAGGCCACCGCTCGTCTTGAAATCGAGGCTGAAACTCCGCTTCTGCAATCGCAGTCATCGAGCGACGTCTACCAGAAGGCAGATGTGGATGACATCTTCCTGCAAACCCAGAGTCAAGTTCTCGAGAGTGAAAATCTGGCGTGGCAAACGATTGAACAGCTCAAGCTGGCACAGCATCTTGACGGTGGGCCGGCGGACGTTGCCGGGGTCCAGGAATCCGACAAGCGCAAGGTGCAGCTTATCGGAGCGTTTCACAGCCGCCTGAAAGTCGAACAAGTGCCCAGGACCCGCATGCTCTCCGTCAGCTTTCAGGATCCGGATCCGCAAGTAGCGGCGCAAGTGGCGACCACCCTAGCCAACGGGTATCTCGAATACAATTTTCGCCAGAAGGATGAGGCAATACGGCGCTCCGGCTGGATGGAACAACAGATGGAGGCGTTGAAGGCAAATGTCGAGAAGTCGCAGCAGGCGGTTGTCACTTATGAGCAGCAAAATCAGATTGTCTTCGCGGGCGACAAGCAGAATGTGCTCGAACAAATGCTCGCGGACCAAAGCCGTGATTTGACCGCCGCTAAGAGCGAGCGCATTCAGAAAGAATCTCTCTATCGCCAGGTGCTTGAGAATCGTCCGCACATGGCTTCGCTCGTACACGATGAACTCCTGGAGAGGCTGGAAGAAAAGTCAGCGGACCTGAAGCAACAGTACACGCAAACCCTGGCGCAGTATGGCCCGAACTTTCCTAACGCAAAACGATTGAAGCTACAAATAGACGCAAACCAGAGCCAGATCGAGCACGAGCGAGACCGCATCATCAACCGGATGAGCAGCGACTACAAGGCCGCCAGCGAACGCGAGCGACTGGCTGCCACGGGAGTGACTCAGCAAAAAGAGGACGTCGGCAGGCTGAATCAGTTACTGGTGCGGGACAACATGCTGCGCCACGAATTCGAGACCAATCAGCAACTCTACGAGAGCTTGCTGCAGCGTCTGAAAGACGCGACGGTCTCTGCGGCACTACGGTCGACGAACATCCATTTGGTCGATAGCGCACTGCCACCCAATGCTCCGGCGCGACCCAAAAAACTTCGAAACATCGTGGCTGCTCTGTGGGTGGGCCTGATCGTTGGCGTGATTGCAGCCTTTGCTCAAGAAGCGTTGGACTCGTCCATCAAGTCCGCGGAAGAAGTGGAGGACCTCATGCTCACCCCGGCTCTCGCGATTATTCCTTTCGAACGGGGCTCGTGGTTCGGCTCACGTCCTCTGGAAACCAATCAGTTAGCGCTGAGCTTGACGAAACATCCGAATTCCGCGCTTTCTGAAGCATTTCGCGCATTGGGAACGGCAGTGTCGGTGCCTTCCAAGCCGGTCAAGACTCTGCTCATTACCAGCACCCAGAATGGCGAGGGCAAGACCACAACAGCCCTGAATCTGGCGCAAGCGTTGGCCCAGCGCAGGGTCCCTGTTTTGCTGATTGATTGTGATCTCCGGAAAGGCGGAGTGGCCAAAGCGATTGGCATCGATAGCTCCAAGGGTTTGACCGATGTTCTCTCCGGCGATTTGGATATTCCCGCCGTGTTGCACGCGATCGAGCCGAATCTGTGGGCCATTCCCGCTGGCGCCGTTCAACCCAACCCCGTCGCGATGCTTGCCTCCCGCGAGATGGCGATTGTGCTGGAAAGAGTCGCTGCCCGCTTTGCCTTCGTG
>JBARIF010000542.1:0-2790 GCA_049799615.1 Terriglobales bacterium
GAAGTCCCGCAGGCGCTACCAGTTTTTTGAAAGCACGTCTTTCAACGCCCGGTTATCCAGCGTCAGCTCGGCCACCACATGCTTCAGCTTCCGGTTCTCGTCTTCCAGTTGCTTCAGCCGTTTCGCCTCGCCGCTGTCCATCCCGCCGTACTTCGCCTTCCAGCGATAGTAAGTCTGCTCGCTGATCCCCTGCTGTCGGCATAGCTCCGCCGTCGCCAATCCTGCTTCACCTTGCTTCAGGATCGCGATGATCTGCTCTTCGCTGTGTCGCGTGCCTTTCATGGCCGTTCTCCTCTCCTGGGTCTGGGAGAACTCACATTCTAGGCGGTCCAGTTTTCGGGGGCTACAAGAAAAGGCGGCCGCAGATGCTCATGGTGAGCGGTCTGCCGATGATCAACCACCCCTCGTCGTGAGCAATGTCCCTTCTCAAGTGAAGCCTGTTGATGCTCAAGTGGAGGGTCTCACTACTCATAATGAGCAGTGCCCACCTTTCACGGTGAGCAGTACCACTTCTCATGGTGATACCCAAACTGACCATAGAACTGACCAATATAGAACTGACCAAATTAAAACTGACCAATATAAAACTGGCCAGTTAACTGACCACAACGGAATGCCTCCTTCATTTTGTACTTGTGAGAATGAAGATATTTCTATACCTCCGCCTGGGGAAGGTATTGAACGAAGTTCCGAATGTCCCGATGGAATCTCGCCCGTTGATAGCAATGAAGACCTAAATATAGAGAGACAGCCAAAGGTTCCCGCGAAGGCGGGTGCAATTGTTCCGACTGATAACTATTTAGTTAATACACAAGAAATAGGACATAAATTAAAGGGAGCGGAGCCTCCCCCACCTGTTGCGGTTCCCCTCCCCCAAGGATCACGGGCCGACTGGTTGAAGGCCCAACCGGGTCCGCGCCGACGGAAGGGAACTCATTTAACACCTGAGCAGCTAGAGCACTTGAGCGTGCTGAGACAGTGCCAAAACGCCGCGGTAGTTGAAATGCAATGTAAAGCATACCTAGAAGAAAACGAGAGAGCGGAGGTGGACCGATGAATCGAGAAAGGGGCGTGCTGGATGAGGGCAAATATCAAAGGCATTTTGCTGCCATGCGACCCATTCTTGATGACGGTTAGCGCGGTACGAGATGGGATGAGGTTTGACACAGGCTTTCGTGGCTATGACCGACCCCAAAAGTCGGCAGATGTTCGATAGCAGCCCAGAACAGTGGGCACATCCGGTATGAGTGAACGCATATGCAGTAACACCTTTAAGAAATAGAAGTGGTTTCCAGCAGGTCAGCGATTCGGATACGATAACGCTGATTGATTCGGCGGCACGGAATGGAGCAAACATCGTGTCACGTCGAAGATTCCAGAAAGGGTCTGTGTTTCTTAACAAGACCAAAACGCAGTGGTTAGGAATGTACGCTGAGTACGTTCTCGATTCCCACGGCTTAGAACGACGCGTTCGCAAACAAATCGTTCTCAGTCCGGTCAAGACCGGGGAGACAATCACACGTAAGAGGGACGCGCAAAGACTGTTGCAGCCCTACCTTGATCGTGTGAACTCTTCCCTCTCTGCACCGCTAAGAGAACGCACAAACGCAACGTTTGAAGCCTTCGCACAGATTTGGGAGAGTGATTATCTATCTCTGTCGAAGCCTTCAACTCAATCCGGCATTGGCGGTCACTTGAAACGGTTGAAAACAGCTTTCGGGCCGAAGGACATGCGGAAGATAGACGCTGGGGACATTCAACGTCTTATCGCTTCAATGGATTGCAAAGGGCTTGACCCAAAGACGATTCGTAACCTGTGGGGAATAGTGAGCCTCATTTGGAATGCTGCTCTCGCACAGAAATACGTTGACTCTATGCTTCCAAAACCAAAACTCCCACGTAAGGCGAACAAGAAACCGAAATTCTTCAGCCTCAGCGAAGTTGCAGAAATCATCGTGGCGTCGAAGGGTGAGCACAGGGTTTTCTATTGGCTCGCGGCGGAGACTGGTTTGAGAGCAGGGGAACTTGCAGGGCTAAGACTGATTGATATTGCCGACGAACGACTCACGGTGAATCAATCGGTTTGGCACGGCAAGACACAAGACCCGAAGACTGACAATGCAGTGAGAACTCTCGCGCTCTCCCCTCAGCTTGTCACATTGTTGTGGGAACAGATTGCGAGCCAGAAGGCGAAGGGCCATGAATTCTTGTTCTCTGCTTCGACAGGAAGCCCTTGGGACATGAACGTATTCCGTCGTCGCAAGATGAGGATGCTCCTCAAATCCCTTGGAATCCAGCAGGCAGGTTTCCACGCCTTCCGACACTTCAACGTCGCGTTGCTTGACTCACTCTGCGTCCCACTGAAAGTCATTCAGGAAAGAGCAGGCCATGCATTGACTGGCTCTTTCACGCTTGACGTTTACGGTGGGAAGCCTGAGTGGGTGGGCAATGTTGAAGCCGCACGCAAGGCAGGTCTAGCGATTGAGCGCGCCGTAGCAAAGGCTCAAGAAACCGAGCCATTTGTCGGCTTAACTGCAATCAATGAAAACGGCCTCCAATCTCAGAAATTGGAAGCCGTTGCGTAACAAGAAGTTAGTTGGTTGCGGGGGCTTGCAACCATCCGAACGTACTCTCAATTCCCTTCTCTTTTGAGCTACGCCCCAACCACTTAAAGCGAAAACCGTAGGTTCGATATTGTTAGAAAAGTCCTTTTGGCACAGATAAGCCTCAGCAGCTAGGCCGTTTGCACCCTTGCTTCTGTTTCGTGTCGGAAAGAAACGATTTCGGCTC
>JBARIF010000543.1:0-2632 GCA_049799615.1 Terriglobales bacterium
GTCCAGGTGTTGGTCAGACCGGGGAATTGGAGCTTGGCATCCATTTCCGCGATCAGCTTTTCATACGTTATACCCGGCCGCCATTTCTCCTGAGGCTTCAACATGATGGTGGTGTCGTACATGTCGAGGGGCGCATTGTCGGTAGCGCTATCAGAGCGGCCCACCGTCCCGAACACACTTTTCACCTCGGGAAAGGAGCGGATGATACGGTCCTGCTCCTGCATCAGCAACGTCGCCTGCTGAATGGAAATCCCCGGCAAGGAGGTTGGCATGTACAGGGCTGACCCCTCGTACAATGCAGGCATGAATTGGCTGCCCAGCCTGAAGTACAGGGGAATGGTCACAGCCAGAAAGATCAGGTTGATGGCGATCAGCAATTTCCAATGCCACAGACACCACCGCAAAACTGGCAGGTATATGGCTTGAGTGAATCGTGCCGCGGGGTTCTGTGATTCGGGGCGCAACCGGCCGCGAATGAACAGCGGCATGAGCACCGGGACGAGCGTGATCGAAAGCAGCGAGGAGAAGGCCAACGCCGACGTCTTGGTCCAGGCCAGCGGGCGGAACATGCGGCCTTCTTGTGCCTCCAGCAAGAACACGGGAAGGAACGACACCAGAATGATACTCAGCGAATAGAACAACGCCGGGCCAACCTGCTTTGCGGCTCGCACCAAGATGGATCTGCGTTCATGGGAGCTGAGCTTCTCAGTGTGCTCGCCGGGAGCAAGGCCGCTGCGTTCCGCCAGATGCTTGTAACCATTCTCGACCATCACGATAGCGGCATCGATCAACACTCCAATCCCCAAAGCCAGCCCGCCCAACGACATCACATTGGAACTCACGTTGAGGTAGTACATGGGAATGAAGGCCGCCAGTACCGCGATCGGCAGCGTGATAATAGGCACCAACGCCGAGCGTAGATGGAACAGGAAGGCTATGCATACGAAGCTGACGATGATGGCTTCGATGATCAGATCCCGCTTCAGCGTCTTGATGGATTCATTGATCAGCCATGAGCGGTCATAGCCCGTAACAATCTCCACTCCGGGAGGAAGCGAGGGTGCGATCTCATGTAGCTTGGCTTTCACACCGCTGATCACGTCAAGCGCGTTCATGCCGAAACGCATCACCACAATTCCGCCGACAGCCTCCCCTTCGCCCTGCCAGTCGGCCGCCCCGCGGCGTACCTCCGGTCCGAAATCCACGCTGCCCAGGTCGCGCAGCAGCACCGAGGTTCCATTTTTTGTCGCGACTGGAACGTTCTCCAGGTCGGCCACGGACCGCAGGTAGCCTAGGCCCCTCACCATGTACTCGGCACCATTCATTTCGAGGACATTGCCGCCAACTTCGTTGGTGCTATCGCGCACGCGCTCGATTACGGTGGAGACAGGAATGCCATACGAAAACAGCTTGTTGGGATCGAGCTTTACCTGGTATTGGCGGACGTAACCGCCGATGGTTGCGACCTCGGCCACGCCCGGCACGGTCTCCAGTTGGTAGCGGAGATACCAGTCCTGTAAGGCCCGCAGATCGGCCAGACTCTTGTTGTGAGTGCGATCGATAACCGCGTACTCATACACCCAGCCGGCGCCGGTGGCGTCGGGTCCGATGGCGGGATGAACGTCCGCTGGCAGCCGTCCCCCGATCTGCTGCAGGTATTCCGTGACCCGCGAACGCGCCCAGTAAAGATCCGTTCCGTCTTCAAATACGACGAAAACGTACGAATCCCCAAACATGGTCTGCGCACGCACGGACTTAACATGAGGTGCTGACAGCAACGTGGTGACGATTGGGTAAGTGACCTGGTCCTCGATGACATTGGGTGGCTCACCCGCCCATTCGGTGTGAATCACCACCTGTACGTCGCTGATGTCGGGAAGCGCGTCCAATGGAGCGTGGCGCAGACTCCACACACCCGCTACAGTGAGCAGCGCCACCCCAGTAAAGACCAGAAACCGATTTTGTTCACACCACTCAATAATTCGGGAGATCATCACATGCCTCCCGAGGCGCTCACGCTGAGCTGTTTGCTGGCAATCGTCTGACCGCCACGTGTCACCATTACCGTGATTTGCCAGGTGCCCGCGGTCTGCAGTTCCAGAGGGCCCTCGTAAACGCCATCTCCCTTTTCCTGGAGTGTGCCGACGCTTCGCACAGCGGCCATACCCATCGCCGGCATGGCTGCCATGAAGAAGGTCGCGGTCACTTCCGCCCCGGCGACAGGTTTGCCGTCCGAGCTGGTGAGCTTCACTCGGACAGAGTTTGCTCCTTTATGTGGCGGTGATGGATCCGTGCTGAAATCGACCGCAATGTGCTCGGCCGGTCTATTCATCGCCGTCGCCGCTCCTGCACCCGGCGGAGGAGGCGTGAACGACCCAATCGCTGCCTGCAGCTGCGATTCTGAATCCACAAGGAAATTGGCCGAACTGACAATACGCTCGCCCACCTTCAAACCCGTCAGGACGACTACGTGATCGTCCAGTCGCGGTCCGACCTCAATCTCACGCGGTTCGAGATAGCCGTCGCCACGGTCGATAAAGGCCACTTCTTGCGTGCCGGAATGCAGGACGCCAGAAGCAGGAATGACAAGTTGACGGCCAAGTGGAACCGCAATACTGACGTTGACGTACAT
>JBARIF010000544.1:0-9207 GCA_049799615.1 Terriglobales bacterium
AGGGCATCCTGCCCTCGCTGTGGGGGCGGGACGCCCCCACGACAGCCGCCGGGACGGCGGCGCTACGAAAATCTAGTGCGCTACGGCTACTACTTCTCCGACACGTTCCTGCTGCGCTTTGGCCAGCGCGGGGGCCACATCTTCGAATGCGGACAGATGCTTGTCGATATCTGCCTCGGTGTGCTGCACGGAGATAGTCCACTGCTCGTCCCACCAGTAAGGTTGGGCCATCACTCCGCGGTTGACCATGGCGAACCAGTAGTGCCGCCACAGATCGACGTCAATGGCTTCCCAGTCGCGGTAGTTGCGAATCTCCTGCGGATACAGCATCAGTGCGCCGTTGGCTCCGGCGCTGGCGATGTAGCCCTGCAAGCCCGACTTAGCGACGATCTTCCTGTAGCCCTCGGTCAGCTTCTTGCTGAGCTTGTCCACGTGGACGTAGTTCTCGCGGGTGAGCACCTCGCGAAACGTGGCCAGACCTGCCGCCATCGAGACCGGATTGGTGTTGTACGTACCGCCGTGGAAGACCTTATGTTGCGAGATCAGGTCCATCACGGACTTGTGCGCGAGAAAGGCTGCCAGGGGCAGGCCGCCGCCGATCGACTTCGCCAGGCAGATCATGTCCGGCTGCACGCCGAAATATTCGGAGGCGCCGCCCCATCCCAGCTTGGCGCCGGTTTTGACTTCATCGAAGATCAGAAGCGCGCCGTTTCTGGTGCAAATCTCGCGCAACCCTTCCAGAAAACCCGCCTGCGGAATGCACAGGCCCACATTCATCAGGATAGGTTCGAGAATGATCGCCGCGATCTCGCCGGGGTTCTGCTTGAATCGCAACTCTACGCTGGCCAAATCGTTGAACGTGGCAATGAGCACGTTGGCCACGGCTGACTTCGGTACTCCGAGCCCACCGGGGACCGAAGTAGGAGCGTTGACATCGCCGTAATCCGGTGCGTGCGGCTTCACGCTGACCAGGGCAGAATCGTGCAGCCCGTGGTACGCGCCTTCGAACTTTACGATCTTGTCGCGGCCGGTGGCGGCGCGAGCCAGGCGGATGGAGTGCATGGTGGCTTCCGTTCCGCTGTTGCCGAAGCGCACCATCTCGACCGGAAATCGGTTACAGATTTCCTCCGCCAGTTCCCACTCCATGTCGTGCGGCATACCGAACATGGTGCCGGTGCTGAGGCGTTTTTCTACCGCTTTCATGACCGCGGGGTGGCAGTGTCCGGCCATGAGCGCGCCGAAACAAAGGTTGTGATCGATATACTCGTTGCCGTCGAGGTCGCGGAACTTGCTTCCTGATCCCTCTTTCACAAAAATCGGATAAGGATCGTAAGCCCGGTAATTGCTGGCGACTCCCAGCGGAATGCGTTTGAGGTTCTTCTTGTGAGCGGCGGCGGATTTCGGTGTGCGACGTTCGAAAGTTTCGAGCTCGTGCTGCAGTGCGGGGTACATCGGGTCTCCAGGAATGGCTCAAGCCGCTCTGATCGCGGCCATTAGAATGCCCGGGCGACCACAGCCGCCCGGGTTTGAAAGCTGTCTCTACTCTAACGCTTTCCGGCTAGAAGTAGAACTTCAAGGCCATCTGAATCAGGCGCGGTTGCTTGGCGCGCAGGATGCGGCCAAAATCCGAACCGTCGGTCGTGCTCCCATCCGGGCTATTGAACTGCGAATGGTTGAAGAGGTTGAAAAACTCGGCGCGGAACTCAAACCGCCTACCCTCTCCCACCGGCAGTACCTTGTGCACGGCAAAGTCAATGTTGTTGACGGGCGGACCGCAGCAGATAGTGCGCCTGGCGCTCCCGATCTTGCCGAACAGGCTCGGATCGTAACAATTGAACACGGCGCCTGCGGAACAAGGCGGTTGGCTATTGTCGGAAGCATTCTCAGTGAAGCTGTTGGGATCGAACCAGTAGCCGCCAGTGGCTTTCGGGTCCGTTCTGCGAAACGGCGCTAGTTGATTAGGCTCGCCCGGGTATTCAAAGAACGCGCTGTACATCAGTTCGTTGTCGGCGGAGGAAGTGATGCGAATGGGGAATCCCGACTGGTAGGTGTAGATGCCCGAAACATCCCAATCGCTGAGCACCTTGCCCGCGAAGCCTGAATACTTGGGGATCGGCAACTGCCACACGTAGCTGAGCACCAGCCGGTGGCGGGCGTCGAACTGGGAAAGCGAGTAGGTACCGTGTGGATCCAGGGGATTCAGTTCGCCTTCGAAGCTGGAGGCCTGGTCAAACGACTTGCTGAAGGTATAGGCCATCTCAGCCTGCAGCCCGTGCGAGAAACGCTTCTCCAGAGACACCTGTAGGGAGTTGTAGTTGGAGTTGGCAATCGTGTCTTCGGCGAAGATGCTGGAGAAGACCGGCGTGCCGTCCTGCGGGCATCCCGTTCCGGTCAGAGGATCGCAGTTGGGAGAAGAGTACCGCCTCAAGCCGACCAGTTGCAGATCATTGGCCAGCGTAGTGCCCTGGGGAATGACCGTGGGGCCGCCTCCATTGGCGGAGTAGGGAAGGTGGAAGGGCACGGGTAAAGTCGTCCCGGCGGGAATTGTGAACGGGCTGTCCGCGTAGAACTGGCCGCAGGTGCCGTCGCCCAGAACTGAGTTCAGATCGATACAAGTCTGGGCATTGCCGAAATTGACGTCGTGACTGGCCAGCAACCGGTGGCCCTGCGATCCCACATAGCCCACCTGGAGAACCAGGTCCTGGGTCAGCTCGCGCTGGATATTCAGGTTGTACTGGGTCGAATACTGGGTCCGCAGGTGCGGCTGGAATTGACCGTACAGCAGCAAGGGACGGTAGAGCGCCCAGTCCACGGGCTGTCCCCGCGGAGGGTTGAGAATCCCGTTGAAGGGATTCGGTTTTTGTGTGCCGTCCTGCTGCAGGTAGGGTGTGTTGAACAGCGGAGCGTTGATGATGTTGCTGCCGCCAAATGGAGGCTCGGCGCTGAATTGCTCCAGCACCAGTTGCTCCATCGGGTTATAAAAAAGCCCCCATCCTGCCCGGATGCTGGTCTTGCCGGAATCGCCCGGGCTCCACGCAATTCCCAGCCGCGGAGCAAAGGTTTTGTAATAGGTGCTGGTGAGGCCCGCAGGCACGCCGGCGTCGCCGGGCACGACCAGCCCGGTGGGAACGACTCCAGTGTTGGTGCAATCCGGGTTAGCCACTCCGGCATTCTGGAAAATCGTGGTCATCACCGGATCGGTGAACTGGCAGGGATAAATTGTGCTGACTTGTCCGGGACGGAAGCTCTGGACATGCTTGCTCACGTCGGTTAGCGGAGTAAACAACTCCCAGCGCAACCCGTAGTTCAAGGTTACGTTCTTTCGGATTTTCCAGCTGTCCTGAGCAAAGAGGGCAAAGATCGTGCTGCGCACGTTTTCCACCTGTGCGGAACCCTGGCTGAAACTGTCGGGTAGTCCCAGCAGGTAATTGGGCATCAGATCATCGCTGCCTACATCGTTATTGCTGCCACCGTAATAGCTGTAGAGGCCATTGATGTTGTAGAACAGGGTCTGATCAAAGCGCTGGCGGCGCACATCGGCACCAAACTTGTAGGTGTGACTTCCCTTCACCCAGGTCAGACTATCGGACCACTGGAAGGTGTTACCCACCTGGGGAAGCTCACCCTCGAAGTTGTTGCCGTAAGAGAACAGGCCCGAGACGTCCACAAAGGGCACACCTTCGCGCCCGGCACCGAGCCGGGGATGGATGCCGGTATCATTGGCGGCGGTACCGTCACTAAAGCAGGCATCGGACGGGACCGTAGCGCAGGAATCCTGCACCAGGTTGGTATGCGCCGGATGCAGGAAGTTCCTTTGGGCCTCCCGGAAATAAGTGAAATGGGCCTCGTTTACCAAATTGTTGCTGATAGTCCAGTTGTGGGTGAGGTTCCATTGCTGGTAGCGGTCTTTGGTATTGGCCCCAAAGCCCAGCACGGAAGCTCCGCCCGCCTGAAAACGCGAATAGGGATCGAACAGAGTGCTGTCGTCGAAATAGTAGTAGGCGGAAAAACCTTGCTTCTCATTGATCCGATGGTCGAACTTGAAAGTTAATTGGTCGGTGCGATCCTGGTGGACACCGGAGACGGTCTGGAAAGTTCCATCCGGACGGTTGGAGCGCGGCACGAACTGGTTCATCAGGTCCACCGCGGTCGGATCCATGCACTCGGTGGGAATCACGTTGCCCGGGAAAATATTGGCGAAATCGTTCCCGGCTGCGATGGGATCGCCGCCGGCGGTCTGGACCGCAGCCGTGCAACCGGGGCGGGCATTTAACGTGTCGGCTACGAACTGATCGTTCAGGGTGCCGGAAAACACGCTCTGCCCAGAGAAGTCTCCCGCGCGTTCGTTGGCCGTCGGCACAGCGATCGAGTCGGAGGAGATTCCCTGCCGGATGCGCCGGCCCTCGTAGGAGGCGAAGAAGAATGTCCGGTCCTTCTTGATGGGCCCGCCAAATGTCCCCCCGAACTGGTTCTGTTTGAAATCGGGCTTTTCACTGTCCAAGGGGCCGGTCGCATTCAACACCTTGTTCCGGAAAAATTCGTACACGTTGCCATGAAAGGTGTTGGTCCCGGACTTAGTCACTACGTTGACCACGGCGCCGGAGTTGCGTCCGTATTCGGCATCGAACGTGTTGGTCAGGACGCGAAACTCTTCAATGGAATCCGGGCTGGGCTGAACTGCGGGCAGGTTGGCAAACTGGTCGTTGGCGTCGCCACCGTTGACGCTGAAGTTGTTGGAGCGTCCACGCCCGCCATTCACCGAAACCACGCCGGCGTTGTCGCTGCCATAGAAGAGATCGGAACCGGTCTGCGACTGCACGCCGGGCTGCAACTGCAGCAACTGGTAAGTATCGCGCGCGTTTAGCGGCAACTGGGAAACCGCTCGCTGGTTCACCACCGCGCCCATCTGGGTGCTGGTGGTCTCAACCAGCGGCGCTTCGCCCGTCACCTCGACCACTTCCTGCGTGCCGCCAATTTGCAGGGTGGAGTTCAGAGTGACCACCTGGTTGACCTGCACCACCACGTTCTTCTGTACATTCTTCTTGAAGCCGCGCGCCTCAAACTCCACCCTGTAACTGCCCGGCTGTACCTCGACCAGAACGTAGTCACCGCTGTCGCTGGTCACCGCTTCGCGACTGACGCCGGTGGCTTCATTCACCAGCGAGACCTTTACGTTGGAAAGAACGGCACCGCTGGGGTCGGCGACCCGGCCCAGAATTCTGCCGCCCGTGCTCTGGGCCAGAAGGAAAGTGGAGGAAGCAAGACAAAACAGGACGACGAGCCAGCGGCTCGTCCAGCGCGCTGTCTGCGAAGGCATGGGGGATCTCCGAGCTGCAAGTCGAAGTTTCAATTTGAAAAAGCAAAGCTTGCAGCTAAAGCAAACCTTGCTATAATCGCGCAAGGTTAGAAGCAATATCTGCAGACTGTCAAGCAAAAAATAGCGCTACGGCTGATCGCTAAATTCGCGGGAATCAGGGTTCGGGAATGAAGCCGGCGGAGCAAAAACCCTACTTGAAAATCGGTGATGTGGCGCGCCTGGTCGGCGTTTCCCCGTCCGTCATTCGCTCCTGGGAGAGCCTGGGCCTCACCCGTCCGCACCGCACCGCCAGCAAGTATCGCCTGTACGCCCCCGAAGACGTGAAACTGCTCAAGCGGGCCCGCTTCCTGCGCAAGGTGCGGGGCTTGAACGCGCCCGCCATTGTGCAACTCTTGAAGCGCGACGGCCTGCTGCGGCCTTCCTCAAACGGAGCCTCCGGCGCCATCGGCACGCGTCTGCGCCAGTTGCGTAACCGGCGCGGGCTCTCCCTGGCGCAGGTGGCGAAGACGGTCGGGATCTCGCTGGGATTTCTGAGCGCGCTCGAGCGCTCGCACATGAGCGCTTCGGTTTCGACTCTGCGCAAGCTGGCGCGCTTTTACAAAACCAACATCCTGGATTTCTTCGATCCGGCGGAATCGAACATCCGGCTGGTGTCGCCCGACAAGCGCAAGGTGCTCGAAGCGGGCCCCGGTGTGCGCATGGAATTGCTGGCCTGGGGCAACACCGTGATGGAGCCACATCTGTTCCGCATCGCTCCTCACTCCGGCAGCGGCGAGTCTTACCATCATGAAGGCGAGGAATTCCTGTACATCCTGCAGGGAGAATTGCAGATTTCTCTGGAAGAAGAGGAGTACCATCTCCAGCCGGGCGATAGTTTCTATTTCGAAAGCGCAACGCCGCATAGCTGGAAAAACCCGGGCCGCAGCGAGACCTGGGTGCTGTGGGTCAATACGCCTCCGACGTTCTAGCGGGCGGCGAAATTCTGCGAAACGATACACAGGAGCGAGTCTTGGTCGAATCCGGCAAGTCTCACATCGGAGGGCGTCGTCTTCCAGTCTTTCTGGTTGTACTCGCTCTGTTGGGCAGCGCGTGGGCGCAGCCGTCGGCGACGGCGGACATGGTTATTGTAAATGCGCGGATCTACACCGTGAACGCAAAGCAACCCTGGGCGGAAGCCCTCGCCATCCGGGGAGAAAAAATTCTCGCCGTAGGGAACAAGAGAGACATTGCCGCCTATCGCGGGCCTTCCACCAAAGTGATCGACGCGCAGGGTAAGTTGATCCTTCCCGGTTTCGTTGACTGTCACATCCACTTCATGGAAGGCTCTCTCGGCCTCACCCAGGTGGATCTCAACGGATCGAAGTCTGTGGCTGAGATTCAAGAGCGCGTGAAAGCGTACGCCGACGCTCATCCCGAAGAGAAGTGGATTCAAGGCATGGGCTGGACTTATCCAACCTTCGGCCCCTCTGCCCTGCCGGACAAAAAATTCCTCGACGAGGTGGTGCCCGATCGTCCGGTGTTCCTGCGCGCCTTCGACGGCCACAGTTCCTGGGCCAACACCAAGGCGTTGGAAATGGCGGGCATCACGCGCGACACGCCTGACCCTCCCAATGGCCGGATCATGCGCGACTCCCAGGGTGAGGCCACGGGAGCGCTGCAGGAATCGGCCGACGATCTGATCGCCAGGTTGACTCCCAAGCCGACCCGCGAAGAACGGTTGGCCGCTCTTCGCCTGGGAATGCGCGAAGCCAACAAGTTTGGTCTGGTGCGGGTGCACAGCGCGGGCGGCGACTTCGAATGGCTCGACCTTTACAACCAATTGCGGCAGAACAACGAACTGACGCTCCGGTTCTACATCTCCTACTTTCTCGATCCGCCGGAACTCAAGCCGGATGAGATCGCGAAGATCGAGCAGGCGCGCCGCACCTATGCCGACGACTGGATTTCTGGCGGGGCGGTCAAGACCATGCTCGACGGCGTGATCGAGGCCCACACCGCCGCCATGCTCGAGCCTTACAGCGACGATCCGACCAAGATCGGCAAACCGTTCTGGGACCCCGTGAAATACAAGCAAGCCGTCACCGAACTCGATCATCGTGGGCTGCAGATTTTTACCCATGCCATCGGTGACAAAGCGGTGCGGCTGGCGCTCGACGCCTACCAAGGCGCGGCTGAAACCAATCACACCCACGACATGCGTCCCCGCATCGAGCACATCGAGACCATCAGCGCGCAGGATATTCCGCGCTTCGGCAAACTCGGAGTTATTGCCAGCTTCCAGCCCCTGCATGCCTATCCGGATGAAGACACGCTGGGAATCTGGGCGCGCAACGTGGGCCCGGAGCGGGCGCAGCGCGCCTGGGTCTGGCACAGCATCGAGAGCACGGGCGGAGTGCTCGCTTTCGGCAGCGATTGGCCGGTGGTCACGTTGAATCCCTGGCCGGGAGTGCAGAATGCTCTAACCCGTAAGACGAGAGAAGGCGATCCTCCCGGTGGCTTTGTGCCTCAGGAGCGCATCAGCCTCGAGGACACCATCAAGGCCTATACTCTGGGCGCGGCGTTTGCGGGGCATCGTGAAAAAACGGAAGGCTCGATCGAGCCCGGAAAGCTGGCCGACCTGATCGTACTCTCCCAGGACCTTTTCAAAATCGATCCCGGCAAAATCGCAGATACGAAAGTGTCATTGACCATGGTGGGCGGAAAAGTTGTCTATCAGGCACCGGACAAACCGACGACAGGGGAGATGAAGTGATGATCCGGCGTCTGGCATTTTCGCTTTCGTTGTTTGCCGCCGCTGTCCTCCTGGGTTCCTGTGGCAAGAAGACTCCCACGCTGAGCCTGCTGGTCTGGGAAGGCTATGCCGATCCGTCGTTCGTGCACGCCTTCGAAGAAAAGTATCATTGCAAGGTTTCCGCCTCGTACATGGGCTCGAGTGATGAACTGGTCGCCAAGCTGCGCGGCGGCAGCGCGGGAAATTACGATGTGATTTCGCCTTCGAGCGATGTCGCTACTTCCATCGCCGAGGCCGGTTTGGCCCTGCCGCTCGATCTTTCGCAGATTCCCAGCTACGGCCAACTCTCTCCCCAGCTCACGTCGTTGCGTCTGGTGCGGATCAAGGGACAGGTGTACGGCGTGCCCTTCATGTGGGGGCCGGACCCGCTGCTCTATGACACCACAGTTTTCCCCAAACCTCCGGATAGCTGGACCGTGCTCTGGGACCCGAAGTATCGCGGCAAAATTTCGGTCTGGGACGATCTTTCGACGGTCTATATGGCAGCCCAAATTCTGGGCTACGACACGCCCGACCCCTCGCAGCTTTACAACCTTACTGATGAACAGCTCGAAGCGGTCAAGAAGAAGCTGCTGGAACTGAAGCCGAACATCCGCAAGATGTGGTCCACTGGAGGCGAGCTGACTAATCTGTTCCAGAACCACGAAGTCGTCGCAGCTATGGGCTGGCCGCTCATGACCAACCAGCTCCGCAAGATCAATTTTCCCGTCGGCGAAACTATTCCCAGGGAAAACACCACGGGCTGGATTGATCACCTGATGATCACCGCGGGCAGCGAGAACAAAGACCTGGCGCACAAATTTCTGGAGTACATGGTCGAGGCACAAACCCAGAAGAAGGTCACCGATGTCACCGGGTACACTCCGGCCAACCCGCAGGCGGCACAATTCATGACGCCGGACGAAATCAAGGGTCTGCATCTCGACGATGTGGACAACTATCAGAAGCGTCTTTACTTCTGGCAGAACGTTCCGCGCCGCGCCAATTAAAACGAAATCTGGAACGAAGTAAAGGCCGCACAGTAAACTGGGTGCCCCGCCCTCGTCGTTCCGTTTTGTGGAACGACAGGGCGGGAAATTCAAGATCAAAAACCCCACCC
>JBARIF010000545.1:0-7325 GCA_049799615.1 Terriglobales bacterium
CACCAGCGCCGCGCTGGTGACGTTGCGATAGACCACACCGTTGGCCCCCGCGCCCATGTAGCGCTGCGCGCTCTCGCCGGTATCGGCCAGCACCACGACCCGGGTTTTGGCTTTGCTGGCGGCCTGCAATATGCCGGTGAAATCGGAATGGAAGCCGCCCGCAACCACCAGAACCGCGGCGCGAAATTTGTCCAGGGCCATGAACATCTGCTCCTGGGTTTGCGCCTGCGCCACGATGCGCATTTCATCCTCAACCGCCAGCACTTTGGCGATGCCTGCCCGGAAGATCGCTTGATTGTCGGCCAGAATCAATTTCAGCATCTCTGTCAGCTCCTCGCCTTTAATGGCGAACGAAATCGTAGGAGTCAATCACGCAGGCCACACCCCGCGCCTCCGTGGGACCGCCGGCAGGTTCGTCGGTGCGCACCACGCGCCCCCGGCACTGGATGACTACACCCTCTTTGGCCCCCGTCATTTCCGCCGGTAGAGTAATCTCGAATTCGACGGTCGAGCCCATCTCCAGCGCGGCGTCAGCTTTGATGTAGACTCCGGCAGCGCTCAGATTTCCTGTGACGCCGCTGTGCTCGCCGCCTTCCTCTGATTTGTGGATCTTAATCGGCAATTCCAGGGGAAACCGCTTCCCCGTGCGCGCGTCGGACACAAGACCTCCTCGCTCCTGCCCATTTCCAGCTGCGAAACCCAGCCCCATGCCGGATCTCCTGAATGGAGCCACAACCATCTGCTTGCGCGGTTATATCACGGATGACGCCCCTCGGAACAGCCTGATAACGCAACAGAACCGGTAAGAACTAGGTTCCCCCTAAGGCGTGGGACTCACCCTCGCGCCCCGGGTTGTGAGCTATCGGCCGAAACTGCCGGAATCTTGCCGTGGTGCGGGATGCTCCAGCCCGGCTTCGACACCAGTCTCCTACCCTGATCACCTTAGACAAGCAAACTCTGTACACCGAATGGCAACCAATACCTGTGAAAGCATATCCGGGATTTTTCCTCGCTTTTCTCGTTCTGATGACGGCTCAGGCCGCCGGTCAGATTCTCTCTGAGCAACCTGCGGAAGCATTCGGCAATACTGCCAGCTCCTATCAACCCATCACGGACCGACAGCGGATCGATTGGTTCGCAAAAAGCACGCTCGGTCCGGAGAGCCTCTCTGCCGGCCTGTTCACCGCGAGTTTCGGAACTGCCAGAAACAGCCCACGCGAGTACGGACCTCACTGGAAGGGCTTGAGCAAGCGCTATGGCATGCGCTTCACCGGGGTCGCCACCGGCAACGCGATGGAGGCGGGTCTAGGCGCTCTTTGGGGAGAAGACCCACGATACTTTCGCGCTGCCGGGAGACCCGTCAAGGAGCGGATAAAGAACATCGTGGTGATGACCTTCGTCGCCCGCCGGGCCGATGGCTCTTTCGCTCCGGCCTACGCCCGCTATGCCGCCACCGCCGGTAACAACTTCCTCTCGAACACCTGGAGGGCAGACAGTGAATCCAGCTTCGGCGACGCCTGTCTGCGCACCGCACTGGGCTTCGCCGGAAGGATGGGCGGCAATGCGTTCGCCGAATTCTGGCCCACCCTCACCAAACACTTGTTTCATCGGCGATAGCAATCAACGGTAAATAGGATTTGGGCAGCTGTTCGGATTCTAAGCATACATCCGAGTACGTACCAGGTGTGGTGATCGAAACACCACGTAGCATGGATCCGAATTGTGCGCTCCGACTAACCGATGGCCGCTTTGATTGTCCTGACCCGTTCCGCCAGACTTCCGGGCTCGACCGAAACCAGTTCGAAGCCGAAGTCCCGGTAAGTCTCTTCGTGAATTTTCTCAAAGCGCACCGTTTCCTCAAAGCTGATTCGCCGCGCTTCGGTAGGCGTGATAAAGCCGAGATTTCGAATGAAGAAGACCCGGCGTTGGTAGATTGCCTCTTTTTTGACGCGCTCCAGTTCGCCGGCAAGAAGGGGCGTATGAGGGTGCCCGAGGTAGGCTGCCAATGCCGCGGTACACACGACGCAACGGTCGTGAACCTGAACCTCATCAGGTTGATAAGACGCCCGAATCTGACGATCTCTTTGCAGACTCGCGATTGCATCGATGAACGAGGGATGGGTCCAGGGTTGAACCGTTCCATGGGCCTGCGCGGCGGCGATGACGGCAGTAGCTGCTTCTTCGACTACGCTGAACCCGTCGAGTTCTAACTGCCGGATAATCGCTGTCTTCCCTGCGCCCGGCGCGCCGGTGATGATGAATCTTCTCAAGTGGATTCCTTCTCAAGCTGCCGGGGTCTGACTTCAGACCGCTCAGTTTTCCACTTTGCGACCTCTGCAAAAGAGAGTCCCAGGGCAAACTCTTTTGCTCATCAGAACGCCCCGCCGCCCCCGCCACCGAAGCCGCCGCCCGAAAAACCGCCGCCACCCCCGCCGCCGAAGCCTGAACCACTGGAACTCGAGCGCGGCGCCGAGACGAACACCTGGTGCATGTCCGACGCCATGCTGTGCATGGAGCTGGAGAAAAATATGGGATTAAAGCCGGTCATGCCGTTGGGCGACACGTACCAGTTGGGCGGGTTCTGGATGATCCCGGCAAAGGCCTGCGCCCAGTGATGCTCCACTCCGAGCGCCATGGCATAGGGCAAGTATTTTTCAAAAGTGTCCGGAGGCATGCGCTTCAAGCGGTCGGCGTCCACCCGATTCATGAACTCCTGAAATCCCAGCACCGCAATGCGGGTACGCGCGCCCTGCACCGTTTTTGCCGACATTTCGCGTGCGAACAACCACCAGATGATGGCGGAAACAATACCGCAGGCGATGAGAAGTACTACCGAATTGAATACTTGTTTGTAACCGGTGAACTGCGCGATAAGAAACGGCGCGCTGATCACCAGGGCCGCGCCGACGCTGTAACCGTTGGCCGAATCAGGATCGAGCAGGTACATGCCTTTGTTCTTCAGCGCCGCCTTAATGTCCTGCTGTATGACTGGAATCGCGGTGTAGAAGCGATTTTTCAGGCTGGAGAGCCGGGTCTGCTGCCCGCCAGCGAAGATGTTCTCCAGCATCACGCGCTCGTGGGGCGCCAGCCCCTGCCATTCGGTCAGCGGCTTGACCAGATGAAAGATGTAGTCCTTGGAGTGGAAGACCAGCAGGGTCGTGTCCACGCTCTCTTCAATCTTCACGTAGCCGCGTACTGCCAGGTCCACGATCGTGGATGTGATGTCGCGGGGATGGATGGTGTCATCGATCAGCGTCCCGGCTTCAGCGGGAGACATTCCCGGCGGCGGTTCGTACATGGGCGCGACCGAACGTCCGGGATCGGGGTCGCGGCCTTTGTACCACCACAGCAGGTACATCACACCGAACGTGACAAAGGGTAAGAACACGATGGGGTTGCTGCCCAGAAACCAAAAGGCGCGGGTGATCGCACCTGGCTCCTTGAGAATGCCCTTGGGAATGAAAATATCAACCGTCATTCCGCCACGCATGGGCAGCGGGTTTGTGGTCTCGAAGGCAACGTCGGCCCCGGTGACCTCGGAGGTGGCATCACGCTGGGCCGATCCGTAAACCCCGGTGAACGCCTGCGCCCGCAGCCTTCCCGCCGCTGCCTTGGGCAAATAGACATGGGCCTCGGCATGATCAATCGGTACCGGCCAATCGTTACCGGTCACGTTCCAGTAGAACTCGTCGTGGTCCTCGAAATAACGGATGCCGTTGCGGACGATGTAGCTGATCTCCACCGTGCGCGTGGTGTCCACAGCACCGGGGATGTAGATCTTCAGGTCGCGGTATCCTCCGGAAGTTTTGGAGTCGTACTTCAGCTTCTGACCGGCGCCGTCGGTGACCGCTGTGACATCAAGAAACAGTGTGTAGTTAGCGCCCCGCGGGCCGGGGTATTCGACGGGAATGGTGCGGTGGATGCCGTGCCATTGGCCGATAAAAACCAGGCTGATGCGCTCCTTGACCAGGGCGGTGCCGTCTTCACTGATCAAAACGGTGTCCTGGAAGTCGGCGATCGGCCAGCTCTGGGCAAACAACGGAGAGGTCAGGCCAAAGAGGCAAAATAGTAATAGGAAAAAGAACCTTGATCGCAGCGCCATCGACGCGGGCCGCGGAGCGGCGTAAGAATGTAGCCCACGGCGTAATCCGTGGGTCAAGGAGTGGGGGAGAGCAGGCCCCGAAAGGGCGAGCGAACTCTTCGCCCACAAATTATTCGGTGCTGCACGCAAGTTTTGATGATGACCGGTTTTGAATGATGAGGTCAATGACATTTGGGGCAGCTTCGCTGCGGACCAAACCTTGGAAACACGGCACACAAGGTGGTCATTCTTCCGGGCCCCCTTAACGACTCGTTCGCCCAGATGGCTCGCTCTGCCTCGGCTCGTGACCCACGGCTCACGCCCGTGGGCTACATTCTTCCGCCGCGCGGCTGAAAGCCCGCCTAGAACTTCACCGCCACGGGTTCGCGGTCGGTGGCGGCCACTTCAAAGAACTGCCGCTGCTGGAAGCCGAACATTCCGGCCAGAATATTCGTCGGGAAAGACTGTATCTTCGTATTCAGGTCGCGCACCACGGCGTTGTAATAGCGGCGCGCGTTCTGGATCGTGTCCTCCGTCTGGCTGAGCGAACCCTGCAGCTGAGTAAACTCCTCGGAGGCCTTCAGCTGAGGATAATTTTCCGCCACCGCGAACAAGCTTTTCAGGGCTCCACTCAGCTGGTTTTCAGCCTGGGCCTTGTCACCCGGCGTGGTGGCCTGCATGGCCTGGGAGCGGAATTTGGCAATATTCTCGAAAGTGCCTTTTTCGTGGGCAGCGTAACCCTTTACCGTCTCGACCAGATTGGGGATCAGGTCGTGCCGCCGTTTCAGTTGCACGTCGATGTCCGACCAGGCGTTGTCGCAGCGGACACGCAACTGGACGAGGCTGTTGTACATCCCAACCAGCAGGATGACGATGACAACCAGAATGCCCAGGAAGATTAAAGCCATGAACGTCTCCCTTGCGTGGAAATGGGGAACTGGGGCGACGGTAGCACACAGCGCACCCCGACGCAATCACGGGCGGCCGCAAAACAGGGGTATCGAGGGCCGTCTCCGACAGTTTAAGATTACTATGACTCGCATCCTGACCATCGGGATCAAGAGGTGGCATATCGGCTATCCAGGAAACACTGCTAAATGGCTGGCGACACTGTTGATTGCTTCGTCGGCAATGGCTGGTGCCCAGACCTGCCAGACGGTGGGTGATATGGACCCGGCCACCGCCTCGGCCCTGACCGCTACGGCGAAGCGTTTCTACGACATGGCGGCGCGGGGAGATTCGGCCTCGCTGCGGCAGAATGCGATCGCCAGTCTGGCCTCGGATTTTTCCGGCATCGAGGGTGCCGTCAAAGAGAACCAGCCCAAACTTACCGCGGTGCAACCGGCGCCGCGACCGCCGTTTCTGCTCAAGGCCGAGGGGACAGCGCCACTGCAACGTGCCGAATTCCTGTGCGGCATTTTCGGAGCCCAGGGACAGACCCGGGACAGCGCGGTCTTTGTGATTCCCAACCTGCCCCCGGGCAATTACGGCATCGTCACTCTGGATGCAGCCTCCCCTCAGGGCGCCTACACCGTGTCTTTTGTTTTGCAGCAGCAGGCCAACGATTGGAAGTTGGGCGGATTCTACGCCAAGCCCGCCCAGATTTCGGGCCACGACGGCCACTGGTTCGCCAGCCGCGCCCGCGAATTGAAAGCCAAGGGACAGCTCCACAATGCCTGGTTCTACTTTGGCGAGGCCCGGGAGCTGCTGGTTCCGGTTCCCTTCATGGCCACCGCTGCCACCGACAGACTGTATGACGAGATGCAGGCGCAGAAGCCGGCTGACCTGCCTCCCTTCGATCTGGCCGCGGCCGGCAAAATCTATAGAGTCACTGATCTGTTTCCGATCCCGGTAGGCCAAGACTTCGACCTGGTGGTACGCTACCAGTCCGCGGATGTCTCTGACACCGGAAAGACGTTTCAGGACAACACCGCAGTGATGAAAGCGCTGGTAGCCAAGTATCCCGAGTTCCGCGAAGCCTTTGCGGGAATCGTGGCCCGCGCCGTGGAACCTTCGGGCAGAGATTACGGATCGATGCTGGCGATGAAAGACATCAAGTGAGTTTCCAGTTTCGGGTCTTTCTTCGGGTTTGAAACCAGAAACTGGAAACTAGAAACTTTCTCTAGGGCAAAACACACTCCTCCGGGTCCTTGTCTTCCCGCAGGCCAAGAAAGACCGGAGCGCGCAACTTCATGCCGCCCTCGGCAGTCTCATGGGTCCATTCCGAGAACTTGATTTCCGCCACCAGCTCAGGCTTGACCCAGTGAACTTTCCGCAACGCTTCCACTCCACGGGGGAACGGAGTGCTCTTGGTCTCCCTCTTCTTCAGCACTTGCCAGATCTCTTTGAGCATAGGTTGATCGAAGCCGGTGCCGGCCTGGCCTACATGGATGAGTTCTCCCTTCTTGTCGTAGAGGCCCAGCACGAGTGAACCAAAATATTCTCGGGTACCCTCGGGATCGGTGTAACCGCCGATGATGCAATCCACCGTCTGGGTAATTTTGATCTTCAGCCACTCGCGGCTGCGGCGCTCCTCATAGACACTCCTGCGGCGCTTGGCCAATATGCCCTCCAGGCCCTTTTGTTTGGCCACATTGAACAGCGCTTTGCCCTGGGAAAAATGATCGGAGTAGCGCACCGGGCCGGTCGCGCTGGTAATTTGCGCCAGCAGGTTCTTGCGTTGCTCCAATGAAACCCTCCGCAGGTCGTATCCGTCCAGGTAGAGCAGATCGAAGACGTAGTACAGCACGGGCAGCTCCTGGCGCGAACCGGTGCGCCGGCCGCCGTGGCGAATTCCGGTGCGCTGCTGCATCAGGCTGAATGACGAGCGCCCCTGCTCGTCGAGCGCGGCGATTTCGCCGTCAAGAATGGCGGTGTCTGCCTTAATGGAAGTGGGGATATTCTGCAGCTCAGAAAATTGCCCGGTCAGGTCGTTCTGATTGCGCGACACCAGTCGAACTTTGCCCTTGGAGATAAACGCAATGGCGCGGTAACCGTCCCACTTGATCTCGAACAACCATTCCGGATCATCGAACGGGTCATCGATAGAAGTTGCCAGCATGGGATGGATCGCGGTCGGCATGGCACGCTTGACAGCGCCATCCAGGTCTTTAACCACAGGGGACACGGAGGAAGTCTTCCCGTTCCGCGAGGCCGCTGCGGGGCCAGTTGCACCGGCTATGGCCTTATCTTTTTCGTTTTTTTTTATCCTGCCTTTCTCTGTGTCGTCTGTGTTCTCCGTAGT
>JBARIF010000546.1:0-2836 GCA_049799615.1 Terriglobales bacterium
CGGTGGGGGTTATGGGGCGACTGCACTGCGGTCCTGACCGCCAAGGCTTGCTGGCGATCAAACTCGTTCAGCTACAGTTTCCTCATGTTCTCTTTCTCCCCCAAAATCCGATAGGTGCCGGAAGGGCATGCGGCACTACCGTTAGTACATACGTCAGCTTGTCCAGAATCCCCGAGCGTTGCGTTTTGCTCGATTTGGATGAGCATGGGGGGAAGAAAAGCTAAGTGGTTTGGTGGAAGGCATCGGGTTGATTGAGACGAGTGCGCTGGCTATGCGCACGATCTAGCCTGTGGAAATCCGTGGGAGTCGTCCCTCCGGTGAGCTTGCAATCGAACCGCGAAAAGACGCGTTCGGGCGCCAGTTTGCTTGATCGCAGGACGTACCGCAGCAAATGCCCGCTGATACTCCGTGGGTACCGCCGATTTTGTTGCCACGACTGGGCGTGAAGAGTAGAATGCAGCGTTAATTAGTCATTCCTCGAAAACTTAGAAGAGAAGCCCAGCCTATCGTCCTCGCGGACAGTGCCCCTTCGTGCTCTGGCCAGGATGCTAAGCCATCTGTCAACATGCAGGTCGGCCTCGCGGAAGGAACAAAGGTATGGGAAAACCCAACGACGTGGCCCACCCAGCGTTTCAGCCGCAACGCAGGCACCGTCGTTTCTCCGTACGCTATCCGGTCCAAGTGAAGTTTCCTTCGGGCGACGCCCTTCCGGGGATTCACGCCGTCAGCAATAACATAAGCATCGGCGGTGTGCTGTTGGAAACCGATGCGCCGCTTCCGCAACATTGTGATGTGAGTTTCGTTGTGACGGTGCAGGAACACCGAGTTGTGGGTCCAATTCAGATCGTCGGCGAGGGCGAGGTGGTACGGGTCGAGCCGCACCGATCAGGATCAGGGTTTGCCATCGCGGTGAGGTGTACACGGCCGATCTCGAAACTGGAGGATTATCTCCCGGCATCCGCGAGTTGAGGCAAGGTGTCCTGCCGTCGATTTTCTCATTCATGTAGAACTGAGGTTCTCAACGTTCTTGGAGTGGCTCGGGTTTTCTATGCCAGCCCTAAACTTTGCTGAAACATGAGCGAAGTGGCTCTGGCCGAAACCGAAGACAAGGCCTGACTATTCGCGCAACCGCACGAAGCGGACTGCTACGCGACGGTTATGTGCGCGCCCCTCGGCGCTGGAATTCGGCTGAATCGGAATCGCCGATCCCGAGCCAATCGTGGTGAGCTGCGTGCTGGGAACATTAAAGTCATTGATCAGCGCCTCCCGCACCGCGATGGCGCAGCGGCTGGAGAGGTCCAGGTTGTAGGCCTCGGGGCCGGAATCGTCAGTGTGGCCTTCCAGAATCGCGCTGGCCTCGGGATCTTCCGCAAGCACGTCGGCAATCTGCTGCAGAGCAAGACGGTACTGCTCGGCGACTACGGCGCTGTCCTGGTCGAAGAAAATATTTCTTGAGTCTTGCCCGTCAGTCGAAGCTCCGAGCCTGACAGCCGGCTCCACGGGAAACTTCCGGACGGTCACGTCGTTGAACTCATCGGAACCAACTTCTCGTTTAGCGTGCGAGGTGATAGCGGTTCCTTGAAATCGTCGTATCGGCGCGTCCATGGGCGAGGTGGGCGATCCGTGGACCACCGAATCCTCTGAAGCCGAATCGCTGTGCTCCGAAGTGGGCCGAATAGGTTCCCCGGCATTGGCCTGCGCCGGATTCTGCCGCGGCGATTTTTCGACGACCGCGATGGTCAGAACACAGGTAACCGCGGCCAAAGCCAGGGCTTTCATCCAGACGCCCACTCTTTCAGGGGGCTTCTGCGCCCCGGGATAATCGCTGCGCACGATCGGACCTTCCGGGAGAACGCGTTTCTCCACGGTGATTTCAGCAGTCTGCGCAGCCTTGCCTGTGGCCATTTCTTGTCCGGAGGCGATGGCTGTCTCCGGCTCGGAAGGCAATCCCTTTTTCATGCCGACTAGACTGTCACTGGGAATTGGCGTCGCTGCTTTTGAGCCCGGTGCGGAGGGCATGGGTTGGGACGTCTGGCCTGAGCTTTCAGGGTTTTCGCTCGAGTCTTGCTCGAGTTTGCCCAACGGCGCACCCGCTGCCGGGAAGGTCGCCGCCGGGGCGGGTATAGTTGCCGCAGGCGATGCTGCGGAGGGGATTGATGTTGCCGCCAAAAGGACTTTCTGTTCCTCAAGGGTCTGGCTGATCCGCATGATGGCTTCAACCAGCGCCAACGGAATATTCTCGCTTCGGCCAACAATGTTCCCATCGCAGGCGGGGGTAGCTGCAGGTGTGATTTTCGTTTTCGGCGAGAAGCTGCCCTGCCCTGCGGCCAGGTTCACTGGTACCGCATTCTCTGTCCCTGAAGATTTTGTTTCCCTGATCGGCTGAACCTTGCTACTGGGCTGCGAAGCCACTAGCAACGGCTCCATGCGATACATGTCAGCCAGCACGCTGGACATATCCAGGTCTCGGGCGACTTCTGCGAGGATGGTTTCGTCAGTCGACTTCTTGCTTCCGGCAAACCCCAGCAGCATGGCATTGAAGCACAGGGTGTTGATATTGCGGGGAACGCCTTTGGCATTTTCCCAGATATTCCGCACGGCTCCCATGGTGAAGAGCTCAGGTCCCATATCCTGCGGTTCTGAGGCGGTGATTGATATAGTTCTGAGTTTCGTTGAGCCGCAGCGGGCTCAGGCGGCCGATGCTGGAAACCCGCTGACGCTATTGTTCCTGTTCCGGTGCCGCGAGTATCTTCACCAACTGCGGTTGCCCAGCGAGAATAATCTGCATGAGCCTGACCTGAGTCGTTTCGAAATTCGAGAGCTGGCGCAAGGTTTC
>JBARIF010000547.1:0-3110 GCA_049799615.1 Terriglobales bacterium
CCTCCCCGCCACTCGATCCGCCCGGGGTGCGCGCGAGGTCCCAGGGATTGTTGGTCCGCCCGTACAGAAGGTTGTCCGTCTCCCAGGCCATGAGCAACTCCGGCGCATTGGTGACGCCAAGGATGACGGCGCCCTCCTGCCGCAGACGAGCCACCAGCGGTGCATCCCGCTCGCCCACCGCGCCCGTCCGCAGTTTGGTTCCAGCCTCCCAAGGCAGACCCGCAACCTCCATCGAACTCTTGATGCTGAGCGGGACTCCGTGCAATAAGCCTAGCTTTTCGCCCTGGCGCACCGCCGCCTCCGCCGCTCGAGCTTGCCGTCGCGCCCCATCGGCATCGACCTTCACATATGCATTCAGCCTGGGATTCAACTCTTCGATGCGGGCCAGATGCGCTTCCACCAGTTCAACCGGTGACAGTTTTTTTTGCCGGATTTGCTCAGCCATGGATACAGCAGAGAGGAAAGTCAGTTCGCCCATGCGGTCCCTGTGAGAAACCTGAGTCTAGCACGCCCAATGTTTGGGTCGGACACTCCCTTCGACTTCGCTCAGGGCAGGCTCTGTCCGACGCCTTTGACTTTGGCTTGGCTTTTGGCTCTAGTAAGCGCGGGACGGTAGGCGCACGCAGGAGACGCAGGTTCTGTGAGATGCAAGAGTGGAAAGGTTAGTGGGAACCCGCCGCCGCGCTGCGGGCCTTCCCGGCGCGGACTTTTTCGACTCGCGCAGCCGGATGTGAGGCCGCCTTCTTCCTGGCGTCTCGTTTCACAAACCACTGTTTCAGATATTTTCGCGACGCCGGCGTCAGGCGTGAAAACAGCATGCCGGCGCGGCCGCCATCGTCAGCCCAGACCACCTCGCCCATGCCCTCCACCATGTGATCGGTGCCGGGCAAAACGAAGCGCATGGGCACCTGCTGCACGGGTGGCAGTGGTTGGGGAGCCTGCAACGCCAGGCCGTCCCGGTTCAAATCGAGCACCATGGCGGGAAGCGCAGCGATGCCGAACTGGAGATAGACCAGCGATTCCAGGCTCTGCCGCTGCGACTTTCTGCGGTCCGGCCGCATGAAACCTCGGCCTGCGCGCAGGCAGCGGACAATCTGTTCCACCTCGAGCGGCTTGTAGAAGATAAAATTGGCTCCTGCCTGAAAGGTCTCGGAGATTTCAGTGAGCGCTCCGATCATGCCGAAGATGACCGGCCGGCGGCGTGATGGCGCCAGTCGGGCCATGCGGGCCACCGTGGCCGCACCGGGCAAGTCGAAGTCGATGACCAGCGCCGAGTAGTGCCGCTGCACCGTCAGGTCCAGGGCTTCGGGCGCCGACAAACATACTTCTTGCTCCATCGCCACTTCGTCCAGGGCCTTCCCCAGGATACGCAGGGCATGTTCCTCGCGGCACATCAGCAGGGCATTGAATGCCATAAGGCCGCAGCTTACGGCGGCAACCGCTCGCGGTAAAGTAACCCCGGTAATCGCTGGATGCTTACCACGAACGGTGGGGACGGCTTCTCCTTCGACTTTCCCAGACCAGCCCCCCGGCTGTGCGGTCGACTTGCAAACCCGCCCACAGCCGCGATCCCTCGGGGATGCCAATCCGAGGACGGAAACCATTCTTCTTCAAACACGAAGATAAGGCGAATAACCTCTCCGCGGAGGGACAAAGGCCGCACTCTTTCGTAATCTGCCCTCATCCTGTTTCTAATGGCATATTAAGAATGACCTATGCCCCAATCCAAAAAGGCAGGCGAGACGCGGCGCGCCCCCCGGGTCAAATTCTCCGGGACGATTCTGGCACTGGTCCGGCTGGAAAGCGGGCGAGAGATACAAGCCCGCCTGCACCAGCTCTCCTTCACTGGAGGTTTGCTCCATCTGGAGACCCCGCTGGACGAAGGCATCAAGGCTGAAGTGATGTTTCACGTTGGGGGCAGCACAATTCGCAGCAAGGCAGCGATGTTATTCCCCATGTGGGCCACCCAGGGCTGCCTGCAGCCCTTCGAATTCGCCGACCTTGGCGAAGGAGATCGCGCCAAACTAAAAGCCGATTTGGAGAAGTTTCTGAGTTCTCCCGCCGCGGCTCTTCACCCCGACGAACAAGCCTCTGAAGCTGCTGCCGGTTCCGGCGAGTAGCACAATCGCAATTTTCGCTACAATACTCCTGGCCAAATCACACCGGAAGGAACCTCATGGCCCATCAGCATTCCCCTCGTTTTCTGCAAATTGTCGAAGATGCCAAGCGGCGGGTCCGGGAAGTCAGCATTGACGACGTCAAAGCCAGGCTTGACCGCGCCGAGCAGTTCTTGTTAATTGATGTTCGAGAAGAGAGCGAGTACGCCCAAGACCATCTGCCGGGCGCGCTTCATCTGGGAAAAGGCATCATCGAACGTGATATCGAGGAGCGCGTACCCGAGCTGAGCACGCCCCTGGTGCTCTACTGCGGCGGCGGATATCGCTCCGCTCTGGCCGCCGACAACCTGCAGAAGATGGGCTATACCAACGTTCTCTCCATGGACGGCGGCATTCGGGGCTGGCGGGAAAAACATTTTCCCCTGACCTCAAAATAGCAAGGAGGCACTGCTCCGCGTCCGGGGTCGGTCTTAAATTTCTTCCCTTCTGGCAGGCGTCATGCTGAGCTTGCGAAGCAGCTGGCGTAGAGCACATCTGCGGTTGGCAAGCGATGGCGTGGCTCCACGCCAGATCCTTCGGGACTGAAGTCCCTTAGGTTGGGGAGAGCCTGGTAAAGATTGGGCCATTACGCTCCGCCGGACTCTCCGCGCTCCAGACTGCTCCCGAAACGAACATCCACAAAGTACCTCCGTAACTTGCTGCCAGCGCAACATAACGTCAGCATGGCATAGCAGGAGAGCTTCTCCTGCCTGGGGTACATCCGTGCAGCGAGACAAGCGACCTTCGGGTCAGGATGGGTCAGGGTCAGGGTCAGCGGCAGCGGCGGCGCCGGCGCGCGACCTCGCCGCGCTGGAACACCAGCTGGCGCAGGCGGGCACTCCCGATCAATGCTGCGTCGAACTCGGGAAGATCTTTGGTGTAAGGCCGAATGAAGTAGCCTTGCTGCGTCTCGAGGACGGACTGCTGAAGTTTCTCTGCCCTTTTGAGCTCACC
>JBARIF010000548.1:0-3527 GCA_049799615.1 Terriglobales bacterium
GATATGACCAGTCCAATCCCGATCGCCGGTCTACCGGATCCGCCTGTCCGCCGTTGCCCCCGTTCGACGTACTAAAACTGAACATGCTGTTCTTGAACGAACGCAAAGTGAACGGTACTTGCTCGCCTGCAAATATCACGGTCCGGGAAAAGCCAAATTCAAAATTCTGCGTCGGCTTGAAGGTGAATCTTTCACCGTGAATCATCGGTTGCGGGTGGAGTGTTCGGCCAAAACTTCCGACGGCGCTGTTGAGCTCCATGAATTGTTGTCCCCTCAGTTGGCCCAAAAAAAACTCCAGCCGCATGGGTCCCAACCAGCCCAGAACGCTGGGCAGCTTGAACGGTGTCGTCCGGTTGATGCGGAACATGTCGAGTGGCGCGGCATTGTCGCTTAGCATCATCGGTCCGCCGTCACCCGGCCCCCACCAAAGGCTCTGCCGCCCGAACGAGAGCTGCCAGTTTGAGAACATTAGCCCCACATAAGCATCCAGCACCTGAAACTGGCTTAGCGCAGACTGCCCTGTGCCCGGTGGAGTCTGCGGAAGGTGATCGACCTGCTGAATCATCTCCCGCGCCGCCAGGGGTAGGGCCGGCAAACCAGAGGAGGCTTGCCATTCGCCGCGGAAATAGCCTACCCAGCGGCCCCATGCCGAATATGCCGAAAAACCGTTGATGCTGTTCCAACCTTGGCCATAGGGACGCCCAAAATCGTTGATCTGGGTCTGTGAGAAGTGATAACCATCTTTGAGGGGCAATCCCGAGATGTACTCGGTCCGCGAATACAACGACTCGAGACGGAACGCGCCGCCATCGCTTTCATACGTCGGTTCACGCTCCGGGCGGAACTCGCGTTCCAGCTCTGCGATTAGCCCCTGCTCCTGGCTATTCTCTTCGCCCAACCCCTCCCAATGCTCTTCAGCCTCCGCCAACAGCCGGGTACATTCCCGGCGCGTCCATGGACGCATGCCCACAAATCCGCTGTCCACCAGGCCAAAGGCGGCGAGGCGATCGAGAGCCGGATAGACCCAGCTATCCAGCGGCACATAGGGGGACCCTCGATTTTCTGGTGAGGCGCGGCCGTCGCCAAGCACTTGGCCAATCGACCGCCATTCACTGCCACCCAGCTCCGGGTCATGATGGCGGCTGTAAACCTGCTGCGCGATGAGAGTGCCCACCATACTACCTACAAAGACATCTGCAGGAAAATGCTGGGCGGCCCGAAACCGGGAGTAGCTGACAAAGGAGGCCATGCCGTACGCGAAGAGCTTGGGCAGAGGGCCGGGATATTCGTGCGCGATCACTCCTGCCACCGCCCACGCCGCAGCGGAGTGTTCGGAAGGGAACGAGACGCCTCCCTGGAAAAAACGCCCGTCGCCAGTTCCCTGAAGCGGACGCTCTCGGCCCAGCGAGTATTTAGCCACCTCAACCGGGATCAGGCTGTTGAGGGCGGCTTCACCCGCCAGCAAGCCAGTCTCGCGCCAGTGTTGGTTGTGAGATGGATAGCTTAACAGCCACATTCCGGCTGCGCCCCCGATCAGTGCTCCGATCCCGGCGTTGGAAAAATTGCTGTATTGACTGAGCGTCTTCGGATCGTGCGAAAGGCTCCGGCCGACCTCAGCGTCAGTCACCAGAAATCCCGCCGTGATTCCACTCAGCGGCACCAGCCATTCCGTGTCCGGGAAGCGGAGCCGGGCGGGACTGGTCCAGATTTGTTTTTGATCCAGCACAAAGTCTTTTCCAAACTCCTTAACGCTCAAGCGCAAGCTTCCGGTAGGCTCCGGTTCAGCGCCGCTAGAAATTTGTACCGGTTTCGCCTTGCCACCGCTCTCTGCCGGGGCCGCGTCCGGGTGGTAGCCGCCTGATTGCTGCCCGCCCTTTTGCTGCTCGCTCGGTTGTAACTGCGCCGCACAGGGAACCGGCTCCGCGACCATCAGGCCGATTGCAATCCACCCGCACATCACTGCCACCGCCTTGGCCCCCCAATCCAGACTTGTCGTCATCACGGCTTGATGTAGGCGACGGTCAGAGCTACAGACGTTGCGATCTGTGCTGCCTGCAAGACCGTGGTCCAGTTGCGGCTCCCGATTCTCGGCGCCATTTCGGGCACGACAATCGAGTCTCCCGGCTTCAACGATGCGCCTAGGGGATCGCCTCCCCACCACCCCGAGCTGTTGTTCTTTGCAGACAGCACCGACCCATCGGCTCGGATGACAAAAACGGCCTTCTTGTCGGCAATCTGGGTCAGCCCTCCGGCCTGACTGAGATACCACTTCGCGCTGTGCCCTGGCCGGTAACTGATTGCGGTCTGGTTAAACACTTGCCCTGTCACCATCACGTAGTTTGCTTTCTTGGGTATCAAGAGCACGTCGCCGTTTCGCAAGGCCACATCGGCAGCGGTATTACGCCATTGTTTGATATTGGGCTCGACATGAATCACAACCCGGCCCACCGGCGCCGTTTCCTCGAGCTGGACCAGCGCGGTTTCGGTTTGGGCGATAGCCGTCAGTTTTCCACTCTTCTGGTCAGCATCGGTCTCGGGAAGGGCTTTGAGATTTATCTGTTCCGCCTTGATACGTTGCACCAGGGCCAGATGGGACTTCATTTCGAGATCGCGCACCTCGCGCCGCATCAACACGGCGCCATAGGGGTACGCTTCTGGCGAAAAACCTCCCGCCCGCTCCAGAATCGAGCTCAGCCGTTCCCCGGGTCGAATACCGTAAGCCCCAGGATGTTGAACTTCCCCGCGCACCGTAGCCGACGCGGAAATGTCAGTCCACCCCGGAGCCTGGCGCACCGTGAGAACGTCCCCCTCACGCAGCGGAAGGTTATCGTTGTCGCTGCCACGCAGAGCGGACGAGAGTTCAACCGGCAGGCTTTGATACGAAGTGTCGGACTGCGCACCCAGCGCATAGCGGGTCAAGTCAGCTTGCGTCGGATCCGCACTCCTCTTAAGACCTCCCGCTACGCGAACCAGATCCTGGACGTGCATGTTGGTGGTCAACGGATAGCGCCCAGGCTTGGCCACCTCGCCGTTCACTACTACGGTGGGCGGATCGACGCTGGCGGAATTCTGATGCACCAGAACGCGATCGCGGGGCTCGAGTAACAGGTTGTCCCTGGGACTCCCCGCCAGGGCTCCACTGAGATTTACGCTGAAAATCTTCATGGTTCCGTCCGGTTGGGTGCGGAAGAGCTGGGCGGAGTCCAGACCGGCGTCGGGGGAGACTCCTCCCGCCAAGTAGATTGCATCCCGGAGATGTGCTTGCCCGGACGTTCGGTATTGTCCAGGGGCCCGCACTTTACCCCCCACCCAAACGGTCGGCGGCGGTTCGAAGTCGTATCGACTGAATACTCGCACGGTATCGAGCGGCTGCAAAGTCGGAGACGAACCCGGATTGGCTAGGGCCGCCGCCAGATCGAAGCTCTCCACGCTGGGGCGGAAATCGGGCGGATTCAGACGCACAATTTCAGCATAGTTCGCCGCAGGCTCGGGCAGCAGATCGCCATACGATGCGATCAGGTCTGTCA
>JBARIF010000549.1:0-11277 GCA_049799615.1 Terriglobales bacterium
CGGCAGACCGAGTCCACGGGAATAATGTCGAGCCGCTTCTTTTCGTTCGAGGGAAGCTGGCGGAACGAAGTCCCCAGCAGGTAGGAGAGCGAAGCTGAAGTATTGATGCCCTCATTCCAGCCCACAAACGGTTCTTCAATTGAAGTTTCCACGATGGCAGGACGTACCACGGCGATGGGCAAACCAGCTCCGTATTTCGCAATCAGCGACTCGGCCAGACTCTTGGTCAGGGTATAGGTGTTGGGCCATCCCAGTTCGGCCGCGCGCTTCATGCCCGCCTCGGTCAGATACTCGCGCAGCCAGCGGAAACGATTCTTCCGAATCTGGTTATCCAGGGCCGCCCCACGAAGGTCCTTGGCGGCGTGCTCCTTGCTCAAAGCCTGCTGACGCAGCTCGTCGGTCACCGCCGGGCTCTCGGCCAGCTGTTCAGCCTGCTTTACCAAGGCATACAGCGATCGCCATTCGACTTCCGCATCGAAGGCGGCGATTCCTGCCGGGGTGTAGTTGGAACGTATGGACTCACTCACGCGGCCGTCCCGCGCACCCGCCACGTAGCAGGTGGAGAGATGCAGAAGCCCCGCGTGGTCGGAGTGGCGTACAAACTCAGTAACGTTTACAGCCGCGTCCACGTTGGTGGCCAGGGCATCGCGCAGATCAGGATTGAAGTCGGTCAGACCGGAACTGTTGATGATGACATCCAGATTCTTCTGCAATGCCTGGCTGACATCGGTCGCAAGGCCCAGCCCCGGCTGGCAAACGTCGCCCTCGATCACTTCCACCCGCTCCCGCAGGAAAGTTGAAAGTTCGACGCCGTAACGGGCGTACAGAGGATCGAAGACCGGAGACTCCTCCACCAGCTTTTCGAAACGCCGCGCTGCAGGATTGGATTTCTGCCGCCGTATCAGCAGATAAATTCGTCCGATCTCGGGCAGTTCCATCAGGGTATTGGCGAGCCACACCTTGCCGATGAAGCCGGTAACGCCGATGAGCATGATGTGCTTGCCAGAGAGCGCCCGGCGGACCGAAAGCGGGGCGGAGTGCCGGACGCCATCGAAATAGACAATGGGCCGTTTCAAGACTGGAAGTTGACGAGCAGCCGGAACCACGGCGGTTTCCAGGGCCTCCACACCCGGCAGGCCCAGATCGCGCACCAGTCGCTCCACCGCGCGCCTGCCGTCCGGCCCGGAGCCGTTGATGCCAGCGAAGAGTCCGCGCGGCCGCACCACCGATTCCAACAATCGTCCGGTAGCAATTCCGTCGCGGAATTCGAGACGATTGGCGATCAGCCATTTCACTCCCAGATGCTGCGCCAGGGGGCGCATGACGTGCTCCAGACCCTGGCTCACCAGCACGATTTCATCGCCGGCTTCGATGCGGGATTTAAGTAGCTGCATCCCGTCGTTTTTAAGATAAGGTTGCAACTTGTACTTGAAGTATTCCTCGCCCAGTAAATCGAGCCGGTCGCGACTGATGCCGCGAAGAACGGTGTGCACCATCCTTGTGGCAAAGATGCGATTGGCGGCGTAGAGAAAGGGCCGCAATACCGCCATCACTAACACCATTCCGCGACGCACCCAGCGCTCCAGAAAGGTTTGCGCGTTCCAGGTGAAAAAGGCAACGGGGCGGACCGTGGTCAAGTCCGCGAGGCTGCCTTCCACTCGCCAGTACACCCGGGCGGAGGAGCTTGGATTGGGGTTGGGCTGTTCCAAATCGTTTTCGTCCCGATACTTAGGGGCCGCCCCCGGCTGCGGGGCCGAAGCCTATTGTAAACAATCGCGCCAAAAGGACGAAGAAGGTAGAGCCCCGGGCATGCTCCCGGAGAGAAGGCTGAACCCGCATGGTTACGGTGTTGAGGTGGTCGTCTGTTGAGGGCGCACGCCGTAGGCCAGAAGGGCCAGAACCCCGCTCACGGCCAGCAGCGCCCCGACCGTCAGCAGACCGCCGCGAAAGCTTCCTGTCCAGGTGCGCACCAAGCCAATGGTGTAAGGCCCGAGAAATCCTCCCAGATTGCCGAATGAATTAATCAGGGCGATGCCGGCAGCGGCCGAGGTTTCGCTCAGCATTTCGGTGGTGGTTGCCCAAAATGGCCCATTCATGGAAAACGCCGCCATCAAGGTCACGCTGAGGAAAACGACATCCGCGGTGGTCGAGGTGGAGTAGGCGGCGCAGCCTAAACCGATCGCGCACGCGAACGCCGACCCTGCCAGATGCCACTTCCTCTCCCGCGTCCGATCGGAGTTACTGGCCACGAGCACCATTGCGACCATGGTGGCCAGATACGGAATCGCAGAGAGCAGTCCGACCACAAAGTTGCTGGTGCCGGAAACGTTGCGAAGCAGGCTGGGCAGCCACAGGCCGATTCCATAGGCAGCCGTCGTTTCACCCAGATACACCACCACCAGGATCCAGACTCTGGGGCTGGCAAATGCCGCGAAAGCGTGGCTGGAGGAGCGAGGATGCGGTTTCTCTTCCAGGGCCAGCTGTTCCACCAGCCAACTGCGTTGTTCCTCCGTAAGCCAGGTTGCGATTTCCGGGCGGTCGGTGAGATAGGCGAGCACGACTCCGCCCAGCGCGACCGCCGGCAAGCCCTCGATCAGAAACAACCACTGCCATCCCATCAGACGAGCGCCATGCACACCCAGCAACAGGCCGGAGAGCGGACCGCCTACGACACCGGCCAGCGGTGCAGCGGTCATGAACAGGGCGACGGCACGGGCCCGAGCCGCGGACGGAAACCAGTGCCGTAAATAAAGGATCATGCCGGGGAAAAATCCGGCCTCGGCGGCGCCCAGCAGAAAACGGAGGAAGTAAAAGCCCCGGGCGCTGCCGACAAATATCATCGAAGCAGAAATGATGCCCCAGACCACCATGATCACTGCGATCCACCTGCGCGCCCCAACTCGGGCCAGAGCCAGATTGCTCGGCACCTGGAAAAAGAAATATCCAGCGAAGAAGATTCCCGCGCCCAGACCGTAGACTTCATCGCTGAAGCCCAGCTGCCCTTTCATCTGCAGGGCGGCGAAGCCCACGTTGATGCGATCGAGGTAGGCAACGATATAGAGTAAAAACAGGAAGGGCAGCAATCGCCGGGTAAGCTTGGCGACGACTTTGGCGCCGAGGTCAATTCCAGTGAGCGATGGCATAGAAAGGCAGTATCCGCAACATCTGCTGCTTGGCGGGTCAGACGATCATGGCCCTTTAGGCCCGCCGTCCGGGGCGAGCGCCTGCATGATTTCTGCGACAATCTCGTCCGCGGAGCGGTCAATGCTTACCGTAATTGCATCGTCTGGCGCTTCCAGCGTGGCGAATTGGCTCGCCAGTATTTTCTCCGACGCAAAATGACCGTGCCGCTGACGTAGCCGCTGGTAAATCAGGTCGTAACTTCCCTTCAGGTAAACAAACCTGGTCTCGCCGGCGATACAGAGTTCGTCGCGATAAGTGTGCTTGAGCGCCGAACAGGCCAGCACCACGTGCCTGCGTTCCGTGACCCAACCCTCCATGGCCTGGCGCATTGACCTTAGCCACGGAGCGCGGTCGGCATCGTCCAACGGAATTCCCAGCCTGATTTTTTCAACATTCCCCGGTGAATGGAAACTGTCGGCATCCACAAACTCCCAGCCGAGCCGCTGGGCCAGCAGAATGCCAATGGTCGTCTTTCCCGCGCCGGTCACACCCATCACCACCAGGATCACAGGAACTCGCCAGAAAAGCCGACAGGGCAAAGCATGCCTAAGTCTTTTATCACCGATTGGGGGAATCAGGGTAGCCAGATTAATCGCGTGTGGGTCGGACACTCTCGTCCGACACTTTTGAGTTTGGGTTTTTGAATTTGGATGAAATGAAAGCCCTCTCGAGCGATCAATCGTTCAAACCAAAAGCAAATTCAAAGGCGTCGGACAGAAGTGTCCGACCCACACAGGATACTGTCGATTAGCTGTTGATGTCAGTGGATGGATCGTTCAGGGCGATGAGCTTCCCTGGAGGGTAGTCTTTTGCGGTAAGCGGGTTTTCCGGATCCGCATTCTTTATAGTTAGGACCTCTCCGCTGCGGATGCCCCGGAGAATGAGGTTCTGCTCGTCAATGGCGATAACTCTGTACCTCTCCTCGAATATCGCATTGTTGTCCATAAACGTTTAGATGCGTAAATCGCTGAGCGCGGCGCAGATGAATGTAACTGATTATCTTCCCATTCGATGGGTTTTAATTCTTAAAACTTGCTGATCAGTGTCTAAAGTAACCCCTTCCGGGACATCCCCGCAAGGCTACTCCGGGAGCTTGGCGGCCAGCACATCGATCTTTTCGATGACTGGGGGTTTAGCCAGCAGATCTGGGGCTTTCGCCATCAAGGCCGCGGCCACGCGCCCCGAAAGGTGTGCCTGGCGGCCGGCTTCGTTGGGAAAGGCATCGAAGATCCCGAAGGTCGACGGTCCCATCTGGATGGCAAACCAGGCCGTGGTTGCCGGTTCCTGCTGCACAATGGCCAGGCCACCGCGGAGAAAGTCAGCCACTTCCTTCTCTCTGCCGGGCTTGGCGTCCAGACGAACCCACAGCGCGACATGAACATCAGGCATAAATAATCTCCTCGTGAAAGGGGTTGCCGCGATTTCCGACTATAGCGCAGCTCACGCTGCGAATTGTCACCCAGATGTCGAACCCGGTTCGATGGAGGCCGGGCGTCCCGCCCGTCTCGCGGCCAACCCAAGCGAGGACGCTCGTGCTCCATCAGAACCAAAAGGCCGCATGAAGGGCGGCCTCGGTTCCGGTTGGAGGGTTTTACTGCGCCGGCTTTTCGTCCGCCTTCTTGGGTGCTGCGGCGGCGTGCGCCTTGGGCTTCCAGAAATCCGGGTCGGCCTTGATCCATTCATCCCTGGGATAGCTCATACTCGGGGTGAAGGCAAACAAATTGTGCTGGCTGTACTCGATGGCCCGGGCCAGCAGCTCGCTGAACTTCTTCATGCCGTCTTCGCCCATGTTGGCCATGAACTGCTTGTCCTGGGCGAAGCTTTGGTCGATCTCCGCCGCAGACTTGATAGGCGTGAAGACGACGTAGCTGGTGCCCTCCTGGCCGAACTGGGCATAATAGGTAGCCCAGTGTGCTTCCGGGATCTTTTCGTAGGCGGCCTTCACCATCTTGACGATCTCATCCCAATCGGCGTCATGTCCTGGCCGCACCCGGTACAAGGAGATCTCGAAATAGCGCATATGGGCAATGTCAACCCCGGAACGCAGGCTGTATTCGTCGCTGTAAACCAGCGCGCTGGAGTCGTAATCGCTTAACAGGTCACCATCGGCGAGGGCGGCCCGGTCGAGCGCCGCGGAAAGGGTCGCGTTCTTCTGCGTGGCCTGCACGTCCTTCTCCCAGGCTTCGAATGAATCGTAGCCGGTCAAGAACAACACACGGGGCTTGCCGGTAATCGAGCTCACTGCAAAATAGTGGGTCGGCCATTTCGCGCGGGTCATGGCCTGCACGAAGGCGCTCTCCGATTTCTCATGCACGGATCCGCCCTTCCCCGGCTTGACGAATTCGCGCATGATGCTAAGCACTTTGGGTGGCGGCGTCGTTTCCTGTGCCACCGCGATGCCCATTCCTCCCACTAGCAGACATGTCCCCAACAGCAACCGCGTGAATCTTTTCATGGATGCTGACCTCCTCGGCCGCGAAGTAGATTTTGATTCAGATCTTTTGGAAAGGGCCTGGCACCAAGCTACGGAAATGGGATAACCCGGAGTCGGGCCGGAGATTATTCCGAACCCGCCGCGAAGTCAAGCCAGAGTTTGGAGCACGGGCGTCCCGCCCGTCCTGCAGCAAAAACGGGGGAGGACGCCCGTGCTCCATCTAGCAAGAAAAAAGGCCGCCAGGAGGCGGCCTTCTGAAACTAGAAACCAGAAACTGCGTGCCTAGTCTCCCAGCACCGGCTCCGCTTCCGACTTCGCCGGGGCGTGGCCGTTGCCCGGCGCCGGGGTGAGCGCGCCTAGCGGAATGAAGCCGTTCTCTGCTACCACCGGCTTTTCCTTCAGCACGACTTCGCGATAAAGCGCGGCCATGCGGGCGTTGTAGGCCGGATCTTCTTTCTGCTTGGCGTCCCGGGCCCGCATCTTCTCTTCACGCGAGTTCTTGGCGATGCCCAGCTTGTCTAGATCGTGCTGCTCTTCGTTGGTAACGAGTTCTTCCTTCAGGACAAGTCCGTGCTCGACCGATTCCATCTTCACGTTCTTGCCACCCGCGAAGATTTCGTGGCGTCCATGCTCGTCGTACCACTTGGTAAGCGTGGCCGTCATGTGCATCTTCTCGATAATGTTGCGCCAGCCCACGCCGGTGTTGTAAGCGCAGAAGGAAATTTCGCCTTCCTGCGTGGCGTAAGGAATGATGCACTGTTCGGTGCGGCGGAAGTCGTAGTTGAACAGGTCCTGGAACCACATTCCCGCGATGAACAGGAAGTTCCAGCGATCCTGGCGGCGCTTCATCACGTCGTCAAGGGTGCGGTCCGGACCAACCTTGCCGTAGTTCTTGCCGGTGGCATTGAAATTCTTGTCGAACTTTTTCAACAGGTCCATCAGCTTGAAGTGCGTCGGCGACTGGAAGGGATCGTAGTTCTTCATCAGGCAGAGCGCCATGCCGACGACAGTCAGGAACTTGCCGCGAGCGGCGTCGTTGACCTTGGCAATGTCCTTGGCCAGTTGATCGCCCTTCAGGAATGCGGTGACCGGAACCGCTTCCTTGGTTTCCTTGTCGATCATGAGCGCCATGCCGGTGCCGCAGTTCGGATGGCAACCGCAGCTCAATTGGCCCCAGTCGTTGTTGGAGTCGTTGACATGCATCAAGTCGGCCCAATCAGAGAACGTCCCCATGAACGAAATGGGGAACCAGTCGCGGGCAGGCTCTCCGAGGCCAGTCTGGTTTTTCACATCATGCGCCAGATGAGACAGCGTGTAGCGCTGGGCTTCGCGACGGTCATCGGTAACCGCTTCATCCCTTCCGGTAAAGGACACCGGCTGGAAGGAGAGGAATCCGATGGTCTTGGGATTGTCGAGCGCGAACTTGATGATGCGTCCGACCTGCTCGTTGTTGATGCCGTTGACGATGGTGACGACTGGAACGATCTCGATACCTGCCTTATGCATGTTCTCGATGGCCTTCAGCTTCACGTCGAACAGGTTGCCAACCTTACGGTGAGCATTGGCAGCGTTGCCGATTCCGTCAAACTGAAGATACGCATAACGCATGCCGGCTTCGGCGGCCTGTTGGGCGAACTCGAAGCTCTTGGCGAATTCGATCCCGTTGGTTGCTGCCTGCACCGAGTTGTATCCCACCTTGCGGGCATAACGGACGGCATCGAGGAAGTACGGCGAAAGCGTAGGCTCGCCACCGGAGAACTGCACCGACATCTGGCGGCGCGGTTTGATGGTGATCGCGTTGTCCAGCATGGTCTTGATGTCTTCCCAGCTCAGTTCGTGGACGAAGCCAACCTGGTTGGCGTCCATGAAGCAGGGGTCGCACATCATGTTGCAGCGGTTGGTCAGATCGATGGTGAGCACCGAACCGCGCCCATACTTCACGGTGGAAGATCCGTGGTGATGCAGCTTCTCGTCATTGTGGGCGCGGATATCGCGGCCAGGGAACACATCTTCCAGATGTTTCGAGAACTCAGTGTCGATCGACATCACGTCTTCGAAGTGGCCGTGGATGGCGCAATCTTTCACCATCAGGATCTTGCCGTCGCGCTCCACGATTTCGGCCTTGATCTCGCCGACTTTTTCGTTCATCAGCACTTCGTAGGGCAGCTTGCCGTCGAGGATCTGCTGGCGGATTTCAGGGACGCACTTGGGGCACAGAGAGTCAGTCGAGCGCGGCCAACCCAGAGGCGGCTTGGTCTTTTCATAGGACTTGAGCAGCGGCTTCTCCGACCATTTCGGCGTTGGCGAGGGATTCTGCTTGATGCGATTGAGGCTGTTGAACACCACCCACGCGCCTTTGGCGGCGACGGTGACTGCTTTTTCCACGTACTTCACTGGCTTGTGCATGGGTTCTCGCTTTCCTGTGCTGGTATGCCGCGGCAAGTTCCTACTTTTACCGGAAATTCCCGAATTGAACCCGGAAATTCCCCGCCGCGGTGTGACCTTGGTACAAGCTTCACCTGGGGAGCGCCGGTTAGCGTCTGCCGCCCGATGGATTAATCTGACTTTATGTTATTGAAGACATGGGGGAAGCACGAGCATATGTCAACGAAAGGGGAAAAACGGGGGTTTAGCGGGGGAATGGCGCATTGGGCGGTGTGTAAAGTATTGAAAAGGAAAGAGTATTATTAAAGCCCTTGCGGCATCGATCCCTTGAATCGGGCGTTTAAACCCCGGGCACAATCCGGAAAAGTATTTTCGTCCTCAGGGAATGGTAGTCCTTCGGTTCGATGCCGTTCGAGGGCATCCTGCGTTATCAGCGGCATTATCTGACAAAATGTCCTGCATCCGCGAAACGACGAAAGACACGAAAGGTCGAAGGTTAGAGCGCGTTCGAGTTGGGATGCATCGGCCTTTGAGGTAACGTCGACCCGAAGCCCGAGGGTCCGGCCTTGGAATGGGAATCCTCGAAGAAGCGTCTCAAAGTACCGGATCTGGTAGTTGTCACGTTTCGAGTCTGGCTCAGTGTCGATTGCCACGACCGTAGTTTGGGCCGAAATTTCTATCGCCTGCGCGTCGGTCAGGTTGCTGTGGCTCCGTGGAAGTTGACTGCCAGCCAGCAGCGACGAAGATGAGTAAGTAAATCCGCAAAGATGACCGTCCGCGAAGGAAAGCGTCGCGCTGACACCCCACGGCCTAAGTCCTGCTCGTAGCAACAAAGGGTAATTCAATCCGAGGTAGCTGATCGCATTGTTACCAACGTATATGCCATACCCGACCGCGGGTCGGGGGCAATTTCCGTGGAACATTTTCTTCGCTTTGTACCCTTCGAGTATGGGCTGAGCATCCTGGAAAGTTGAGGTTCCCACTTTCAATGCTCGAAGAGCTAGGAGAAGCGACTCGGCCCGGCGACGTCTATTGAGGTTGGTAAGAAAAAGGGCTAGCTGTGGTATGAGGAAAAGCACTAGCATTGCCGTCATAAGCAGAAACAACAGTACCTTAGTCTTCTTGATTTTCATCACATACCGCCAATTTTTCTTACGAACTCCAGCGGCACAGACTCAGCCTTGGACTGCCATCAGTACAGCCTGAGCGGGAAGACCTTACGATAATGAACAAAATCGCGATCCGTAGTGAAGACTTCCCAGTGACGCAAGTGGGCAACTGCGCAAATCAGGAAGTCTATTGCCGACCCCGCAATGCCCCGGGCGCGACAGGCGTTGCTGATGCGGGCGGCTTCTTCATAATCCTGGACCCGAAGCTGGGGTTCGTCGAAGGCTCGCAAAGCGTCACGCAGCCGGAGAAAGGTTTCTTCAGACCGTATTCCGGAGAGCAACTCCTGACGCACAGGGCCGACAATTTGGGCGCGGCCGTCCACGACTAGTTCTTGCAACGCGGATTTCAGGTCCTGTTCTCTGGGACTCAGGTCCGATTGTTTTCGCCGCAAAGCCAAAGACCAGACGGGAGTGTCAACCAGCACCATCATGAGCGTTTTCTGCTTCGCTCGGCCTTGTAGTCGTATTTCGGATCGAAATCCACGGTGCCGAACACATCCAGGATGCGTAGCTGTTTACGGCGCTTCACGTACTCGGCAAGAGCGGCGGACACGGCTTCGCGCTTAGTCTTGTGCCGGCCGACGCGGCGAGCCTCTTCGATCAAGCGATCATCCAGTGCCAGGTTGGTTGCCATGTGTGTATTATTACACATTCCATTGTGTAGAACAAGCCGGTGCCCGTGTGGGTCGGACACCCATGTCCGACGCTTTTGAAGTTGCTTTTAGGTTCTAGTTTTTGTTGTTTCCAATTCGGGTCAATGAGTGAAAAGAGCGAAATCAAAGTCAAGGGCGTCGGACAGGAGTGTCCGACCCACACAGGCACGTGCTGCTCTTCAATCGCTCTCCTGCTTTTTATATTTCTCCAGCACATCTTCGCGCGAGATGACGCCTTCCAGGCGCCGGAAATCGGCGCGATGGACGACCGGCACCAGCGGCACTTGATAAACATGCCGCAGCGCCGCTTCCAGGGTGTGGTCAGGATGAAGATAAGGCAGGTTTCGTATGGGTAGAGTCGAACCCAGGGTCATTTCCCCTTTACCCTCTCCGGCAAGCCGCTTCAGCGTGTCGGATGTGACGCTCCCCCATCCGCTGGGGCTCATGCGGACGAGAAAAGTCCCAGGCACGTCCTGCACCCGGCGCAGCGCCTGCTCCACCGAACTCTGGGCCTCCAATACCGGAGTCGGGGCGGGTTTCATGGCATCTTCCACCCGCAAGACGGTCTGCTCCCGTTGTTCCTCCAGCGAGGGCAGGTCGAGGCCGTCCTGGCGAGTGAGCAGGTCGAAGATAGGCGTGGGCTCCAGCCCGCGGGAGATCACGTACGCCAGCGTGTTGGCTACGATCACCGGCACGATGATGGAATAATTGCCGCTGACTTCCAGCACCATGAAGACGGAAGTCATAGGTACACGCAGGAAGGCCGCGAACAGCACCCCCATGCCGACCAGCGCATAGGTCGCGGTGGAACCGGTGAGGCCAGGATACAGGGCGCGTTCCACACCTCCCACCGCTCCACCCAGCATGGCGCCAACGAAAAGTGTGGGAGCGAACATGCCACCGGGAGCCCCACTCACGAACGACAGCGTGGTGGCGACGATTTTCAGTAGCGCCAGAGTGGCCAGCATCTTCCAGGTGAACTGGTCATGCATGGCCTGATCCATGTATTCGTAGCCCGCACCCATGATCTGGGGAGCGCCCAGAAAGCCGATCACGCCGATAATGAGACCGGCCGCGGCGGGCTGCAGGTATTGGGTCCAACGCGGCCAGGCTCGCAGGCGCGGGCGGAAGTAGCCGATCCCTTTGGCAAACACCACCGCCGCCAGGCCTCCCACCACTCCCAATACGGCGTAGGCCAATAACTCCGTGGGCCGCACCAAGCCTACGGCGGGAATACGAAACAGAGGTTCCGACCCCAGAAACCAGCGCACCACCACCACGCTCGAAACCGCCGACAGCACGACCGAGCCAAGAATGCCCGCGCTCCAACGTCCAATGACTTCCTCGATGACGAACAGGACGGCGGAAATCGGCGCGTTAAACGCCGCCGCCAGTCCGGCCGCGGCACCCACCGGAGCCAGCAGGCGCAAGCGTTCGCGGGAGAGTTCGAGCC
>JBARIF010000550.1:0-5052 GCA_049799615.1 Terriglobales bacterium
CGAAAGAATCATGCAGGACTTGAACTTGATCAGGCAGAACCAGAAAGCTCGCGAAAATACATGAAGTCAACTTACTTCGTGTAGCTTCGTGCCCTTTGTGGTTGAAGCTCTTGTTGGGGCACCCGGAAGAGGAGGCAATATGTTCGGGATTTCACACATTTTCGAAATTTGGGTTTTTGTTGGCCTGGGAGTCATGGTCATTCTGTTCCTGATGAGCGGCATGGCCAGGCTCTATCGCAAGGCCGGCCCGCATGAGGCCCTGATCGTGTACGGACTGGGCGGCACGCGGGTGGTGAAGGGGCACGGCACGCTGGTTTTTCCCATGGTCCAGATTTGCCGCGAGCTTTCGCTGGAATTGATGTCGTTCGACGTGGCCCCGCAACAGGATCTCTACACCAAGCAGGGCGTGGCAGTCACGGTCGAGGCCGTAGCGCAAATCAAGGTGAAGTCGGACATGGAGTCCATCCTGACCGCGTCCGAACAGTTCCTCACCAAGACCGACCAGGAGCGCGAAGGCCTGATCCGCCTGGTGATGGAAGGACATCTGCGCGGCATCATCGGACAGCTCACAGTGGAAGAAATCGTCAAGCAGCCGGAGATGGTCTCCGACCGCATGCGGTCCACTTGCGCGGAAGACATGAACAAGATGGGGCTGGAAGTCATTTCCTTCACCATCAAGGAGGTCCGCGACAAGAACGAGTACATCACCAACATGGGCAAGCCCGATGTGGCGCGCATCAAGCGTGACGCCGACGTGGCCACGGCGGAAGCCGATCGCGACACCGCCATCAAGCGCGCCCTGGCTCAGCGCGAATCCGCGGTGGCCAGAGCCCAGGCCGATCAGGAGCGTGTCCTGGCGGAGACGCTCTCTCTTGCCAAGCAAGCGGAGGCGCAGCGTGATCTCGAAGTCAAAAAAGCACAGTACGTCGAAGTCACCAAACGCCAGCAGGCGCAGGCCGACAAAGCCTACGACATCCAGACCAACATCATGCAGCAGCAGGTCATCGCGGAGCAGGTGAAGGTGCAGCAGATCGAGAAAGAGCAGCAAGTCAAAGTGCAGGAAGCTGAAATCAACCGCCGCGAGAAGGAGTTGATCGCGACCGTGTTGAAAGGGGCGGAAATCGAGCGGCAACGAATTGAAACTCTGGCGCTGGCCGAAAAACAGCGGCTGATGTCGGAGGCGGATGGTCACGCCTCTGCGATTCGCGCCCAGGGCGAAGCCGAGGCCGAGATCATCTTCAAGAAGGGCGAGGCCGAAGCCAAAGCGATGAACGTGAAAGCCGAGGCCTATCAGGAGTACAACCAGGCGGCGGTGATCGACAAGCTGTTCACCGGCATGCCAGAAATTGTGCGGGCGCTGGCCAGTCCGCTGGCCAACGTGGACAAGATCACCATCGTGTCCACCGGCAACGGCGACGCCTCGGGCATGAACAAGATCACCGGCGACATTGCCAAGATGGCGGCGCAGGTACCGGCCCTGTTCGAGACGCTGTCGGGGATGCCGATGTCGGAACTACTGGGCAAAGTCCGCCAGATCGGCGACAAAACACCCCGGCCAGATACGCTGCCGGGAAACGGCGGGGCAGGGAAGTGAGGAAGACCTCGATGGAGGACGGGCATCCCGCCCGTCCTGGTTTTCGAAGTTGAAGGATAGAAACATGAAGAAACGATCAATGCAAATTGTCCTTGGCCTCACTCTGGGCGCCGGCATCGGCGCCGCGATGGGCGTCGCCGCCGGCCACGTCGCAATCTGGCTGGCCGTGGGAATCGCCATTGGAGTCGTAATCGGAAGCAATTTTCGCGGCACAGACTGTGTCGAGTGCGCCGCGGTTCACGAGAAGCACCAAGCCAGGAGCCAGCAGCCAGAAGCTAGAAGCTGATTTCAAAAAGGAGTCCCATCATGGCATTACTCGAGCGAGTTTCCACATTAGTCCGGGCCAATCTCAACGACCTGGTCGACAAGGCCGAACACCCGGAAAAAATGATCAAGCAGGTCATCCTCGACATGCAGAACCAGCTTCTGCAGGTCAAGACCCAGGTGGCGATCGCCATCGCCGACCAGCATCTGCTGGAAAAAAAGCAAAAGGAAAATGAAGACAAAGTGGCGGAGTGGATGCGCAAGGCAGAGCTGTCGGTTGACAAGAAACAGGATGACCTGGCCCGTGCTGCCCTGCAACGGGTAGAAAGCTATCGCGACCTGAGCCAGGGCTTCGCGGAACAGGTTACGGATCAGAAGGCGCAAGTCGAGAACCTGAAAACCGCCCTACGTCAACTGGAGCGGAAACTGACGGAAGCTCAGGCCAAGGCCGATCTGCTCATCGCCCAGCATCGCCGGGCCCGCGCCGTCGGCAAGGCCAGTGACGCCAAGATGGCGGCCGGCAACGGTGCGAGCGCCAGCGCCTTCGATCGCATGAAGCGCAAAGTGGCCCACGCCGAAGCCCACAGCCAGGCCAAATCCGAAATCGCCGCCGACGATGTAGAAGAACGCCTGGCGGCGTTAGAAAAAGAAGACCGCATCGAACAATTACTAACAGACCTGAAGACGAAGCGGGGAGCATAGTTCTAGTTGTGGGAAACATGAAATGGGCCAGGGAAGGGGGACTGCCCGCTTCGCCGCACTCTGGACACACCCGGACGCCGACTCTGGTGAGGGTTGCGCCATAAACCCGCATCCCGCTTCTTCAGAGACGCGGGCGCTAGGCAAGCCGGCTCGTGGTAAAACACAGCATGCGGAAAATCCCTTACGCGGCCAGCGGACCGACCATCGTGGCCCAGGCTCCCTGCCGGGCTGATCTGGCGGGGGGCACCATCGACCTGTGGCCGCTGTACCTGTTCCATCCCGGCGCGCTCACGCTTAACTTTGCGGTCAACATCCTTACCACCTGCCGCATCACGCCGCTGAAAGGGAGGGGCATCCACCTGCACTCCATCGACACGCGGCGGGAAGAGCACTTTCCCAGCTTCGAAGCCCTACGCCGTACTCGCCGTTTTCGGCTGCCTCTGGCTGCCCGGCTGCTGCAGTTTTTCGCGCCCAAGGAAGGCCTGTTGATGGAGACGGACTCCGAGTCTCCCGCGGGTGCGGGCATTTCCGGCTCATCCGCCTTGATGATTGCCAGCACTGCTGCCCTGGCCCGCTTCACCGACCGCAATCTGACCCTGGAGCAGATGCGCGTGATTGCCCAGAATGTCGAGGCCCAGATCATCCAGGTCCCCACCGGCTGCCAGGATTACTATCCCGCGCTTTATGGCGGGGCGAGCGCGATCCATCTGGATGCCGACGGCATCCACCGCGAGGCTGTGGCGGTAGCGCCGGAAGAGATCGAATCCCGCTTTGTTCTGGCTTACACCGGGGCGCCGCGCAAGTCCGGCATCAACAATTGGGAGGTCTTCAAGGCGCACATCAATGGCGACAAGCGGGTGTTCCGCAACTTCGAACGTATCGTTGAAATCGCCCGCGCCATGCACCAGGCGCTGGCCGATACCCGGTGGGACGAGGTGGCTCGCCTGCTTCGCGAGGAGTGGAAGCTGCGCCGCAGCAATGCCCCTGGAATCACGACGCCCCTTATCGACAAACTGATCAGCGTCACCGCCCGGCATGGCGGTCGGGCCGCCAAGGCCTGCGGCGCGGGCGGCGGAGGTTGCGTGATCTTCCTGGTAGAACAGGGCGCCGCCAGCCGGGTGGCCACCGCCATCGGCGACAACGGGGGACGCGTCCTGCCCCTGCAGGTTGCCCGCAATGGGTTGCACATATGGTCCGTATGAAAGGCGGCCCGGGGGACAAGCGCCGCCGAGCCGGCTGTAAACTGCGTACCTCCGACTGCAGAGTTTGCAACAATCCCGGTTTTTCCAACCCGGACGGCGTTATAATTCATCCAAGTCGGCTCGGGGTGTCGTATGTACCCACGTTACGTTCCGCTTCTCTTGCCCATCGTGCTGTTCTGCGTTGTCGTGGTCAGCGCCGACGATCACAACGCCCCTCATATTTCCAAGCAAACCCGGATGGACCTGATCCATACCTTCAATTTTGAACTGGTTTATATCCGCTCGCCCTTTCCCATGGGGAAGACAGGGCTGACCTTGAAGGATGGGCAGTTGTCTCCGGGTGGAGACGAGATGCAGAACATGCTAGCCATGTGGGGCCCGGCAGCCAAGCCCGGCGACCAGGCCCGCATCAGCGAGATATTGATCAAGAAAGACCGCATTCACTTTGAGATCAACGGTGGTCCGGTTAAGAAGCTTAAGTGGTATCAGCACATTCAGGTGGGTGCGGGTGGCGGCATGACCTCCCTTGGCCCCAGCGACGCCAGCGCTAATCCGCGAGGCTCCTATGTGGACCTGGTATTCGACAACGGCTACGTGCCTGAGCTGAATCCGCAGGAGTTGAAAGATTTGCTCCGCCCCGTCTTTGACTTCAACGCCAAGTCCGCCGCCGAGGCCTACCTCGACACCCTTACCCCCAAACTCAGAGAGGCCATCAAGGCGCACAAGGTTCTGGTGGGCATGAATCGCGAAATGGTGATGGCATCCAAGGGCCGCCCGCCCAAAAAAATCCGGGAAAAAGATGGCGAAGTCGAATACGAAGAGTGGATCTACGGCGAGCCCCCGGCCGATGTGGACTTCGTCCGCCTGGTGGGCGACGAAGTGGTACGCCTTGAGAGCATGAAAGTGGATGGCGAGAAAGTCGTGCACACGGAAAAAGAAGTGGACCTCAGCTCGACCGTAGCCAAGAGCTCGGCGCCTGAAGAGCGTCCGCCGAATGCCCCCTCGCTGCGCCGCCCGGGGGAGGAACCCGATCCCAACTCTCCCGCTGGTGGTGCCGCGCCTAGGCCGTTGCCTCCTCCCGACCCGCTGGGCCAGGATGGCCCTGCCCAACCCAACTGAAGCGTGGATGATTTCAGATTTGTGATTTCAGATTTTAGATTTCAACAACCCGCTTTGGCCGCCTTTCAAATTTGCAGTCTAGAATCTGCAATCTGAAATCCGCCGCTTGCGAAGTGGCTTCGATGTAGCGCCGCCGTCCCGGCGGCTGTCCGGCGGGCGTCTCGCCCGCCG
>JBARIF010000551.1:0-1596 GCA_049799615.1 Terriglobales bacterium
TGGAGTGGACCCCGAATTTGAGACAACCAGTTAAGCCCTAAAATGCAGCGAAAGGGGAGAACTGGGATGGGGTCTCGAAGGAAGTTCAGCAAGGAGTTCAAACTGGATGCGGTGCAACGGTTGCGTGCGGGTGAGTCGGCGGGGTTGGTGGCGCGCAGTCTGGAAGTGAGCCGCCAGGAGTTGTACCGCTGGAGCCGCGATGTGGACAAGTTTGGGGAACGGGCGTTTCCCGGCGTCGGGCAGAAACGGGCGGAGGAGACGCGGATCGCGGAGTTAGAACGTAAGATCGGGCAGCAGGTCCTGGAGATCGATTTTTTAAAGCGAGCCTTGCAGCATGTGGAACAACAGCGCCAGCTGCGGGCCGCCAGTGGCGGCGCACCGTTTACCAACAAGTCGAGCGCGAAGTGAACGCCGGAACCCAACTCGCCATCCGCCGGATGTGTACGCTGACCGGAGTCAGCCGGGCGGGATTTTACCGGCGCAAAGTGAGCCCTCGATCCGCCTCCGTGGAACTGCGCGATCAAGTGCAGCGTGTGGCGCTGGAGTGGCCCACCTATGGCAGCCGGAGAATCACGGCGGAGTTGCGCCGTGGCGGCCTGTCGGTCAATCGCAAGCGGGTGCAGCGGCTGATGCGGGAAGACAACCTGCTGTGTTTGCGGAAACGTAAGTTCGTGGCGACCACCGACTCCGCCCACGGGTTGAAAGTGTATCCCAACCTGGCGGCGGCGCTGGTGGTGAGCAGCATCAACCAGCTCTGGCGGGCCGATATCACGTACATCCGGCTGCTGGAAGAGTTTGTGTTCTTGGCGGTGGTGCTGGACGCATTTTCGCGGCGGGTGATCGGCTGGGCTCTGCAAGCCAGGCTGGAAGCCCGGTTGGCCGTGACGGCGCTGGAGATGGCGTTGGAACGACGGCGGCCCGCGCCCGGATTGGTGCACCACTCCGATCAGGGCGTGCAGTATGTGAGCTACGAGTACGTCGCTTTGTTGGAGTCGCACCAGGTCCGGATCAGCATGTCGCGCCGCGGCAATCCCTGGGACAACGCGACCTGTGAGTCGTTCATGAAAACGCTGAAGTGCGAGGAAGTCTATCGCAGCGAGTATCGCAACCTGGCTGAAGCGCGCGCTCGCATCGGCGAGTTTCTGGAGGAGATCTACAACCAGAAGCGGTTGCATTCGTCGCTGGGCTATTGTCCGCCCGCCGAGTTCGAACGCCTGCAATCGTCGCGATCGATGCGGGTGGCGGCCGTAGCGCAGGAGGCCGTATGAGTTTTCTAAGGCATGGGGAAATCTATCCATGCGATGAGGGCACGATCTCGCGATCGTGCCCCCGCTCATCGCCGTGGATGAGTCTCCAGCTGGTTATTCCTGGCAGGTTGCTCTCCAGCAGAGCCCGCTTCCGCTTCACCAGCCGGAGCTATACTGCCCATCATCAACCTCGCCCGACAATGCTTCGGCAGCGAACGGCGGAATGTCGCTTAACTGGTTGTCTCAGCCGAGGGGTCCAGTCCACACTATCGTGTCTGCAACGGATGGCATGAGCGCCATCAGTGTAACCCGCAAGGAAAAACGCGATGCCATCTTGCTGGATCTGGGG
>JBARIF010000552.1:0-3019 GCA_049799615.1 Terriglobales bacterium
GAACCTTTCCGTCCGCGGCAGGCTTGTGGGTGTCCAGGTAGTCTTGAGGCACGCCATCAAGTTCCGCGGGATCAACCAGAATCACGCCCTGATCTTCGGCGAGGTTTCGGTAAAATTCGGTCCGGACATTAGTGAACTCTTCCTGCAGTTTCTTCAGCCTTTCGCGGTCGGCTTCGCTGCGGTCTACTCCGGCGAGACGGAACAGGAGCAGGCGCCTGCGAACATAGTATTGAGTAGCAGGATCCGCGTTTGAGGCGTCCAGGCCAGCGAGAGCTTTATACACGCCGCGATTCAGCGAAAGAGCATTGAGGGCTGCGTCAAATTTGCCTAGAAACGCACTACCCAAGTCCCGGAATTTCAGGTCGGGGTGGGCTTCCTGCACAAGGAAGGCCTTGGAACGCCCGTCCTCAAGTTGCAGAACCGCTGTATCAAATGGCTCGAGAGTGTTTTGGATGGTACGGGTACCCTTGACTCGTGCCAGCGATTCGATGGCCGCTTGTGCTTTTGCCAGTGTTGCCGCTTCGTGTTTGTCGAAAGCCGCAGGCGTCGAGATGGATTGCCAAAATGGTGGTTGCTGTCTTTGTTGTGGGAAGCCAGCTGCCTTCTCGTGGCCGCGACTGCCTGCATTCCGGCCCTCCAGCAGGCCATCGGAAAGAAACCTCACGTGGGCGTGCACGGCGGGAACGGTAATTGTCTTTGTGGCGGCAAGAGCGGCAGCGCGGTCAGTGCGTGCGAGTTCTTGCGCGAAGCAACCGCCGACGGCTAAGACCATCAAGAACCAAGCTCTCGCAAAAGGCCGAAATCGAAAAGCCCATTTTTTCCATCGAGGTAGCGCTTTCATACGTCCTCCTTACTTTTACTCCCGCGTAATGCTCGTCCGGTCGACTCAATGCTGGGGCGGTATAAGCGCAGACCCACTGTAGTCCGCGGGCAGGATTTCTATATTCATGACTTTCAAAATCGTGCTTCCTCGGTTGTAAGCCCGATGGGTCACGTCGCCTGGCTCGAAGAACGCGTCCCCGGCTTTGTAGACAGTCGTCTTGTCACTTTTCACATAGGTGAACTCACCGGCCATGATGACCCGGACGCCAGGACCAGCATGATTGTGGTCGCCAACGTATCCTCCAGGTTTGTACGTGACTTCGGAGACGCGAAATTTGTACTTGCCATTCAGTTCTGTGACATGACCCGAGATAACCTGCTCGAAACGTACTATGGGCTGCACGTCCTTTGTCTCGACCCGTGTATTCTGCGCGAACGAAACTACCAACAACAGAGGAATTGCCGAGATGCCTCCCCATTTCATAAAGCCTCCTTCGATTGCGTCAGCGGTGCTAAGGAACTAACTTCAGATTACTGACAACCCAGAGCGGGGGCCTGCATAGCATTCGGAGGTCGCACTTGGGGCCCAAACTCTTCCCCACACCGGGTCCCAGTGATAACACGTGGCCGATGTTTGTCCTAGCGAACTGGGACGGCCCCAAAAATAGGGCCGGGATTCGGAACGATATCGGCCACCTTGCTGGTCTTACCCGTTCTTAGATTCAGCGTTGCGAGTTCGGCATGCCCTATGGGCACGCCGTGATCGAAATCGAACCCGTCGAACACGGCTTCGAACGCATAAAACTTCCCGTCGACCCCTACGATGGCGCTCAATTGCCATTCGGTGTTGGCGATGAAGGTTGCGGCTCCGGTGCGAGGATCGATTTGCCATACGTACGGAGACATATATTCGTGAGCGCGTGTCGGCGGAGTCTGGGTCGGATCAATGGCGTAGGAATCGAAAGTCGCATAGAGCTTTCCCTCGAATCCATAGAGACCCTCATCGCAGAGATTGAATGTCCCGTCGCTATTAAAAGTGAAAGGAACGTTCGGATCGGGTCTCAAACCCGTGGTTCCGCCATTTTGTCCAACAAGTCTCGCAACGCCGGTCGCAAAATTCACAGAATAGAGATTGTTGCTGAAGTCGGTCACATAGAGATCTCCACGGACTTTTGCGAGATCGAAGGCATTGAATCCCAGTGGTTGCCCGTTGTACGTAATGGGGCGGAGCACTGTTTCGTCCCCTGTGGCAGGGTTGATCTTGACCAGATAGCCGGCATTGGCGCCCGTCGTTGCCATGCTTAGCAATGACCCGTTCCACCACACGAGGTTTGACATGCCGTCGGGCGTGGGGCTGCCGATGGGAGTAAATTGGCCGTTAGCAAGGTCAACCGTGCCAAACTGCTGGCTTAGGGTGACGACGTAAACGAAAGGTGCGGCACTGGCAGAGGCGACAAGCAAGCTGCATATAAAGGAGACGACCACCACCAATCGAGCGAATCTGGCCACTGGACGACCACAACCGCCCCGTTGCACCCACCACAAGATTTTGGACTTCATAACTCCTCCTTATTCATTGCGCGATTAGCGCTAATCGGTTTTGGATTTCTGTACGCGTTTGAGCAGAGAGTTAAGGCAAATTACGTGCGTGCCATCTGGGGCCTGCGAATGGTGGACGGCCTCGGATTCGAGCCACGCCTGCACCTCTGATGGCGTCAGGTTCGAGATCACACCGATGCCGTCGAAGGGAATGACTTCGCCCTCAGCGGCACATTCCGGACACCAGCCTCGCGGTGAAACTGTTCCACGCATAACCAGCAAGGAATCGGTTTCGATCGTGATCTTCGTCTGCTTTGCCATAGCCCCTGCTGTGGCGCCCCCATTGGCTCGCTCGTTGAATTCACCTTCGGGGGAACCTGCGGGCAGCTTGCGCGAAGAGAGGGGGAATAGTCCTTACAAAGCCCGTGATAATTTCTGATAGTTTCTCGCAGCCACGTAACGAACAGAAAGGACAAGAGTTGCACTGATCGTCGGCGCAGGGACTGCAATCTGAGCCAGCGCTGGACCGTGCTAGAATCCTCCTCCAGGCTCGTCTTTCCCCTCGGTGCAGAGTGCTCCCAATGGCCACTACTACAGAAAGAGTGAAACGACTCTTCGAGTTTGGTCCCTTTCGGGTTGATCCGGAGAAGGAGCTTCT
>JBARIF010000553.1:0-2904 GCA_049799615.1 Terriglobales bacterium
TTCCAGGACCAATCGAATAGAGCGCCATCGATGCGCTCCGCGGGCTCCGCCACGTAGTAGGACCGCTGAACGTCCGGTGGGGTCGGCAAAGTTTGTACACCCTTATCTTCTTCGACTTCCCAGCTATTGTCGGTATTCGCGACACTTGCCTCGGACGAGTCACCGCTGAGGACGAAGGCGGTGCGATCGCTGATCTGGGCCCCCGTTGAAACGCCCAAGCTCCATACCATCGCGGCGATCTCATTACGGCCAGGACGCAGGAATGGTGCCAGATCGTATGTTTCGTATTTCCAATGCGCAAGATCACTCCGTGCCGGACCACGTCCTATCTCGCGCTGGTTGACGTTGAGAATGAATAGGCTGTCGGCGCTGACCTGGACTACAAAATGTTCCGGGACCCGCGGGACCTCGATCACTTTCCTGAAGTGTAGGACAACAGGATCACGTTCGGGGGCGCTCGGTGAAGTGATCCATTGCGCCTTCCACAGTCCTGCGCGAGCTTGGGGAGGTAGTTGAGCGAATGCGCTGATCGCGGCGGTAAACAGGAGGGCAATACCGAACCCGAGGAATTTGTTTTTCATATGGTGAATTGTCCGTGCATAGTCACGCTGGCTGCGGGATGCCTATTCCCCCTTGCGTTCTCAAACTGCCTAAATACAGGGTCGCTCGCTACGATTTCAGACTGTCCCACAATGCGAGTTCTTGCCCGAAGGGATTTTCTTCGACCTTGCATTGCGTATCGATCATCATGGTGGCTCGTTTTTGCAGGGTGTAGGCGGGCCATGAGGGTTGCCCCTTGGCGCCCGGGTGACCGGTCCTGGCGAATGTGGCCCACATCTCGCTCATATGCAGCGCGGTTTTTTTGCGATCCGGGTCGGTGCCGATGAGTGGCGGTCCCGGGGCATTCTTTGGTCCTTCCACATCTACGTTGTCAAACTTGTACCAGATCTCGGTGGCATGAGCCGCACCCAGCCGATGGTTCGTGCCGGGAACGATTAAGTTCGATTCGTGAGTGAACATGTACATATACACAGGCGCCGCTTTCTGCGCAAACTTCTTCTCGGCAATTTCAATCGAGCCGAGCCACATGGCGCGGGAGGTTGTAATTGCAATGTAGAGGTCCGACGGCGAAGCGCCGGGCCGGCTCTTGCGATAGGTTGCCAGAATCTTTTCGGCATTCGCGCCGAAGTCTTTATCCAATTGCGACTTCAACCCATCGTCGGTCAAAGTAAACAAGTCGGTAGCCTTGCGCTCCCAGTAGAAGAACGCCATTTCATCTCTGTTGGTTCCGACGATCAGCGGTTTGTCTTTAGAAATTGCGGGCGCAGTGGGATCGAAGGGATCGTGCGGGAGGTAAGTCCCATCCACAACAGGGCCGAATCCGCCGGGACGCGCGACCACCATCCCCTTTCTGCCGCCGCTGAGTGTCAGGTTACCCGGAGCCTTTTTCGCGACTGCGCCTTGAACTTCCACCAGCTTCTCCGCAGGAACGTCTTTGAGTTTAGACACTTTCTTGTCGGACAAGCCGAGCTCGTTCAGTACCATCCTGGCGGTTTCCGTCGCCATATCTCGAGGCGTCATGTGAACGCCAGGGCCACTCTCAATCGAGGCCTTGTTGAAATACTCCTTTGCCAGGGGAAGCGCGTAGATGCACGAGGTTTTTGCTCCGCCTCCGGATTCTCCAAAGACCATCACATTGTGCGGGTCGCCGCCAAACGCCTCGATATTTTCGTACGTCCACTTCAGGGCCGCGGCAATGTCGAGTATTCCCTGATTGCCGGAAGTGGCATATTCTTCGCCGGCAAGGTCAGCCAAGAACAGGTATCCCAGAAGTCCCAGGCGGTGATTGTTCGCCACGACCACCACATCGTATTCGCGGGCGAGGTTGCTGCCATCCTGGTACCAAGTGCTACCTGATCCCACGACGAATCCACCGCCGTGGTTATAGAACATAACGGGGCGTCGGCGCTGGTCTACCGCGGGCGTCCAAATATTAAGCACCAGGCAATTTTCGGAGAAGGGTGGTTCGTCGATCCGCGGGCTCGGCTGAAGTGAGGGTGGGCCCGGAGTGAAGGCGTCACGAACACCAGTCCAGGGTTCAAGAGGAGGGGGTGCCTTGAAGCGATTCTCCCCTGACACTGGGCCGGCGTAAGGAATGCCCTTGAAGGTGACGAGATCTCTGGTGCGCGTACCGCGAAGCCGCCCGTATGCGGTCTTTACTTCGACAGTCTCCGCGGTTGTGGGCAGCCGCCATGTTAGCCCGCTGCGACCCAGTAACGAACCGCCCGCGATGGCAGCCAGAGCCATGGAACTGTCAGTGAGAAACTTTCGACGATCGGAAAGCATTGTCTTTCGGCGAAATAGCATTCGACCGATCCCTTATATAGATTCCAAACAATTTCGCATTACGTTCTTAACTCGAAGGGCCAGGCTGCACCACTGAAACGGCCGCCATTATACTCCAAGCATACTAAATAAGTATTGACATATAGCGAATTAAGTATTGACAGACGAATTGAATCTGCCGCATTGTGGACGGGCCGTACCACGGGCGGGCCTGCCCCTGTAGGCGGCCATACTTTGAACGCCAAAGAGGATGTGCATGCGAATGAGAGTTCTTACCTTAGTAGCGTTAGCAATAATGGTTATGCCCGCAGTTGGTCAGACGCAAAGCTGGAGTATTGACCCGGCACACTCGTCGGCGCAGTTCGCGGTGCGCCACATGGGGATATCAACGGTGCGGGGTGCTTTCACCAAGGTCAGTGGCTCGGTTCAATACGATCCCGCCGATCCCAACAAAACAACAATTGATGCAACCATTGATGCGAGCTCCGTCGACACCAGGGTTGAGATGCGGGACAACGACCTCCGCAGTCCAAACTTCTTCGATGTGGCGAAGTATCC
>JBARIF010000554.1:0-6489 GCA_049799615.1 Terriglobales bacterium
TCGAGAGCGAACGGTATCCAGCCCCTGGTCTCATCCGGATAAACCAGCAACGACTTGGCAAAGTCCACGCTGCGGCTGACCAGACCCTTTTCTCTGGGCCGGGTGGCCTGGACCTTCAGCTGCGCCTGCAGAGGCTTGCCGGGATCAAGACCTGGGATTCTTCGCTTCCACTTTTCGAGAACGTCCTCATAGCCGGTTTCGACGACCCGGGCCGGCGGGCGCGGACCGCCCTTCACCTGCGGGGTTACCACCACGACCTCCCAACCGGATTGCGGCAGGTATTTCGCCAATGCCCCGGGGCGCAGTGAGCCGATCGTGGGACGCGGCGGATAGTGAAACGATATCAGGAGAAGTCTTGGCATTTTAGCGATATACCTGAAACCAATAGCAGGAACTGGTTTCCTATGGAAGAGGCGTTCGGGGAGCGCTGCGCACGGGAAAATCATGCCAGCGCAAGGTAGCCGTCTGGGTAACCGGGACCGGAACCTCGGCGCGCTGCTCCAACTGGGCGGTGCGGACCGCAACCGCGGTCAGCATCCAGGCCATCCAAAACCACTTTTCCCAAATGGCGCCAATAAAGAACACGGCCAACAGAATGGCGTAGCATCCCGCCTCGTAGGCCACAATCACGCTGCCCAGCTGGTTGGATGTCCTCTTCCGGGTCCGGCTGGCGATTCGAAGTTGCGCCACAATCGCCGTCAACATGAGCGCCAAACCGATGGAACCGGTGTCGACTGCTATCTCCAGATAGCTGTTGTGCGGTGCCCAGACCGTGGTGCCATACAACATGGGAGCGCTTCCCAGGTTCTTCCGATAGGCGTAGGGAAAGTTGTTTAAGCCGGCACCGGCCACTGCGTTATGGGCGAAGGCCACCAGGCCGCCCTGCCAAATCACGGTGCGTCCCGATCCCCCACTCTTGGTGGCCGTCTCGATACGGTTAAAGAAAGTTTCGGGCAAAAAGAACATCAGGGCCACGAAGATGGCCACCAGCGGAATCAGCATGCTGCGTGAAACCTTGCCGGTGTACATGTAGAACAAAATCATGACTCCCACCGCCAGCAGTGATCCGCGAGACATGGTTGCCAGGATGCCGAAGGCAATGGTTCCGGCGGCCGCCAGCCATCCGGTTCGAATGAACCAGGAGCGCGGAGTGAGAAAGCCGAAAATCGCCAGGGAGAGCGGCAACAACAGGCTGGCGGCAAAGTAATTCGGATCCGCGGCCGCGGTCCCCGACATCAGAGATGCGCGATTCGACTCATGGTATCCGCTGCCCGCGAGGAACTGAAAGATTGCATAGAGCGCCGCGACAAACCCTCCCCCGACCAGGAACAGAGAAATGGTCTGGAGTTCCTTGCGAGTGACATTGGTCGAAAGGACGACCAGGTAAACCACGAGCAAGGAGATCGCCGTAGGCAGCCTGCCGGTCGCCGGTTTCCACTCCAGTGCCCACAGCACGGTCACGCCCGCCCAGGCGATGAACAAAGTCCACCATAGGGCCTGGCGCGGCGGCTTGTGCAGTTCCCTCCTCACCATCGCCGTACCCAGCAAAATTGCCACCACCGCGGCTCCCGCGATCGAGGTAAGCGTGACGCCTTCTGGGCCGACGGCGGAGAGCGAGTCGAAGGGCAGCAGAAAGGCGTAGATTCCGAGGGCCAGCGCACGCGGCCGAATCAGGAAAATCGGCAGCACCAGCAGCGCGGCAATCAGGATCCAGTTGGCCTGGGTGAGGACCGCGCCGACGATGGCGGCTACGATAGCCACGCCGCCGACTACCGCCCAGCGGTGCTCGCCGCCCGCCAGTGACAGTCCGGTTTCCGGTTGCATTGTGCTCTTCACTGCGTTTGTCTCCGCGGGGCTGACATGGTTAACACTACCATCCAGGCATAGCGCCCACTGCCTGGAATTGCGCGGAAAAGAAATTGATCGACCCGCTCCAGCGAATTTTTCATGGCCGGGAAAACTTTCAGCTTCCGGAATGGCACCGCGGCCAGAGAAAACAGGCAGAAAGAGCGCACGTCGACCTGGGGGAAATGAGAACGAATTTCATCCATATCTTTCTTCAACAAGGGGTGCTCGTCGGCGCTCCGGATTCGGGGAGTCATTTTTCGATACAAGTTGATAAGAGGATTGTAGCCCAGAGGTTCAATGAAAACCGCGCAGCCGCCCGGCCGTAAAATCCGGAGGATCTCTGCGCAAGCCTTGTTCAGGTTCAAATGATGCAGAATTCCGGTCCCGCAAACCAGGTCGAAACTCTGGTCGGCGAAAGTAGTCTCTTCGGCATTCATCAGCAGGTACGTGCCCCGGGTGCCGTTGGCGAGAGCCACCTCGGCAGTTTCCTGCACTGCCACCTCCGAGATATCAATCGCCGTGAAACATACGTCGCGACCTAGGGAGGAAACTACCGAGCTCCGGCCGCAGCCAATCTCCAGGACGTCACGCGCGCCGCGGGCCACAATACACTCGCGATAATAGCGTTCGCTGACGTCGGCGATGGTATAGAACTTCCACACCGATGACCGGCTCTTCTCGCTGAAAACCTTGTTGTGAAAGGTGCGCTCACGTTCGTATCGCTGCTTTTCAACTTGCATGATTCTCACCCCTAGGGGAAAATTATCTTCGCACCTAAGACCGCGTGCAAAGATGACAGCGGGGCCGAACAGCATAGTTATCAAAGAAAACCAGTGACTGGAAGCTGGAATCAAGAAGAAGGAGAACGGGGCCGACGGGACTGAATGAGCCGGGAGTATAGCTTCACCGTCTCTTTGGCGCAATGGTCCCAGGAGAGCTTGCCCGTGCGCAGCACTGCGAGGGCCTGTCGCATGCGACCGGCTTGCTCCGGGTTGGTCAGCACTCGATCCAGGGCCGCAGCCAGGCTCGAAACTTCTCCCGGTGGGACCAGAAAGCCGTGCACCCCGTCCGTGATGGTCTCCTGAAATCCCTCCAGGCGGCTGGCCACCACTGGGGTTTCAAATGCGATGGCGGTCATCAGCACCCCACTCTGATCAATCTCCCGGTAGGGCAACGCCACCACCGTGGCCGCGCGGAACAGGTCAGCCACCTCCGGCTCCTGCAGAAACCCCAGCTTCCATGTGACTTGCGAATCGATTCCCAGGTCCTGGGACAGCTTCCTCACTTCACCCATGTCGCAGTGTGGCCGCCCCGCCACCACCAGGCGGCTCGATTTCCTGGTGGCCGGCGGCAAGGCGTGGAAGGCCCGCAGCAGGATGTCCAGACCTTTGTAAGGTTTGATGTTGCCGAAGAACAGGATGGTCGAGCCGGCCACGGAAGACCGCGGCTCAGTTGTGCTTCCAGCCGAGTCATGACCCAGCGCCCGGTAGTAATCCAGAGCCCCATGGGGAATGACCGTCACGGCGTCGGCCGCGATCCAACCTTTAGCGTGGATACGGCTCTTGCTGTATTCCGTATGGGCCACAATCGCATCAAAATATTGGAAGATGGATCTGAACCCCATCCCCTGCAGACGCGATGACGACGCACCGTGGTACAAAGTCGTGTTGTGAGCGGTTAATACGAGCGGTGCGATTTTTTTCAGCTGGCGCAAATAAATCTTGTCCAGCGCCGGAATGGGAAGCCATTGAAAGTGAATTACGTCCGGCTTCAATGCACGCATCCTGGAGACGAAACGCGACATGTCGATGACATGCTCGGCGCTCTTCAGCAGCCGCTTGCACGAGGAAGGCAGAGAACTCCTCGCGAATCTGCCGGCCAGTGGGTAGAAGCCCTCCCACGACTCAAACGAACCCTGCGCACACCAGTTAGCATGGGAATAGGCACTACGCGCCAGCATCACCTGACAATGATTCTTGACCAATGCCTCACACAGCGAATAGTCGTAACTGAGCGTAAAGCAGGGCGCATCCACGACCACGACCGAAATCTGCCCTAAGCGCTCGACAAGGTTCGTCCCCCTAGTGTCGGGAGCAAGCGCCTGACCGTTTTCCAGGCGGACATCAGGCGAGATCGCCAGAATCGGATTTGACTGCGCCGAGATCATTGAAATTTTATGGTGCTTCAAGTCCTGTTGATGCTCCAGGTCCTGAAATGGCCACGTCTTGCGAATTCTACGTCGCGCAGATCACTCCTACGGTGCTGTAAGTTTCTGTTGCCGCGCACTCCACCACGCGGTCAACTCGCGAGGCGTAGTGATCCACGCTTCCGGATCGCCTTCCACCTGGCGAAGGATTCCCGCCAGCACATCCACATCTCCCTGGTAACGGTAGCGGTTGCAGGCGCCTTCCGTGTGCCAGTTGACGAAGAACACTCCCTGGCGCGCTTTGACGTCACCCAACAGTGTGGTCATACGCTCCTGCGCCGGTGCCAGTGATGATTGCGGTGTGTCCGCGACGTGCCGATCCATCAGGCACGTAGGCAGTTCGAAAATCGGCATAGCGGCTTGCGTATCCGGATCAAACGGCTGAAAAGGAAGACACGTACCCGCCCGGAATCCCATGCTATCGCGCCAGGCAATGGATGCATCGTATTGAAATCCTGCCGCCGTGTGCTTGCGAAAAGTCAGGTGCGGGGCGCGCCAGTCGAGGGCCCAATAATGGTGGCGCAGGCCGGCGACCGGCTGGCCAACCTTTTCTTCAATAAACTGCTTGCCCCAGGCCAGAGCGCTTACTTCCTGCTTGGCATAGATAGGGGCATGCAGGCCAAACTCCCATCCCGACGCCGCCATCTCCCGCAAAATGTCCCAGTCGATGTCTTGCTCAACCACGGTCGAGCGACAGTCATTGAGGTGACGTTTCAGGCTTTTCGGCTTCACGAAGAGATAGAAACAGCTGCGGAAGCCTGGAGTTTCCAATTGACGCCATCCCGGAAAACCGAAGAGCGGATTCTCATTGGGGCGGTTGAGGTAGCGCAATCCGTCCTTGAACATGGTCAATGACGTGCGATCCCGGCGCCCCAGTCCCTTGAGCAGGTTGGTCAGAAGTTCCTGCGGGGAGCCCAGAGTAATGGCGTCAGTGTCATGGCTAAGCAGGAAAGCCCACTTCTTGCCCTGCGGCCACAAAGGGACAACCCAGTCATCGGCCATTGCCTTCTGTGCCGCCAACCGGCGCTTCAGGATGGTGGCATGGTTCTCCACCAGCAACTCGGCCAGGACTTGTTGACGTTCCTCCGGCAGACTCTCGACCTTGAAAATTCCCTTGTTGTCCCGGCTCCGTTCGGAGACCTGCGATTCGTCGAGGAAGGTGAGCAGGCGAAAGGTCGCACCCACCAGGTCCCAGGCCGGCGCCGTGCCCGAGACTGGTCCCCAGACCTTCACCCCTTCCAGGCTGTGACCCTGATGTTTTATGCGGGGTTCGTAGGAGTCGGGATCGTAGGGCAGCCACGAGCATGATTTGTGGGGCTCGCTGGCATCGCCGTACACGGCGTCAGGGCGGGGAAAGTCTCGGTCCACCGGCTCCAGCCGGATGCCCAAGACCAGGGATAGTTGCCGCAGGGCGTAACGCGCCTTGGGCTGTACAGAAGCGGGTACCTGAAGCGAAATGTGATAGCGGTCTTGACCCATGCCAATGGCTGCGAGACGGTATCTTACCGCGGCTTGGTTATGCCATTGGGGGCGCAAAACATCAACTGCAGCCGGCCGGACAGCTCGTGTGCGCGTTTGTCCTGAGAGAAGTGTTCCTGCACATATCGCCGCCCTCTCTGGCCCATGGCGCTGGCCTGTTCCGGGTTCGTCAGCAAGCTCATCACGGCATCGTGGATGAGAGCGGGATTCTCCGGCGGAACCACGATCCCGCCTTCCGCATTTCTCACTACCTCTTCCGCTTCTCCCGCAGCCGCCAGCACCACAGGTTTGGCGCAGGACATAGCCTCAAACATCTTGCGGGGCAACGTGCCGTTCAGAAATTCCAGATCCTTGAGCGCGATCACCACGCAATCGGCCGCGCTCAGCAGGGCGGGAATCGCGGCTTTGGGGAAGGACCCCACAAAGCGGACATTGCTCAAACCATTTTCCGCGGCGAAGTCCTGCAACTTGCGCCTTTCGTTGCCGTCCCCGGCAAATACGAACTGAACCCGCGCGTTACCCTCGCTTTTGAAGCGCGCCGCAGTCTCGAGAATCGACTGGGTGTCATTGAACATGCCGAAGGTTCCGGCATAGAGCACCATGAAAGCATCGGGAGCCACGCCCAACTGGGCCCGCATGCCCGCGCCATCGACGCCGGGGCGGAAGAATTCGCAGTCCACCGCGTTACGAAACAGCAGTGTCTTGGCATCGAAGCCGTCGCGCCGGATCTTGTTCCAGATCCCGCCGGTCATGGCCAGGATGGTCGCAGCCCGCCGGTAGAGCAGTTGCTCCAGTTTCTCGCCCAGCCAGATCAGGGCCGGGTTCTTCAACGCGCCAATCTGCACCGCCGATTCGGGCCACAGGTCCGACACATTGAGCACGAAGGGTACGCCCTTGAGCCCGGAGAGGACAATGGCCGCGATTCCGTTGAACAAAGGATGCGACTCCACCACGAT
>JBARIF010000555.1:0-2513 GCA_049799615.1 Terriglobales bacterium
ACGAGATCCTGGCCTGGGAGCAACGGTCTGAAGCGGAACGGGACACCCGTTTCGTGGAACTGGGACGATATCTGTGTGAAGTGCGGGCGGGGCAATACTGGAGGCTGGAGAAACTGAAGTCCTTTGATGAGTTTCTGACGAGGCGGTTCCCGGAGTCCAGGCGGAAGGCTTATTACCTCATGTCGATCCATGAGCACCTGCCGCCGCAGGCCAGAAAGGATTTGAAGGAAGTGGGATGGACGAAGGGGCTGGAGCTGGCGAAAGTTGCCCGGAGGGATGGGCGGGAGTTCGATTGTGCAACCTGGTTGCACAAGGCGCGGTCTTTGCCGAAGGATCAGTTCAAGCGGGAGGTGGAGAAGGAACTGACCGGGCGGGAATCGGAACTGTCGGAGATTATCTACTTCAAGCTGTACAAGGCCCAGATTCCAGTCGTCGAGCAGGCGATGGAGACGGCGGCGATGATGCTGGGTACGGACAAGTCCCGAGGCTATTGTCTGGAGATGATCTGCGCGGACTTCCTGGCGGGAGCGAACCTGGAAAATGAGGATTCAACGGTGCTCCTGCAGTCTATATCACGATTCTTCAAATTCCTGCCTGGTGAACAACGGCAGGCTTTTCTGCACGAGGTCACCGAAAAGGCTTCGTGAATCGACTTCGACCCAAGCGGCAGCGATTGCGCCTTGATCCCGCGCTCTACGACCAGCTTCGGCAACAGGTGCTACGCCGTGACGGATGGAGATGCCAGTATTGCGGGGCCAGGGCGAACCTGGAAGTTCATCACAAAGAATTTCTCAGCCAAGGCGGTCATGATTCCGAGCAGAACCTGATCACGCTCTGCGCTGGATGCCATTCACTTGCGCATCGCTCTAACTGCTGTGGGTAGGCCACTGTTAAGCGCCACTCGAATGCCTGTGTATGCCTTCCTTATGCGCAATCCCGCCTTGACAAAGGCCAGGCTGGCGCACTCGTCGGAAGAGTCAAATCGACCAAATCGTTCCGCCGGCAAGCCAAGCCTTCCTGCAAACCCCAATTTGAATTGAGTGTCACCTGAGTTCAAATCCCGGCTAATTCCGTCTAGGTCATACCAGCGATAGCCGCTCTCCTCAAGCCACTCCAGCATGCGCCACTGCAAGAGATAGGAGCCACGAAGGTTCAGTCCTCTGTCAGCGGTCCCCGACAGAAGGGCCTGAGCCGTGTTTCCCAAGCAGGGCACCGCAACTCCAGAAACAGGTTCGCCCTGGTATTCGCAAAGCAGGACTCTCATCTTTTGTGACTCTGGTAGGTCCTTCTGAATCTTCTTCAACTGAGCGAGGCTCACAATCGCTGTCAAATGTTTGCGCCGGAGCCCTTCTACATAAAGCTTTCCGACCGCCTCGAACAACTCATCACTGCTGCCCTGTTGTATTGTGAAGTTGTTGCGCTCAGCCAGCACGAGGTTGCGTCTCCAGGTGGATCGGAGGCTTCTCCGCATGTCTTCCAATGGATGCGAAAGGTCAATGAGGGCAGTGAGCTCAACTCCAGCGGTCACATCAGTGGTTAACCATTCCTCTTCGAAGAGCCGCCGCATTGCTCCGGCGCAGTCTGCAACGCCGGGGGGGGAAATCTGCAACAACAGCCCGCGCTGATTTACAAAGATTCTTCGCAGCGCTCGGAGCATTTGTCGCAAGATTTCTGGATCGCTCTCTCGTCCCCGAAGTTGCCAGATAGGACCGCCTCTGACAAAGCTAACCCCTGCCCCCAGGAAAGGCATGGTCTTGGTCACAACCTGGGCGGCGGCCACAATTTCGCTGTTCTCCCGCAGGAGAACGTGGCTCAGGTGGTCCTGCCCCCAGCGGGCCGACGCGTACGACCAAGTCTGCATCAGATTGGCATCATCGAATTTCTCAAGGATGCTATTCCACTGCTGTTCATCAACACGGTCGACCTCTTCGGTATACGACTCTCGCGGATGTATACTTGTCTCGCTCATCAAACGTCCTTGGCTATTTTTCGGGACAGTTACCGTCTACCGTCTCGGAATCGGGTGACGTATGTCACATTCGGAAGTCCCTTTTATCGACAGAACTCCCTGCGTTACTGCCCCCTGAACGCGACCCGCTGCATTTCCCCATGCATGAAGATAATGAAAAGTAGCCCGCTAACCTCGTCACGCCCTACGACGAATACGGATTGAGCGTCTCCGCGCGACTTAGAGATGAACCTGCCTACGCGTGCGCCGCATGCCACGAAGCTCTTGCACCGGTCGAGTTGAAGGTCTGCGCCCCACGAATACCCGAAGGTCGGACAATACCCTCGTAATACGGTCTTCTGGTGGACACGGCCGCAGCTGCGATATCCCTTGTCGGGCTGTTGTCCAAATGTCATGCCTGCCATGACCCTAAGTGACCTATCGTCAGATCTCCTCGTCGCTTTAAGCTTAGGAAAGCTGCACGATCTTTCTGGGAAGACTAAGCGAGGTAAGGTGATGAGGACGGCCAGCAGTTTCCCCCACCCGTCTGTGAGCTATCTCACAC
>JBARIF010000556.1:0-4955 GCA_049799615.1 Terriglobales bacterium
GCGCTGGCTCACGCAGCAGCTCAAACTGACCCCGGAGCAGCACGAAAAGCTGCGCCCGATTGTGGTCGACGAGGGCGAGCAATTGCACACCGTCAGGCTCGATGAGCGCCTTCCTCCCGACCAGAAGCGCACGAAGATGCTCGAGATCCGGCGAGCGTTCGCGCCGAAGATCGCCGCGCAGCTGAGTCCCGAGCAGCAGGAACAGTGGAAGAAGATGCAGGAGAATTTTGAAGGCAAGCGTCCGGAGGGAGGAAAAGAGACAGCAACGCCTCCAGCCTCGCCGAAATAGGTGTTGTTCGCCGATTCCTGGCAAGCACGAGGCAGCCCTTTGGCTGCCTTTGCCTTTGCCCCATGCCGGTACGCCTTGACAGCACATGGCGCCCAGGCCGCCGTGCGCGCGAGGACGCCCGCACGCTATCATGGGAAGCAGGCATTCATCATGAAAGCGATTCAGGTCAAACGCGCAGGCGGTCCTGAAGTACTAGAACCGGTCGAACTCTCCGTCCCGGAAGCCAAGGGCAGCGATGCGGTGGTGAAGATTGCCGCTGCGGGCATCAACTTCATTGACGTGTACTACCGTGAAGGACGCTACAAGGCGGTGCTGCCCTTTATTCCCGGGCAGGAAGGTGCTGGCGATGTGGTGGCCGTGGGCCCGAACGTCACCAATGTGAAGGTCGGCGATCGTGTGGCCTACATCATGGTATTAGGCAGCTATGCCGAGTACGCCAGCGTGCCTGCGGATCGCCTCGTGAAGATCCCCGAGGGCGTGAACCACCAACAAGCCGCCGCCGCCATGCTGCAGGGCATGACCGCGCACTACCTTTCTCATTCCACCTATCCTGTGAAGAAGGGGGAGACCGCGCTGGTTCATGCCGCTGCGGGAGGCACTGGACTGCTCCTGGTGCAGATGTGCCACAACCTCGGCGCGCGCGTGCTTGCGACGGTTTCGACGGAGGAGAAGGCGAAACTGGCGCGGGAGGCAGGCGCCGATGAAGTGATCCTCTACACCCAGAGCGATTTTGAAGCGGAAACCAAGCGGCTCACCGACGGCAAAGGCGTCGACGTGGTCTACGATTCGGTGGGAAAGACCACGTTCGAAAAGGGGCTGAATGTTTTGCGGGTGCGGGGATACATGGTCCTGTTTGGCGGCTCCAGCGGAGCCGTCCCACCTTTCGATCTGATCCAGTTGTCGCAGAAAGGATCCCTGTACGTGACACGGCCCACCCTGACTCATTACGTCGTCACCCGCGATGAACTCGATCATCGGGCGGAGGCGGTGTTCAACATGATCCGCGCGGGCAAGCTGAAACTGCGGATCGCGCATACCTACCCGCTCAAAGACGCAGCCCAGGCGCATCGCGATCTGGAAAGTCGCAAGACGACGGGCAAGCTGCTGTTGCTGACCTAGTGCGCAAGGCAGGAATCGTTGCCCGCGCGCCGTCCCCAGGATGCTCGTCATGCAAATGCGCTGTATAGACCCGGGAATCGCGTCGCGATTTCTGAACGCTTTCGCGCGGGCGTTGCACTTTTTGTACGATTCGCTTTCCTTTACAAAGCTTTACAGTCACCCGGCCCGAGCGGCAGCAACCCCGTTCCACCCGCAGGGCATCGGACTAATAACAGTCTCCTGGTGTGAAGCGTAAGGCCAGCCGGTTCCCTTCGGCATCACTCGTGCGACACAAAGGCCAAAATGGTTACAAGTACCGTTGATTCTGTAGTGGGCGCGCTTTACTCCGAACATGTGAATCCGCAGTGGGTCCGATTGCTGGACTTGCTGGAAATGAATGTGCGCTACGAGCGTTGCCGCGGGAGTGAGCTGTTCACCGCGGATGGCCGGCGCATTCTGGATTTCCTTTCCGGATATTGCGTACACAACGTGGGGCACAATCACCCGGCGGTGATCGCGGCAATCCGCGAGGAGTTGGAAAGTTCCGGGCCGGCGATGATCCAGACACATGTCGCGGAGCGGGCCGGCGAACTCGGTGAGCAATTGTGCCAGCGCGCGGGCGGGCGCCTGACGAAGGTGTTTTTCGCGAGTTCCGGCAGCGAGGGAATGGAGGCGGCCATCAAGCTGGCGCGCGCCCACACCAAGCGCGCCGGACTCCTGTATGCCAATGGCGCATTTCACGGGCTGACCTGCGGGGCGCTCTCGCTGATGGGCGATGCGTTCTGGCGCGAAGGATTCGGACCTCTCCTTCCCGAGACCGAGGCCATTCCTTTCGATGACGTTGACGCGCTGGAGAAGAAACTCCGCGCCAAGAAGTTTGCTGCATTCATCGTGGAACCGATCCAGTCGGAAGCCGGCATTCGTGTGCCGACCCAGGAGTATTTTCGGGCGGCGCAGGCGCTCTGCCGGCGCTACGGAACGCTATTGGTATTCGACGAAGTACAGACTGGGATGTATCGTACCGGCCCATTCCTGGCAGCGCAGAAGTTCGGAGTAGATCCGGACATGGTGGTGCTGGCAAAGGCCCTGAGCGGCGGCCTGGTCCCGGTGAGCGCCGTGCTGATGACCGAGGCAGTCTACGACTCGGTGTACGGATCGCTGCGGCGGGCCATCATCCACACCTCCACCTTCAGCGAAAACAGCCTGGCCATGCGCGCCGGACTGGCTACGCTGGCGGTGCTGGAATCGGAGAATCTGGGCCAGCGCGCCAGCGAATCGGGCGCCTTGCTGCGCCAGCGGCTCGCTGAGGTCCTGCACGGGTACGAGATGGTGAAGGAAATTCGTGGCGAGGGGCTTTTGCTGGGAATCGAGTTCACGGCTCCGCGCTCGCTGCGCTTGCGCGTTCCCTTCGAAGCGTTCCTGCGCATTCACCCGGCAATGTTTGGCCAGATCGTAGTCATGCGGATGTTCCGCGACCACGGAATCCTCACGCAGATCTGCGGCAACAACTTCCTCGTGCTGAAGGCGGCGCCTCCCCTGGTAGTAACCGGGGAGCAGATCGAAGAGTTTGTCGCGGCCATCGGAGATGTGGTCGAAATGGCGCATACCTCCAGCGCGTTCTGGTCCGAAGCGCTGGGGCTGGCGCGGAGAGCGATCAACCTTTAAACCCAGCTCTCAGCTGTCAGCTCTCAGCTTTCAGTGAAAACCTGAACTGAGAACCAAGAATTGAGAACTTCAAACATGCAGATTGTCAGCGCCAAGAGCGCTTTTCCCAAGCACTACTACTCGCAGGAGATGCTGTTTGCGGCGCTTCAGCAATACTGGGGCGACCGACTGGCGAAGCCCGAGGTGCTGCGGCGGCTGCACAAAAACGTCGGAGTAGACGGACGCTTCCTGTCGCTGCCGATCGACGCGTATCCCCTGCTCAAGGGCTGGGGAGAGGCAAATGACCACTGGATCCGCACCGCGCTGGAACTCGGGCAATGCTCGATCAGCCGGGCGCTGACGGCCGCGGGCCTCGATGTTCGCGATGTTGGCGCGTTGTTCTTCACTTCGGTGACTGGGATTTCCAGCCCCTCGATCGATGCTCGCCTGGTCAACCGCATGGCCTTTTCACCAAACGTCAAGCGCGTGCCCATGTTTGGACTGGGCTGTGTGGCGGGCGCAGCAGGGATTGCGCGCGCGGCCGACTATGTGCGGGCTTATCCCGATCAGGCGGCGGTTCTGCTGGCGGTCGAGCTCTGCTCGCTGACTCTGCAGCGCGACGACCTGTCGGTTGCGAACATGATTTCGGCAGGATTGTTCGGCGACGGGGCGGCCGCGGTCGTGGTGGCGGGCGACGAATGCCAGCGAACCCAGCCGTCGAATGGGCCGCGGATCCGGGCGACACGCTCGGTCTTTTATCCGGAGACCGAAGACATGATGGGCTGGGATGTTTCGGAGAAGGGCTTTCAGATCGTGTTGTCGCCGGAAGTGCCGGAGCTGATTCGGCGGCAACTGGGCCAGGATGTCGACAGCTTTCTCGCCGATCTCGGCCACGCACGAGGGGACGTGGGCAGCTGGGTGCTGCACACGGGCGGCCCAAAGGTGCTACAGGCCACGGCTGCGGCGCTGGGACTTGAAAATGGCCAGCTGGATGCGTCGTGGGATTGCTTGCGGCGCGTGGGAAATCTGTCGTCGGCATCGGTGCTGGTGGTGCTCGAAGACGTCATGAAAAACCGCCGGCCCGCGCCCGGAACGCTGGGTCTGCTGGCGGCGATGGGGCCGGGCTTCTGCTCAGAATTGGTGGCTCTGGAATGGTGATGGCCGCCTGCGCGGGCGAAAATCAGGTCTTCGTGATTGGCGGCGGTCCGGCCGGACTGGCGGCGGCATTGGCGGCGCGCCAGCGTGGCTTCGATGTTACGGTCGCTGACAGCTGCGCTCCGCCGATCGACAAGCCTTGCGGCGAAGGCCTGATGCCCGATGGAATTGGCGCCTTGCAACACCTCGGCGTGACCATCCCGGAAGGCGAAGCACACCCGTTCCGAGGAATTCGGTTTGTGAGTGGAAGGCTTTCCGCGGAAGCTTTCTTCCCCCACGGCTTTGCGCTGGGCGTGCGGCGCACCAATCTGCATCGCATCATGGTCGAACAGGCCGAGCGGGCAGGAGTGCGCTTGTGGTGGGGTGCGGTGGTCACTGGATTGCACCCCGAGGGTGTGCTGGTGCGCGGCGAACTGGTTCGCGCACGCTGGATCGTCGGGGCCGACGGCAGCAGTTCGCTGGTGCGTCGCTGGGCTGGTCTCGGTTCTCATCTGCACAGGAAGGAGCGATACGCCTTCCGGCGGCACTACCAGGTCGCGCCCTGGAGCGAATTCATGGAACTGCACTGGGGAACGCGTTGCCAGCTATACGTCACGCCGGTCGCGCCCGAACAGGTTTGTGTCGCGCTGATCTCGCGAGATCCGGCTTTGCGTTTGGATGAAGGGTTGCGTGAGTTTCCGGAAGTGTCGGAGCGGCTGCGTGGGGCCGCGCAAGGATCGGTCGAGCGCGGAGCGATGTCGGTAACGCGCAAGCTCGCGCGCGTGTGCAC
>JBARIF010000557.1:0-1650 GCA_049799615.1 Terriglobales bacterium
GGTCAAGGGCGCGTTGTGTGCGGCGTAGCGAACCCTTGACGGCGAGGACCGCTCTGCCACCATTCCGCCAGGAAGGAAGGTGGACCGCCATGCACTGGATTTTCTTTTGCCAACCGACACTGCTGCCCCAAAGCCCTTTCGCGCATTGCTGTCGCCACCCTTCCATCCGCACTCTTAGTGAGCGATTGCTGCGCTCGGTGCAAGTTGGGTGTTCTCGTTTCAGCCGGTGCTGCCACCTGATTGTCGACCTCTGCTTCCATCTCGCGATGGAAGTTGGGCCAGGCCATTAACGCAGTCACCGGAACTCGGCGCTTGAGCTTGGTCTGTCCGATTCCATGAAACTGTACGTATGCGGCTGCCGGCAACAGGGTCTGTCGGCTGTTGCGCAGCGGTTCGTAAGCCTCTCCACTCACCCACAAGCGATGCAGCAAGACCGCCAGCTTTCGCGCCGTCGCAATCACCGCTCGTTTCTTGCCATTCTTCCCCCCACGCTCCGCCAGCTTCAGACCCCAACGCCGCAGATCGCTGTCCGCTCCAAACGGTCCCAGAATGTGGTGCGCTCCCTGCACCAATAACGTTCGTAAATACGGGTCGCCTTCCTTGCTGATGTGCAGCTGCGGTTCGCTCTGCCCCGAGTTCCTGCGTCCCGGCTGCAACCCCACATAGCAGCCCACATCGCGGCTCTTACGAAAACGCTGCGCATCTTCCAGCGTCAGTATGTAAGTCAGCGCGATCAGCGTTCCCACTCCCTTCACCTGTTCCAGCCGCGCCACTTGCGGATAACTTTCCTTGGCGATCTTCCCGATCTGTTGGTTGTATTCGTAAATCCGCTGGCTCAGCGATTCGATGGCTCCGAGCAGCGGTTCCAGCGCCGCCTGCAGTTCCGGGCTTAGTTGACGTGCTTTCTCCGCATTCAGGTTACGCGGACTGCAGCCGCGCAGCCGCTCCCCGTAGGATTTGGTCAGTCCTCGTGCCGTGTTGATTAACGACGTCCGCGCCCGCACCAATCCAGCTCGTGCTCGGATCACCATCAGATGCGATTGTGCCTGCGCACTGCGATGCTTTACCGGCGCCAGCAACTGCGGATCGATTCTTGCCAACCGGGCCAGAGTCCGGGCATCGAAGCGATCATCCTTCCGTCGACTCTCTCCGATCAAGCGCACGTTGCGCGCATGGGCCACGATCACCTCGTGCCCCAACTCGCTCAGCACTCGGCTCACCCAGGGCGAATGCATTCCCGTCTCCAACGCGATCCGGCTCCGCGGTATGGCACCGAACACTTCTTTCATCGCCTTTGGAGTCGTGCCCACCTTCTGTTCCAGCAGCACTTCACCCGTTTCCTCCAGCACGCAATACCAGCTCGATCGATCCCCCAGATCCAAACCGATCGTCAGTTTCTGTTGGGAAAAATCCTTCACCGCCTTTACCACTGCAGTGCTAATCTTCTTCATTGCCGGTCTCCTTTATCTCTTGCGCTTCAAGCGCGTCGATAACTTGGGAGCGTACAGCATCCCGTCGGAGACCGGCCTTCTCATCCCATCTGATAACAACAGTTGACCAACTTTGGCATTCTCCCGCGTTCGCAGCCGATGATCCCAATTCAGCGATGCAGAACCAATAGCATTGACACCACTCCGCTGATCCCCAATG
>JBARIF010000558.1:0-11608 GCA_049799615.1 Terriglobales bacterium
GCTCCGGGCACGCCGGTGATTACGATTGCCGGGCTATGCGACAAGCCATCGGTCGCCAAAGCAGCGGATTGCAAGACGGTGGTAACGCGGGCCGAGTTCGAGCAGCTGGTCAATGCCGTGGCCCCCACCATCGCCCCGGCCGCACGCAAGCAACTGGCGACCCAGTACGGCATGGCCTTGGTGATGGTGCACAAGGCACATCAGATGGGACTGGACCAGGGGCCGAAGTTTCAGGAACTCATGCGCGTGGCGCGCATCGGGGTGCTCACCAAGGAGCTCAGCCAAAACCTGCAGGATGAGGCGAGTAAAGTCTCCGAAAAGGAGATCGAAGCCTACTATCACAGCAATGACGCCGCGTTTGAAGAGGTCGAACTGCAGCGAATCTTCATACCGCGCAGCAAACAGGTGGTGGAAGGCAAGGACACACCCGCCGACGACGCGGCCAAGAAGCAGCAGCAGGAATCCGAGGACGCCATGAAGAAGCTGGCGGAGGCGCTGCGGACACGGGCCGCGGCGGGCGAGGATTTCGAAAAGCTGCAGGACGAGGCCATCGCCGCCTCTGAAATGAAGGGCAAGCCTCCCACCAAGCTGGGCAAAGTACGGCGCACCAGCCTGCCGCCTGATCAAGCCGCGATTTTCAACCTGAAACCAGGGGAGACTTCGCAGCTGATCAGCACTCCCAACGGATATCTGGTTTACAGAGTTGGGGAAAAAGACACTCTGCCTCTGGACAAGGTGCAAGCTGAAATTTCATCCACCCTGCGCTCGCAGCGCATGCAGGATGCGCTGCAGAAGATTCAGCAGTCAGCCACGCCGGAGTTGAACGAGAAATATTTTGCGGAAGCGCCGGCGACTGCGCCGCAAGCAAGCATGCAGGAAGATGAGGGCGCAAAGCCGGCGATGAAGGCTCCTCCATCCGGTCCCAAATAAATGGGCGACGCAAAACCAACTGTAGTGGTAACTGGAATCTCCGGCAATCTGGGGAGTCGCCTGCTGCCGCAACTGGGCGAGTTCGACGTGATTGGCGTAGACGTGACGCCGCCGGCGACCGATCTTCCGCTGCGCTTCGAACGTATGGACCTGGGGGAAGAGGAAACCTGCCGCCAGCTTTTCTTTCTATTGCGGGAATCGAGGGCTGATGCGGTCATACACCTGGCCTTCGTCCTGGACCCGGTGCGGGCGGGAGTGCTGGATCTTGATCGCATGTGGCAGATCAACGTGGCCGGGACGGCGCGGGTGATGGAGGCGATTACCGAGGCCAATCACGAAGAGACTGTTGTCCGGAAATTTATTTTTCCCAGCAGCGTTTCCGCCTACGGGCCGGAGCTGACGGGGCCGGCAACCGAGGAACATCCCCTGGGCGCCCATACCCTGCCCTATGCGATCCACAAGATGGAATGCGACAAGGTGGTGCAACAGCGGGCGCCCGCGCTGCGAGGTTGCAGCGCGTATATGCTGCGCCCGCATATTTTTGCCGGGGCCAGCGTGCAGAATTACATGCTGGGCGCTTTTCGGGGCACGCCGGGCGGACGAAGCAACCGCGCGGCCGCCATGAGGAGCGGGGGGAAACGACTACCCTGCATGCTGCCACGGGGGCGGCGGTATCTGGAGAACCGCATCCAGTTTGTGCATGTCGATGACATGGCCAGGCTGATTACGCGGATCCTGCAAAAGACGGAACCGGAATCGCAACGCCTGACCGTACTCAATGTGGCGGGGCGGGGCGAGCCCTTGACCTTCGAGCGCTGCATCGAAGTGGCTCAGGCCAGGCTGTTGCGGCTGCCGGGCAAGCTGGCGTTCAGGGTGGCGCTGAAAATTCTATGGCAGCTGGGGATTACAGCCATCCCGCCCGAGGCGGCGCCCTACATGACCAGCGAATACATCATGAATACGGACCGCCTGCGGAAATTTCTGGGCGAGAATTATGAGGAAGTGATCCGTTACACCATTGCGGAGGCGTTTGCGGATTGCTTCAAGAGCGAGACGGCGGTGAAGGTGGAGGAACCGGCGGCTGAGGTGTAAAGCTGCGGCGCTTTCTGGATGCGAGGGCGAGACGCCCTCGCGACAGCCGGCGGGACGCCGGCGCTACTTTCTGCCGCGATATAGGCCGGCGATGCCCAGGGTGTATGGGGTCCAGGATGAATCGCGGAAGCCGGCTTGGCGTATGCGTTGCAGCATTTCGTCGGGGGCGGGAAAGCGCGCCACCGATGCGGGCAGGTAGGCGTAGGGTCCTTTCACTCCGGAGATGAGCGTGCCGACCGCCGGCAGGACGCGTTTGAAATATAACCGGTAGCAGTTTCCCACCAGGCCTTCGGGCTCTCCGAAATCCAGAATGCCAAATTCTCCGCCGGGGCGCAGGATGCGCATGATCTCCTGCAGTCCGGCATCGTAATCAGCCAGGTTGCGAAAACCGAAGGCAGAGGTGACCAGATCGAAGTGTGCGTCGGGAAAGGGCAGGCGCAGAGCATCGGCCTCGATCCAGCGCAAAGGAGTGGCGGCCGCTTTTTGGCTGGCGCGCTGCAGCATGGCGTGGGAAAAATCGGCACCCAGGATTCTGGGAGAGGAGTTCCCTGCCTGGCGGCGCAGGGCGAGCGTCATATCTCCGGTGCCGCAACACAGATCCAGGACCCGCGCTTCGGGGCGGGAGAGAATGGCTGCGAAGGTTCGGGCAGTTTTTCTCCACCAAAGGCGGTCGATATTGAAGGAAAGGAGGTGGTTCAGCAGATCGTAGCGGGGCGCGATGGAAGTGAACATCGCACGCACGGCGCGGGCGGCGGATTGGGGGTCGGTAGCGCCTTCAGGAGTGGCGCCGAGGACCGCGGATTTGGTGGAATCGGTCACGGTGGAATTCTTGCCGGCTTTTGAGCAGTTCCATACCCGGCTATGAAAAATGGTCAGAGTGCAGACCCCAGGGGCTGAAGCCCTCACCTACCTTACGCGCTAAATGCAGGGCCGAGGCCCTGCTCCACCCGAACCAAAATGTCTTCGTCCCCGAGCGCCGAACCTGCTAGCGGGAGAGGCGCCGCAACTCATCGACCGCTTCGATCACCACCTGCTCGGGCACGTCGTTTGCGATCTCTACTTTGCCGACTTCGCGGGGCAGGACAAAGTGCACAACACCGTTGCGGGTCTTCTTGTCGGATTGGAGCAGGCGCAAGATGTCGCGGCTGCGCGACTGGACCTTGGGCAACGGTCCCAGAGCACGCACCGCGTCGGTAATGCGGGCAGCGGCGGCGCGGTCGATTCGATCTACCGCAGATGCGATTCTGGCGGAGGCGATCATGCCCCAGGCGACCGCCTCGCCGTGCAGGAAATGGCGGTAGCCGGTTTCCGCCTCGAGCGCGTGGCCGATGGTGTGGCCGAGGTTCAGCACGCGGCGCAGGCCATTCTCCCGCTCGTCGGAGGAAACCACTTCGGCTTTCAACCGGACTGATTCTGCGATGATCCATTCCAGCTTTGCAGGGTCGCGACGCAATTTCTTTGTATCGACGGCTTCCAGGGCACGGAACAAATCCGGCTTGCCAATCACGCCGCATTTGAGGGCTTCGTAAAGACCGGCGCGGAATTCACGGTCGGGCAGCGTGGTGAGGACGGCAGGGTCGATCAGAACCATGCGGGGATGCTGGAACGTACCGACCAGGTTTTTGCCGGCGCGCAGGTTGACCCCGGTTTTGCCTCCGATGGAGGCATCGACCTGGGCGAGCACGGTGGTGGGAATTTGCACCAGTTCGAGGCCGCGCATGTAGAGCGATGCCAGGAGACCGGTCACGTCGCCAACGACGCCGCCTCCGAAAGCCACGACGACGGAATTTCGGTCTGCGCCCAGGCGGCTCAATTGCTCCGACAGCTTTTCTACTGTGGCCAGCTTCTTGTGGCGTTCGCCATCGGGCATTTCCAGGACTTTCGGGACGAATCCGGCGGCGGAGAGAGAGGCGGTCAGCTTCTTTCCCCATTTGCGGCGCACAGGCGGGACGGTGACGATGAACAGGCGTTGACCCTGCGCGCTGAACAGGTCGCGCAGGGCTTAGCCGGAACGGTGCAGGAGGCCGTTCTCGATTACGGCATCGTAGGGGCGGGGAGGAAGCGCGATGGTTACGCGGGTCATGCGTTCTCATCATAACTTAAGCGGCTCCGACGGGAGGCTCATAGCGGGATGCGACGTCGTACCCTCAACCCGGGCATGATTACCTCGCGCTGCTGCACGAGCGGGGCGCTCGCGCCTACATTGCTTTCCTGGGGTGGGCCACAGATGCGATAACGGAGATGGCGAGGACACCGGCTACCGCGGCCAGAGATATGTGGGTGGGGATCTCGAAATAGTGGGACAACAGCATCTTGGAACCGACGAAGACCAGCACCAGGGAGAGTCCGTAATGCAGATAACGGAACATTTCCATCATGCCGGCGAGGGCAAAGTACATGGAGCGCAAGCCGAGGATGGCGAAGACGTTTGAGGTGTAAACGATGAAGGCATCGCGGGTGATGGCCAGGATGGCGGGACTGGAGTCCACGGCGAAGAGCAGGTCGGTGGTCTCGACTACCAGCAGGACGACGAACAGAGGCGTGGCGTAAAGTCCGGCGCGGCGAACGAAGAACTTGTTGCCTTCGTAGTCTTTGGTCACAGGCACGAAGCGGCGGAACAAACGCAGCACCGGATTTTTCTCGGGATGGATCTCAGCTTCCTCCTGGAAGAAGAGCTTGATGCCGCTGTACACCAGGAAGGCGCCGAACAGGTAAACGATCCAGTGGAATCTCTGGATGAGTCCCACTCCCGCCGCGATAAAAACCGCGCGCATGACGAGCGCACCCAGGATTCCCCAGAACAGGACTTTGTGCTGATGTGCGGCCGACACCTGAAAGAAGCGGAAAATCAGCAGGAAGACGAAGAGATTATCGACGCTCAGCGAGAGTTCGATGACGTATCCGGTGACAAACTCCAGAGCCGGTGTGCGCCCGTGCCAGAAGAAAATCACCACTGCGAAGATGGCGGCCAGGGCAATCCAAACCGCGCTCCAGACCAGGGCTTCGCGGAACTTCACGATGTGGGCGCGGCGATGGAACACGCCCAGGTCCAGCACCAGCATGGCGAGAACGAAGAGATTGAATAAGATCCAGAACAGTAGCAATCAGCGCCCCTGAAAAACCGCGTGGTGGGGGACACTCTTGTCCTCCACCCTTGACTCTGACTTTATACCCACAGGCAACCAGCGGTCTTATCGACAATCAAAATCCAAGACGACTCAAATTCAAAAGCGGCGGGCGAGTGTGCCCACCCCACACTTCCCAATTCCAGCTGCTTGCCACTTTTCCAACTGACTTTTAGGCTCCCGAGGAACTTTCAGGTTCAATTTTCAGATTTCAGTTTTCAGATCTCAGTTCTCAGTTTCTAACCGGCGGATGGTTTCCAGGATCACGCTGCCCGCGATCTCAATACTTTTGGGGCTGAGTTTGTCCATGGAGTCTTGGGGGGTGTGGTGGAAGACGTTGCCATAGCCGTAGTCGAGGTCGATGAGGTCGGCGCTGGGAACGCCCAGATGAACGAAGGGCAGGTGGTCGTCTTCGACGGCGATGGTGCGGGCGAAGAAATGGGACTGGTAGCCGAGTCGGGTCGCGGCCTGGTAAACCAGGTCTTCGAGGCCGGGGGTGGAGTTGGCATCACGGTCGATGTTGAGGTCGGCATCGCCGATCATGTCGGCCAGCAGGAAGGCCTTGATGGTTTTCAGAGTGCCATCTTTTTGCCATTTGTCGGCCAGGTGTCGGGCGCCGTAGAGGCTGTCGGTGGCGGTCCAATTTTTTACTGCTTCTTCGCCGTCGGTCCACAGCAGCCACAAGCTGTAGCCTGCGCGTTTCCTGCCGCGAAGCTGGTTGGCCAGTTCGAGGAGAATGGCGGTGGAAGAGCCGCCGTCGTTGGCGCCTACGTAGCCGGTATCGCGCAAGGGGTAATTGGTGTCGTAGTGGCCGGCGATCACGATCACGCCGGGGCGCGTGCCGGGAAACTTGGCGATGATGTTGTGCACGGGAAACTTGCCTTCGGGGGTGTCGGCGGTAAAGGCGTCGTCTTCTACGTGGTCGCTCTTGAGGTGCGACAGGATGTAGTTTTCAAGCTTCTTGTGATTCGGGCTGCCGATGGGGCGCGGACCGAAAGCGACCACCTCGCGGGTGTATTGCAGGGCGCGGGCGGCATTGAAGGATTGGGCAGGAGCCAGCCCGGCGCAAAGCAGAAAACTCAGCAGGACGAGACTGCAGCAGCGCCGGCTTCCCGCCGGCGGTCGTGAGGACATCCCGCCCTCACTTCTCCCATCAGCAGCTTGAGCCTTTGCCGAGCCTTGCTCGGCGGGGCGGGCGAGGGCGCCCGCCGCTACGTGTGAAATTCTTATCATCGATCTTTTCGGGCCTGGCGGGCCTGGCGTTGCTTGGGATGTACCAGGAAGGCGATGCCGATGCTCAGGACGTAGAGCGCGACCATGGGCGCGGCGAAGATGCACATGTTCAATATGTCTGTGGTGGGAGTAATGATAGCGGCGATAATGAAAATCACCAGGATCGAATAGCGCAGGTTGCGCCACATCCAGCCGGCGGTGACGATGCCCATCAGCGACAGAAAGAAAACCAGGATGGGCAGCTCGAAGATGACGCCCATGCCGATCATGATGGTGAGGAACAGGTCGGTATATTCGCCGATGGTGATCATCGGCTGGAATTGTTTGCCGTAATCGATGAGGAAGGTCAGGGCAGCGGGATAGACCATCTTGTAGGCGAAGAGGCCGCCCGACAGAAACAGCAGGACAGTGGAAAACATGAAGGGAAATACGTAGCGCTTTTCGTGGCGGTAGAGGCCGGGAGAAATAAACATCCAGACCTGATAGAGCACGATGGGGGAGGTCACGAACAAACCGGCGAGGGCCGCAACCTTCAAGTAAAGATTGAAGGGCTCGGTGGGGTTCAGATAGACCAGCTTTTCGGCCATCCCGTTGTGACGCAGGGCATCCATGATGGGCCGCTGCACGAAGCTGAAGATGAATTCGTGATAATTCCAGCAGGCGAAGAAGCCGACGGTGACGGCAATGATGGAGTAAATGAGGCGGCGGCGCAGTTCCTCGAGGTGGTCGAGGAAGCTCATGGCGGTAAGGCCGTCGCGGGATTCGTCGGCGGGGGGAAGCTCGGCGGCCATCTCAGGCATCGGGGGCCTTGGCCAGCGAATTCGTCTCAGGGACAGAAATTTCGGGGCGAGGCCCGCTTCCGGAGGTTATGGAGCCGGCCGGCGCCTGGACCGGGGGAAGAATGGTTTGCCTGGAGTTTTCGAGATCGAGTTGGGAGATCTCGGACTCGATCTGGGCCTTGAATTCATTCGAAGCCCGCTTGAATTCATTGAGCGCCCTTCCGATCTGCCTTCCGATCTCGGGCAACTTCTTAGGCCCGAACAGGATCAGGGCAAAGAGGAACAGGAAGATCATTTCTGGGAAACCCAGGTTCATGTGTCCATGATACTGCCGGAGCGAATTGGCGGCAATCGAAGTTCAGTTTCCAGTTTCCAGGTTCAGGTTTCAAACGCATTCGGCACCAGAAGCTTGAGCTGCAACCAGCGGCCATCAGGAAGGGCAGCATTACCAAGGCGTTAACGCGCATACCAAGAACTGCGCCCAGGAACTGAGAGCATTTTCAGAGCATCTAAAATATGACAGTTTCGGGCCAGAAATCAGAAACTAGACACTGGAAACCCTGAACCTGTTGCCCGGTTACTTCCGGGTAGTCGAAAAGGTGGTCAAGTGGGCTGGACAGCGTTATACTTCGGTCAGACGCGCTGTGCTGGGGTGTTTCTACGTCCCCGGCGAAGGAAAAAATGATGGTGGGTAGTTCTCGTCGCGCACTCTTCCTGGTTGTATTCATCCTCGTAACCTGCGGATTTCTCGGGATCGTATTTGGGCAGAAGATCAATCCTTCAGCCGCTCCCGGCGGCGACGCCGACGTCCGCGACAGCTTGCGGCAATTCACCACGGTGTATGACGTGGTAGAGCAGAATTATGCGGAGCCGGTGAACCCCGACAAGGCAATCTACAACGGGGCCATTCCGGGCATGCTGCATGTGCTCGATCCGCACTCGAATTTTTTCGATCCCAAGGCCTATTCCCTGCTGCGTGAAGATCAGCGCGGGAAATATTACGGGGTGGGAATGACGGTGGGGCCGCGCAATAACAAGGTGATCGTGATTGCGCCCTTTGTGGGAACGCCCGCCTACCGCGCCGGCATCCGGCCGGGCGACATCATCGCCGCGGTCGATGGCAAGCCTACCGACAACATGAGCACGGGCGATGTCGCCGACCTGCTTAAAGGACCCAAGGGAACCACGGTCCACATCACTATTCTGCGCGAAGGCGCGGACAAGCCACTGGAATTCGCGGTGGTGCGTGACGAGATTCCGCGCTACAGCGTGGACCTGCACTTCCTGATCAAGCCGGGAATCGGCTATATGCACGTGTCCGGCTTTAACGAGACCACCGAACATGAAGTGGCGGACGCGCTCGACCAGATGGGCGACCTGAAGGGATTGATTCTCGATTTGCGGCAGAATCCCGGAGGGCTGCTCAACGAAGGCGTGGGCGTTGCGGACAAGTTCCTGCACAAGGGACAACTCATCGTTTCGCACCACGGTCGCTCTTCACCGGAAAAGAGGTACACGGCGGCACACGGCAACGGCGGCAAGGATTATCCGCTGGTGGTGCTGGTGAACCGGGGAACGGCTTCGGCGGCGGAAATCGTGGCGGGCGCGATTCAGGACCATGACCGTGGACTGATCGTGGGCGAAACTACCTTCGGCAAGGGACTGGTGCAGACGGTGTATCCGCTGTCGGAGAATACCGGACTGGCGCTGACCACGGCGAAATACTATACCCCGAGCATGCGTCTGATTCAGCGCGATTACGCCAACGTCTCGCTCTACGACTACTACTTCAATCGCGAAAGCGAAGAAAACGAACACAATGCCAGCCGCGAAGTGAAGCTCACCGACAGCGGCCGCACGGTGTACGGCGGCGGCGGGATCACGCCCGACGTAAAGGTCCCGGCAGTGAAGAGCAACCACTTCCAGGATTCGCTGCTGCAGCATTACGCTTTCTTCAATTTCGCCAAGCACTATGCCATCACGCATCATCCCTCCAAGAATTTCGAGGTGGACGATGTGGTGCTGCAGGACTTCCGCAAGTTCATGGATGACGAGAAGATCTCCTACACCGAGGCGGAACTGCTGGAAAATAACGCCTGGGTGCGGTCCAACATCAAGAGCGAAATCTTCGTGGATGTGTTTGGACAGGAGGAAGGCCTGAAGGTGCGGGCGGAAACCGATCCGCTGGTGACCAAGGCACTGGACCTCCTGCCTCAGGCCAAGTCGCTGGCAGAAAACGCCCGTAAGATTGTGGCGGAGCGGACGGGTGGGCATCCTCTGAGCCAGTAGGCATCTAAATTGTTCATAAGGAAGGCCCGAGTGATCGGGCCTTTTCTTGTTGTATCCGGGTTTGCGAGGGCGGGACGCCCTCGCGACAGCCGGCGAGACGCCGGCGGTACTGGACTTTCTTCTCGTTGACTTGGCTGGGTTAACCGATCATAATCCGCAGTTGAGGCTGGTTTTGACCCTTGCCGGCCGCGGGTTTCCGTACATTTGGATGGCACTCCCCTGGAGCCCACTTCCGGCTGATTTTGCTCGTCCCTGGGGCCACGGGGCGGGGTCAAGCCGATGCTGAAACAGGGGGTCTGGATGCTGGCGGCGGTTCCGGCTCTGGTGGCGGGATGGACGGACTGGCGTTTCCGACGTATCCCCAACTGGTTGACGGTGCCGGCGCTGCTGGCAGGAATCGCGGTGAATTCGCTGGCTGCCGGATGGGCAGGAGCGAAGGAGTCGTTGCTGGGCGCCGGACTGGGGTTGGGATTGTTGCTGCCATTTGTGCTGATCAGAAGTCTGGGCGCCGGGGACTGGAAGCTGGTGGGCGCGCTGGGAGCGTTTCTGGGACCCTCGCGGCTGCTTGCGGTATTGCTGGGGACGATCCTGGTGGCGGGGCTGATGGCGGTGGTGCTGGTCATCTGGAAGAAGCGAGTTGGGCGGACAGCCCGCAATATCGTCCACATGGTGGCTGGGTTGTTTATGCTGCACCTGCCGGGGCCAGAGGTTTCGCTGGATAATGCGGAATCTTTGAAGATACCGTTTGGAGTGGCGGTAGCAGTGACAGTTGTTCTCTATACTGTGGGGCAGGCGTGGGGAGTGGTATGACGCAGACTCAGAGCTGGCGAAACAGGCTTCTGCATGATGCTGCGGGGGCGGAGATTGCCGAGGCGGCGGTAGTGCTGCCTTTGCTGTTCATGCTGCTGTTCGGGATCATGTGGTTCGCGCGGGCATTTAATATTTATACGACGGTGAACCGGGCGGCGCGGCAGGGGGCGCTGGCGGAGGCCGCTAATAGTTGCGCGACTTGTGGAAACGCTTTTCGAACCAGCAATGACATTCGGGACAACGTTGTGTACCCCATTCTTATCGCTTCTCACCTTGATCCGGCGCAGGTACAAAACTTCACCGTGACAAGAGATGTGATCCTGAATCCAGGATCGCCCATTATCGAACACGGGGCGGTGGTCAGCCTGGATTACCCCTACAACTTCAAATTGAACGGGTTCACGGGCTGCCCACCCAGGTTGGCGCCAATCCTCCCGAACCTCACGGTCCGGGCACAAGCGCAAGCTCGACAGGAGGAGTAGCAGTGTCAGTGGCGGGCAAATTCGAACTGCGGTCATCGGGAGAACGGCGGTCTTGGGCGCGAGCATTCTCCGCGCTGTGGGCGAAGCTGCGGGGGAATGAGGGCGCGGAGATCCTGGAATTTGCCATTTCGCTGCCTTTGCTGATCGTGGTGGCGGTTGGGGTCTTCGATTTTGGTTCGGCGTTTGCGGTCAAGCAGAAGGTGGGCAACATTGCGCAGCAAGGGGCACGGGTCGCGTCCAACCAGCCTACTGCCGATCTTTCCCTGAACGGAGCTTGTAGCGCTCCAGCCTCGATCTGCTCGGTGCGCGACGTGGTGGAGAGCAACCTGGTGGCCAGCAAACTGAACGATTGCGGTTTGGGAGCGGCAGCGGGCGCAGCGAGTGGCTCGCTGAGCTGGACGTTTACCGCCAATGCCGGTTGCGGCGGAACCCTGACGCTCAAGATTGAACGTGGATATGTCTATACCGCCACGCTGCCCAACCCGCCCTTTCAGGCGAACTATTCGATTGAGGGCACGAGGGTGACGCTGAGTTATCCCTACCGCTGGCAGTTTAATCGGGTGGCGCCGTTGATTGCGCCGGGCGCGACTTATCCGGCCACGACGCAGATCAACTCGGTCGCGATCATGCAGAATCTGAATTGAAGGATGGCTTTGTGACCCAGGTGAACACAGCGCATCGGAAAAATGAACGTGGCATCACCATTGTGCTGGTGGCGATTTCGTTGCTGGCGTTGTTGGGCATGGCGGCGCTGGCCATCGATGTATCGACTTTATACATGGCCCACGGTGAAGCACAGCGCGCGGCCGACGCCGCAGCCCTGGCGGGCGCGCGGATGTTTGCCTCCTCCGGCTACACCTCGGCTGCG
>JBARIF010000559.1:0-1754 GCA_049799615.1 Terriglobales bacterium
CAATACCGTGTGGGCTCTTCTCTTTACTCTGGGATGCGTCGCCAACCTCGCATATTGCCTGTACCTGATGATCAGCAAACGCACCCTGGGCCAGTACTGGAATCGGGAGACGCCGCGCAACCTGGGACTGAGCGCGGGCATGGCGTTGATGTGGATTGGAAGCTTTTATCTTTACGGCGCCGGCGCCGCAAGACTTGGACGCTGGGGCGCGGTAGCCGGCTGGCCGCTTTTCATCTCTCTCTCGATCGTCATGGGCAACCTCTGGGGCTTGTGGCGGGGCGAATGGCAGGGCGCGCCAGCCCTGGCCCGCCGCCTGTTGAATCAGGGGCTGCTGGTCCTGATCGTGGCTGTGATCACGGTCGCGCTGAGCAACTCGTTCTAACTTCGCGTTGAGTGGAACCAAGCCTTAGAATAGGAGAGCCGCGCGGAGCGTTTCGAATCAGATGAATTTGTGACGCCTCCGTGTCCTCAGCGGTTAGCGCTTTTGGATGAGGGGCGAGGGTCTGCTGCTGAAGAGAAGGGAGCCATGTCACAAACGTCCGAGTTCCTGTCGAGCCCGCAACCCAGGGCGCGCTGGATGCGCTTCGATACCGCCCAGCTTCTCAAGCGCTTTTTCTTTTGCGAACGCTCGCTTCTGGTGAGCGAAGCGGCGTGGATTCCAGCTATCGCTCCTCTTGACCTCAAAACCGGACTGGCTCGCTTCATCTGGCAGAGTGCGGAAACCGCGGACGCCCTGCGGAATCGCGTCTTCGAGCTGCGCTTCCCCAGCCGCCTGCTCGAAGAACAAGGGGCTGACCACGCCCTGATCGAGCTTTTCGGCGCCGTTAGAGACTCCCCCTCGGTTCCAGCCTTCCTGTTGAGTATCGGCAAAGTTCTTCTGCCCGCGCTGCGTGACTCCTTTCAAGCCTATCTGCAAGCCTCCGATACCATCGCCGACGGGCCCACTCACCGCTTTCTCTCGCTCGCGCTGGCTGAAAAGGCGGAACAGATCAAGGCCTTCGAGCAATGGGGGGATTCCGCACTGGCCAGCAGTCCTGAGTTGCGCGAGGGTGCGCTGGCCTGGACACAAGCAATCGCAAAACGCCTTTCTGACCTCGGGGGAGTAGGCGTCGGACCGTCTTCATCTGCGGCTGCTTCGGGTCCCGTGCCCGGCGCAAGGGTCCATGCCATTCCCGATCGGCCCGCGCGCGACTCGCGCTTCTGGCCCTGCCGCTTCTACTGGCCGGACGTGGTCGATCCCGCCTATCCCTACGGCGAAGGGGTGCAATTGCAGCTGCGCTCGGCCATCAGTCACATCAATGAAGTCTGGGCCATCGAAAATGGCGGCGTGATGCTGAGCGCTTTCGCCGACCTCCTGCCCTGGGAGTGGATCCACAATTCCGCGCGCTGGACTTACGACGAATCGCGCCACTGCCGCATGGGCTACGAGCGCCTCATGGCATGGGGGCTCGATCCCGCGGAAATTCCCCTGGGAACGTACATCTACGAGAGCGCTTCCCGTGAAGACCCGATCTACCGCCTGGGCATGCTCTATTTTTTCGAAACCAAGAACATCCGCCACAAGCCGGCCCGCGCCCAGCTCTTTCATGCCTACGGCGACGCGGTGAGCGAACACGACATGGACTTTGACTGGGCTGACGAAACCATGCACGCCGGCTACGGCAAACACTGGCTGAAGGAACTGCTGGCAGTCCGCGGCCAGGATCCCGCTGCCTACGATCAGGTGCGCGATCGTTGCCAGAAACTGGTCAGCG
>JBARIF010000560.1:0-2048 GCA_049799615.1 Terriglobales bacterium
CTTGTACGAAAAGCGACTCGGGGAGGAAGAGTTGGGCGGGTTGCGGGAGGACAAGCTGAAGTCGATCCGTTCTTTCGCCAAATTCTTGGCGGAGGACACGGCCGCTTGAGACAGCCCGAAACCCGCATGGAAGTGTATGCCATCAAAGTGACCCTCCTCGGCACAAGCCCGCCGGTCTGGAGGCGCATTTTAGTTCCTCGTGAGATTACGCTTCGCAATCTGCACCGCACCTTGCAGACCGTGATGGGGTGGACCAATTCCCACCTTCATCAATTTGTTTGCCAGAGACCAAGGTTATCTCACCAGGGATCTAGAGTTGGGAGCAAGGTCGCAGATGAGAACCGAACGAAGCTCGGGGAATTGATCGGGACTGTGGGGGCGAGGTTATTGTACGAGTACGATTTCGGGGACGGCTGGCAGCACGAGCTTCTGCTTGAAGGAGTCTTGCTTGGAGACGAAACGTTTCATCAGACATGCGTGGCGGGTAAACGATGTTGTCCGCCAGAAGACTGTGGAGGGCCGCACGGATTTGCAGAGCTTCTCCAAGCCCTCCAGGACGCCAATCACCCGAGTCACGATGAGGCCTGTGAGTGGCTTGGCGATTTTGTCCCTGAATCCTTCTCTGCAGATGAAATTAACCGACAACTATGCCGCAGGAAACGCTGACGCACACAAAAGCCCGGTCGATGAGCGCTATCGCCTGTTTTCGACAGTTACGCGGGTAATGCTGTGCTGCATGGTCGGTCGGTGTCTAATGGTGGTATGCGGTTCCTCGCATTTCTTACGGCTGTGGTTGTCTGTCTCGCCGGAGAATGTTCACCGAAGGTCGTCCCCACAACTCTGCGAGAACTGGGCGCTAGTTCTGATCTGATTGTCGTTGGGAAGGTCACAACGGTGACGAGCGTCAAGGGCCTCCGCGTCGCGCAGGTGCAGGTCACCGCCACCATAAAAGGCCGGTCCCCTAGCCGGATCTACTATCTCGCCCAGCCCACTTGGATTTGCGACACAACTGGTGCGACCATCGGTGAGGAGACGCTCTTCTTCTTCACGAGATACAGATTTGATCCTCATCCTGCCTCAATGGCATACGTGAAACCGACGGGCGATCCGGGTACGTACACCGTTGAGGATGGGGCGAGTCCCCTCGGTGCTTTCAAAGAACCGACTGGGTTCCGAGAGAAGATTAGCGCACTGGTGGGCGACAGTTATTTCTGGCAGGTCTCTTGGGCGGGACGCGGACAGATGCCTATTAGGAACCTTCAAGGGACCAAATATGCAACGCTGTGGATTGGCGACGTTGGCTTGCCCAATGGCATTCCCACCGTCAGTGGTCCTGAACGCGAATATAGCTTCATTCGTTCAGCGCCTCTGGCAGCGATTGTCGCCGTCGTGAAGGCGCAAGCCAGAACCAAGGCTGGTGCCCGCGCGAGAGAATCCGCTCTCCCGTAGTTGGTGAAAAATCGCCATTACGCTCAAAACCCCTCAATGAGCTCTATCAAAAGGGATGTCAAGAAGAAAGTTCTGCCTCGACCGGAGTCGAGATCTTTTCTCGAGATCCAGCCCACGGTAGTTAGGCTTCGCTGGAGAAGTGTGACTTGTGCCCATTCTGATGAGTCTCCTCTGGTGAGTTAGCGGTACCGTCGAGTTGGCGAGAGCGACAAGCGAATGGCGACTCAAGGTCAACCATGGTTCTATCCGAGGCTCGTGGCCTATAGCTATTTCTGGTTATCCGAGGGGGCATAACGTGTAATGAGTGACTCGGTGCCCAAGGCACGCGGGGCCGGATCTCATTGACTGATACTTCCCTCGAACCGAGCATCTCGAGAATTCGACCGACCACTAGCAGAAGAAACTCTTCGAATGGAAGGCTCTTCCTCAGTGATGCTCAAGCTGTTGGTCGCTGCAACTGTTTGGGGTCGAAGCTCGCTCCTTTCTTCCAAATAATTAAGGTAATGGCGGCAATCTTCCGTGCCAGAGTGAGACGGGCCAGGCTGGGCCGCATCCCTTTCTCCACCCGGGCAGCATAGAAGTCCTGCAGCGGTCCGGGG
>JBARIF010000561.1:0-3018 GCA_049799615.1 Terriglobales bacterium
TTAATGAAGGCGATTCCGGCAGCTGCCGCAGTTCCAGACAGCAGGGCGGTCGGCATGGCCCAGAAGGGACCCATCATGGCGAACACGCCAAGCACTGCGACGCTGATCAACGCAATGGCAGGAGCCACCGAATTCAGATAAGCGGCGAGCGCTAACGCGATTGCTCCCGCAAATGCTGGTATTGCCGTGTGCCAGCGGCGCTCTCCGGAGCGATCGGAGTGTAATCCGACCCATACCATGGTCAGTGCGGCCGCCATATACGGAATGGCGGAGAGAATCCCGATCGCAAGATTGCTGACACCCGACAGGCTCCTGATAAGTTTCGGCAGCCACATGCTCATGCCGTACGACACGGTATTCAGCCCGAAGTAGACCAGCGCCAGAACCCAGATTCTCGTCATCCGAAAGGCAGCCCACGCGTCCGACGAGGACGCATGGTCGGTTTCCGTTGTCTCCTGATGCAAAGCCTGCTCCAACCACTCGCGCTGCTCTTCACGCAGCCAGGGCGCCAGTGCTGGACGGTCCACCAGGCATGCCCACGCTGCGGCGCCTAACACGATGGCAGGAATTCCCTCCAGCAAAAACATCCATTGCCATCCCGCCAGCCCCGCCCTTTGATGCAAGCCGAGCAGTGCACCCGACAGCGGCCCTCCCACGACGCCCGAAAGCGGGGCCGCGGTCATGAACCTGGCGACCGTCCGGGCACGCGCCCGGGCCGGGAACCAGGTCTTCAGGTAGAGGATCACCCCCGGGAAAAATCCGGCTTCTGCCGCGCCCAGTAGAAAACGCAAGCTATAAAAGCTTCGCACGCCCCCGACCAGGCACATCGATGCAGAAATAATGCCCCACGTCACCATGAGGACCGCGATCCATCGCCGGGCCCCGACCCGCTCCAGTACGAGATTGCTCGGCACCTGAAAGAAAAAATAGCCCGCGAAGAAGACCCCGGCGCCAAAGCCATAGACCGCGTCGGTGAAGCCGAGTTGCTGCTGCATCTGCAACGCCGCAAATCCAAGATTGATGCGGTCGAGGTAGGCCACGATGTAGAGCAGGAACAGAAATGGCACGAGCCGCCAGGTCAACGTGCGCACCACGACTGCTTCCAGTTCGTGTGAGCCGCCGCCTGCTGCCGCTGCATCTGTCAGGGGCAAGTTGATCCTACGCCAGCCCTAAATTCTTCCGAATATCGCGCACGATCTGCTCCGGCGTTTCATTGGCATTCACCGCAAAAGCATTCTCGGGCTCTTCGAGCGTCGCCAGCTGACTTTCAAGCATGGGTTCTTTCATGTAGTGGTCATGCCGCTGGCGAAGTCGCTGAGACAGCAAATCGTGGCTTGCCTTCAAATACACCAGCCGCACCTCATCATTCACGCGCAATCTCTCGCGATAGGCCTGCTTTAGCGCCGAACAGGCCAGCACAGCGTTTCTTTCAGTGCTGATCCAGTTCGCAATTAAGGAACGCAGCGCTTCCAGCCACGGCCGCCGGTCCGCGCCGGTCAGCGGCACGCCGCGGCGCATCTTTTCCACGCTTGCTGCCGAATGATAGTCATCGGCGTCTGCGAATTCCCATCCCAGTTGCTGGGCCAGCTGCCATCCCACGGTGGTTTTGCCCGAGCCCGACACTCCCATCACTACGATGATCACGGCCGTTTCCGTTCATTTCCCGTAGGTCTTACTGAATCCGTTCCGCGTGTTCGTCACGGTGATGGTGCCGTCGGCCTCAGCCGCAACCCGGATGGACCTGCCCTCGCATTTCTCATCCAGGTTAGCGATGAAATCCGTGGCGACGTTGTGCGCCTTGCCGCCCTCGATGGCGTAGTGCAGTTGCCAAAGGTCCGCGAGCCCGGGAGAATCGCGCACCGTCTGCCAAGCGTCCGGACTGGCGCCCTTGTGCGCCCCGTTGTCCATGATAGCCACCCTGGGATGCACAGCGTGAACGAGCGCTCGCGTATTCGACTGGTTGAGACCATGATGGGAGACCACAAACAGATCCACACGCCCGATCAGGCTGCTGGGACATACCAACTGAAGTTCTTTTCTCTTGGTCAGGTCACCCAGGTCCAGCACACGCAGCTTTCCATAGGTGACTACGACGCCCACCGACCGCGCATTCTCAGAAGGATCTTCCGGAGTAGCCGGTTCGTCCGCACACAAGGCGTTGGTTTGTCCCGCTCCTTCGAGTGGCTTTGCGATGAGCGCGCCACCAGCGCTCACTACCTCAACACCCAGCTCTTCCATCGGGATACGGTCTCCCGGTTTCACCACCAGTCGTTTCGTGCTGCGCAGCTCTTTTTCGTACGCGGCATAGTTCGCGCGCGCATCGTCGGAATCCTCGCGGTTCGGTCCATGATCGACAAACATGTCAACCTTTACCCGTTCCAACAATTGCGGCACACCGCCGACGTGGTCATCGTGGTAATGCGTGATCAGAACATAATCAAGCTTCAAGATACCCGCCTCTTTCGCGACGGCCGCGATTCGGGCAGCATCCCTGCCTGCGAAACCCGGCCACCCGGTATCGATCAGCAACGACTTGCCTGAAGGCGCAACCAGCAGCGTTGCCTGGCCTCCTTCGACATCGATGAAGTACAACCGGAGCGGCGCCGCGAACGAGGCAGTCGTGAGCAACAAGGGAAACAAAAGACAAATTTTGTACAGGACGCTCAAGGCGCTTCCTTACTGGCGGGACGCAGGAATCCCGAACAAGAATCTACTGAGTCGAGCATCGTACCAGAATCCTCTGGCACCGATTGGCCGGCCGCGAAATCATCGTCTCGTAAAGAGCACTTTAGATTCCTCACCGACTCGGTTCATCCAAACGGATCTGCAAACATTGCTCCGCATCGCGGACACTCTGCCTGAAGGCCTTCGGGTCCCCCTACCCGCCTTGCCCGACCTCAGATCCGCGCCACGTGAAAACAGAGGTGACAGCCCTATTTGCCCTTTTCCAGGGCGACCGTGCAGGAATCCCATCTAATGGTCAGCCGGCAAGACGCTCGTCATCGCCCAATGCCGATT
>JBARIF010000562.1:0-3987 GCA_049799615.1 Terriglobales bacterium
AAAAACTCCCGCGGCTTCAAAGCCATCAGGTTAGCCAAAAAGACTTCAGGTAATTGCCTGATGCGGGTGTTGTACGTGTTCACATCGTCGTTAAAAAACTCGCGCCGGTCGGCGATGCGTTCTTCCAGCTCCGAAATACGGTTCTGCAACTTTAAGAAGTTCTCATTCGCTTTCAACTCAGGATAATTCTCCGCCACGGCAAACAGACCGCGTAGCGCCCCGGTCATCAGCAGGTCAGCCTGCGCCTTCTGGCCTATGCTGGCCGCGTTCATCGACGCCGTCCGCGCCTGGGTGACCGACTCCAGCGTCTGACGTTCGTGCTGCATGTAACCTTTCACCGTCTCCACCAGGTTCGGGATTTCATCGCGCCGCTGTTTGAGCAGGACATCAATATTCGCCCAGGCTCGATCGTTGTCGTTCCGCAGCCGGACCAGTTCGTTGTACATGATGATCAGGTAGAGCAGCATTCCCGCCACAACGAAGAACACGGCTGCCGCTGCAACAATACTCATGCCCATCTTCACTCCTCTGTCATCCTGAGCGAAGTGGCGGCTTCGCTTGCGAAGCGGCCACACAGTCGAAGGACCCCTATCAGCGGACGGCGCTTGCCATAGCCGGGCTGCCTAATACATCCCCAAATGCCAGAGCAGCAAAGCCAGACAGACCAGCGCCAGCGCCGCCCCGCCAAACACCATGCCCACCGCCCGCTTGCGCAGATCGTGCTGCACCTCTTGCTCCGCCTTCCAGGAAATGAGGAAGGTCTTTTCGTTCTGTCCCCGAACGATCATGTTGCGGTCATGAGCCTCATGCGCTTCCGGATTCTCCACGCACGTCCCAGTCACGTGATACTCCTGCCCCGGAAGAATAAGAGACTCGCGCAAGCGGTAACGCCCGCTGGCCTGTTCCGAGGACTGGGGAATGGGCAAGCCTCCGGTTTCCCGAATGTGCTGCAGAAACATTTGCCGCGTCTGCTCCTTTTCAGGATCATCCAGCGGGTGCGCCGCCGCGATCTTGTCGATCAGATCAACTGGAATCTTTCCTCTTCCTGATGTTGCCTGCGGTATCAAGCGGACCATCTCAAGCAAGGTTTGACGTCCCTGCTCACGTCTGGGATCATCCTGCGGGCCCTTCCTGTCGAGCCAGTGCTCCACTTTGGCGGCGAGCACGTTGGCACCCGCCCGGTGCACGTACTGCAGTAACTCCTCGTCGCTGGCGCCGCTCCCCATCAGGGGTGCAATGTGGGAGCCATCCACAACCCGGGGCGGGCTTTCCGGCAAGTCGTATTCCGCGGAGTAGGAGTCCACCAGCACCTTCCCGGTCTGGTCCTGGACGTAGAATTTGGCCCCGTCCATGTCAGTGCGGTAATGCTTCCATCCGCCATGCTCGCCGGTTTCATAGTGCTCAATCTTGACCTGGTAGAAACAGCAGGGCGTGTGGGTGATGGGACTGGGGATCAGTTGATCGGCCAGGGCCTGCCCCCGCACTTGCACCAGGCCCATGGGGATGCTTCGGATGGGCATGCAAGGAGTGTCGGCAACGATCTTGAATTCGCGAAATACGCGAAAGCCCTTGAAGAAAATCCAGACTCCCGCTCCCGTCCCCAGAAACAACGCGCCCGTCGGATCGGATCGGCTCATACCAGACTTACAACAGAATGCTACTCAATCCAGCCGTTGAGGAGCAATTGCCAATGTAGGCGCGAGCGTCCCCGCTCGTACAAGGATTGGTAGACCATTGGCAAAACCGGATGACAAGCACGGGCATACGAGCGTGACCGCTCGCCGTACATTCCAAGGCTATTTTGTATCAATCTTCAGATTGATGTTTACCGTGGGGCGGGTATCGAACTGGCTCACCGTCTTGGTGTCGCTCTTGGAATCTTTGTATTGGGCGTAGACTTCGTAATCCACGTTAGGCGACAGCGCTGGAAAGCGATACGTGCCATCCTTGCCCACAATGAACGTCTTTACCGCCCGAGTGCGTGTATTGGCAAGATAGACCACCGAATCGGGAAGGGGGGCGTCGGCGTTGTTAACGACTCTTCCCGTCAACAGGCGACCTGCATCTCCACTCTTGTCCTTGGCGGAAGCCGGTGAAGTGGCCAGGGCAAAAGCCAGCGCAACAACCATCACAGCCACCACGCCGTGCTTTCTCATGAAATCGCCTCCCCGCAACCCGCTCTACTACTTTAGATGCAAACCGAGGTCCTCGCGCTCATCATTGTCCACATGCACCTTGACCTCGCCGTCCTGATGTAACTCCTTGCCAGCAGGGGACTTGTATCCCTTCAAGTCCGCCCAGACCAGGTAGTCGGCCGGCCCCGGAGGCACGCGCTGGGCAAACTCGCCGTTATGATCGGAATAGAGCTCCCAGCGGGCTTTTTTCTGGTCTGCCCGGCGGATCTTCACCTTCACTCCATACAGTGGATGGTTGTCCGGTCCCCAGACGGTCCCAAAAATCAGCGCGTAAGGTTGGTCGGGTCGCTGACCCACGGCAGCGGCCTGGCTGGCGGGCACTGGGACGGCAAAGCAGAGCGCTACGATCAGGAATCTGAGGCAGATCCAGGCCGGAGATGACGTGCTGCAGCTAGGCCTACGAATCGTCTCCGTCCCCCATTTCCTCTAATTCTTCCTCGTCGAGGACTGCTTCTTCCACCGGCTTCAACTCGATGGGACTTACGGTAACGACTTCGAAATCGGTGCCGCACTCGGGGCAGGAAACGATTTCGCCTTCGTCAACCTCTTCTTCGTCTATATCGAGGTTGGTCTCGCATTCGGGACAATAAATCATGCTGGCCTCCGGGCTGGACGGGTGTCCTGGTAAGAGTGCTCCTGTTAATATTTAGTTTCTCCGGGGCCAGAGGTCAAGTGCTGGTGACCGGAAAAGAGTACGCGCACAAGCTTACTCTGTGGACGTCATGTTTACTTCCCGAATTTCCCGGATTGTCGCGCTGCTGGCCGTACTGCTCGGGTCTGTACCCTACCGCACCTTCGCGCAAACAAAAAGGCTCGAACCCAGGATGCCCGCTGATCCCGATATCGCCGCCGCGTTGACCCGGATCTCGGCGCAGCGGATTCAGGCCAGCATCGAGAAGCTGGTGAGCTTCCAGACCCGCCTCACACTCTCGGCCCAGGACCCGGATTCTATCAAGGCCGGCCACGGCGTCGGCGCGGCGCGAGAATGGATCAAGGCAGAATTCGAAAGCTACTCACGCTCTTGCGGCAGCTGCCTCGAAGTCAGGACTGACAGCTTCACCGAAAGCCCCACCGACCGGATTCCAAAGCCCACGGTTATCACCAATGTTTATGCGGTGCTGAAGGGTACTGACCCGGAAGGGGCCAAACGCATCGTGCTGGTCACCGGCCACTACGATTCACGCAACAGTGACACCCTGGATGTAAGCGGCATCGCTCCCGGCGCCAATGACGATGCCAGCGGCACCGCTGTCAGCCTGGAATGCGCCCGCGTTCTCAGCCAGATGAAGTTTCCCGCGACTATTATTTTCCTGACCGTGGCCGGCGAAGAGCAGGGCCTGAACGGCAGCCGCCACTTCGCAAAAATGGCGAAGGACCAGAGTTGGGACATCGAAGCGGTCCTGAACAACGACATCGTCGGCGGCGATCGTAGTCCGCAGCAAGACCCCGGCGTGGTGCGCGTATTCTCGGAAGGCGTGCCGGCTGCCGCCACCGAGGCCGAATTGCGTCTGGTGCGCAATCTGGGCGGTGAGAGCGATTCCTCCTCCCGCCAGCTCTCCCGTTACATTGCCGAGGTCAGCCGCAGTTACGAAACCGCGGCCAAGCCGCTGCTGGTCTTCCGCCTGGACCGCTATCTGCGCGGCGGAGACCATTACTCCTTCACCCAGCAGGGTTACGCGGCAGTTCGCTTCACCGAGTACCGCGAAGATTACAACCACCAGCACCAGAACGTGCGCACGGAAAAAGGCATCGAATACGGCGACCTGCCCAAGTTCGTCAACTTTGATTATGT
>JBARIF010000563.1:0-12707 GCA_049799615.1 Terriglobales bacterium
CCCATATGGCGCAAGGGCGCGCCAGGCGGCGTGACTTTCGGCGAATTTCAGATAGCGCGAGAGACGGCGCCATGCTTCGAGCGCCGAGGCATCCCGGGCGCGCAGTTTGGCGCGAAGAGCATCGTCGAGCGAGATGATCCAACGACCGCCGGATGCCGCAGCATCAGCCACGGTCCGCGCGTAGTCGACGGCCGAGGCGTTGTCGAGCTGGCTGCTGATCCACACCGGACGCGAGGGCGAGGCAAGACTGAACGACCGCACCAGCCAGATATTCGACTTGATCCACGGCTCGCTCGAGGGCGCACCGCGGATACCCATTTCCGAGAGATTGCGTGCGCTCGGAGCTACGCCCGCGATGGCCACAATCGGTGCAGGCTTCCACCGCCACGGCGCCGCGTCCTTCGCGATCTCGACAACCAACATGGAGCCGGCGGCTTTGCGCAATGCGGCAGGAAATTCCGGGGCGAACTCGCCTTCGAGCACAAGTCCATCGAGCGCAGCCCGGGCGGCGTCCGCAGCGATTTTCGACGCATCGCCTGCCGCGTAGACGAGGCCGAGCACGGCCAGACCGCGCTTGTGTGCCACCTCCGCATACACCTTCACGAGTTGCTGCTGCTCGGCTTTGACGGCCGCATCAGCGGGCGCGCTCCATGTGACCAGCAGACAGTTCGCGAGCGAGTCCTCAAGAAGACTGAGCGTGGCGGGTTCGTACCAGCGGGCGAGGGCGTCGCGGACGGCAGTGTCGGCGGGGAGCGTTTTCGCGCGGGTTCGCCAGGCAAGTTCCAACGGGCCGCCGGTCCAGCGAACCGGAACCCAGGCCCTCAGAGCCGGGGGACCCGACGCTCCGAGAGTGCACGACAGCAAGAAGAGCGCCACCAGACGGGGGAACCAGCCGGGCATGTCATCTCTCCGCGATCTTGTCGGTACTGGGTCCGATTGTCAACTTTCCCTCCGACAGAAGGTAGGTTACGGGGATGAGGGCGAGCGTGAGTAGCAAAGCGAACTTTCTAACTTGGCGAGAGCTTGGGTCTGACATAAGAAGCCCCCTCGAAAGATGTCCAAGCGCTGGTGGGTAGAGACGGGCGCTTTTGTTATCTTTTACAAGGGCAGCAGAATCCTCAAGGACATCAATCACGTTGGCCTGTGAGTACAGTCACACCAGGCGACATGGGAATTCATGCTCCCAACACTCTTTGGGGCTTGCCGCACTGGAACGCTCCACTCCTCCCCGATTAACACGAAAGGCAGCGCGGTGCGAGGACCAACCCAGGGATGCGTTTTCAACCGCTGCACCTCGATACACTTCTCCGCTTCCTGCGCGATCGCCATGCTCAGTTCCGCAATCGTCGGGTTCAGCCGGTCCAGCAACTCCAGCAAGTCTCGCCGGCTCGCCCACGTGGCTAAGCGAAACCCCACGAGTTGTTCTCGGCCAGCTTCCCGCCATAATCTCTTCTTGCAGCGCAGGCCTTCGTGGAGCGCCACCGCCTGCAACTGAAGGGGTTCGTCCAACACGCAATACCAGCTCGATGCCGGTCCCCTTTATCTCTTGCGCTTCGAGCGCGTCGATAGCTTGGGAGCGTACAGCATCCCGTCGGAGACCGACCTTCTCATGCCATCTGATTTCAACAGTTACGAGTAGCCCGTGACACAGGCACAACCCCGTGCGCGATAAACGGGGCGATGCAGTGCTTGTTGTCGGCGTGGGCAGATACCCGGAAATTACGAACGGCGGGGGAACTATTGTTTGACGCTGTAAGCAACGTCTTGAGCGCAATCATTCCATGCAGTACTGGATGTGAATTCCACGTTTGGACATCTCATCCAGAAACAGGTCGGCGGGGACGTCTCGTTCCTGCAGCACGCCACCGCGTTTGGTGAGGACACCGGAAGCGATCATTTGTAGGACGATCGAGGCAGGGAATGCGGTGGTGCGCATCATGGCGCTCATGTCGGTTTTAGGGTCGTAGTGATCGACCAGGGTGAAGCTGGCGACACGGCCTTTGAGGCGTCCACCTAGCAAGCCGCGCACCCCCGGCGAACGCACTGACTCGTGCGCTTCCAGGCGCATGATGCAGACGTCCGGGCCCTTTCCCGCAAATTTACCCTCGAAGATTTTTGACATCACGGCTCGGGGCGTGATCTCGGTTCCGTTGACACGCATCTTGTCGCTGGAGAAAAGTCCGAGCGCCTTTAATTCGCAGAGCAGATCATAGTGGCTCGGGTAGCGAAGCGTTTTCTCGAAACACTCGCCGACCTTTCCTTCGAAACTTTCGGGCAGAGTCGACGTGCCCCCGGAGGTGTGGAAGGCAACGAGGGGCGCAAAGCCCGGCATGTGAAACTCCTCGGGTTCAGTGAGCGGTTCAATTGTGACCAGCTTGCCCTTGCGAAGAATACGAGCTGGTTCCACGTACTCATTGATGAGGCCTTCTACCGAGAAAACCAGCTGGTAGTGGAACGGCGGCATGGGTTTTTCGGGGAGGCCGCCGACGTAGAGTCTGAGGGCGTCGGCGCGGCCGCCGAGGCGGCGGACGAGCTCTCCGCCGAGAATGGAAGCCATGCCGGGAGAAAGGCCGCAGTCGGGAGCAAGGGCGACACCGCGCTTCTCAGCCTCGCTGCCGAGCGCGAGTTCCTGGCGGACGACGGTGTTGTTTCCTCCGAGATCGCCAAAGTGGCAGCGCGCTTCTATGGCGGCTTTAGCGAGACCGAGATTCAGAAAATAGGGAACGGCAGAGAGTGCGGCGTCATGGCCACGCATCAGCTTGGCAGCGGCCTTCTTACTGCTGGCGTCGAGCCTGAGAGCTCGGATTTTCTTATCACCGGTAATCCTGTTTACGCGGGCGGCTACTTCACGAGCACGTTTGAGGTCGCTATCGGCGAGGGAGACGGACTCAACCTGCGATTGGCACGCCATGTCGAAGGCTGCGGCCGAACCCATCATGCCAGAGCCGATGACCAGGAGCTTCAAGCCTGCACCTCGTGAAAAGATGTTCACGATTTCAATCTACACCTGCTGTGAAACGCCCGCCAGTTTCGCCGGTCCGCCAATGTCCCCGATGTCGGCGTGTCGACCCCTGGATGCCCCCACCCTCTCGCGACCCCGACTCCGTAAACTGCGGAAACCGAGTACCCCACAACAAAACGGCGGGACGGAGTCCCGATAGTTTGCCCTGCTGCCAAGATTGCACCTTTGGCCGGGTCAATACAGGAAATACTGTACATTCAGCTGCGATTCTTCGTGTTTAGAATAGCGGCGTTCGCTTTGCTTCTTGATTGCCCTTGTCGTGTTAGAGGTCTGGCGTAGGCATGGAACAGGGTTTGTCTGCTCCACGCCCCGAACAGGGACGCTCTGTGTCCGAGCAAGGGGTCGGCCTACCCGAATCACGAAGCGCGAGAATCAACAGAAATTCCCCCGTGTCAGGAGACGATCGTGAAAAGAAGCGACCGTGACGCCGCTAGCCTCACTTTGAATTCAGTGGAGAAGACGAGTTCCAAGAACAACGGCAGTTCCAGCCTCGTTGCCGAGCCGGTGTCTCCTGATCTTAGCGTCATCCTCACAAGCCTGCAGACTATGCGGGCCGGCGACTTTTCGGTGCGGCTCCCAGGTTCGTGGACAGGGCTGGCAGGAAAGATCGCTGACACATTCAATGAGATTGTCTCAGCGAACCAGCAGATGGCGCAGGAGTTGAATCGCGTCGGGCAAGTCGTTGGCAAGGAAGGTAGGACGCGCGAGCGTACGCGTTTTCATGAATCGAAAGGTGCGTGGGGTGAGATGGAAGTCTCGGTCAACACTCTGATTGAGGACCTGCTTCGCCCAACCGCAGAAGTCACCCGCGCTATCGCGGGCGTGGCGCAGGGCAACCTCACTCAAACCGTCCGGCTTGATGTGGATGGGCGCCCCCTGGAAGGGGAGTTTCTGCGCTCCGCCAACATCGTCAACACCATGATTCAGCAGCTGGGTGTATTTACGGCTGAAGTGACGCGTGTGGCGCGTGAAGTGGGCACCGATGGCAAGCTGGGCGGTCAGGCGGTGGTACCGGGCGTGGCGGGCACGTGGAAAGATCTCACCGACTCCGTCAATTCGATGGCCAGCAATCTGACCGGGCAGGTGCGCAACATTGCCGAAGTTGCAACCGCCGTGGCCAGCGGCGATCTCTCCCGCAAAATTACGGTTGACGTGCGTGGCGAAATTCTCCAGCTCAAGGAAGCCATCAACACCATGGTGGACCAGTTGCGCTCGTTTGCCTCTGAAGTGACGCGTGTGGCGCGTGAAGTGGGCACCGATGGCAAGCTGGGCGGTCAGGCGGTGGTACCGGGCGTGGCGGGCACGTGGAAAGATCTCACCGACTCGGTAAACGCCATGGCCGGAAACCTGACGGCGCAGGTGCGCAACATCGCCGAAGTCACCACAGCCGTGGCGCGCGGCGATTTGTCGCGCAAGATCACAGTTGACGTGAAGGGCGAAATTCTCGAACTCAAAGACACCATCAACACCATGGTGGATCAGCTCAACGCTTTTGCCGGCGAAGTGACTCGCGTCGCCCGTGAAGTCGGCACCGAGGGCAAGCTGGGCGGCCAGGCGCAGGTGCCCGGAGTGGGCGGCACATGGAAGGACCTCACCGACAACGTGAACTTCATGGCCAGCAATCTGACCGGGCAGGTGCGCAACATCGCCGAGGTGGCCACGGCCATTGCCAGCGGCGACCTCTCGCGCAAGATCACGGTCGACGTCCGCGGAGAGATTTTGCAGCTGAAGGAAACCCTCAACACTATGGTTGACCAGCTGAACCGCTTTGCCGGGGAAGTTACGCGGGTGGCCCGGGAGGTGGGCACTGAAGGACGGCTCGGCGGACAGGCCAACGTTCCGGGCGTCGCCGGCACCTGGAAGGACTTGACCGACTCCGTCAACTCCATGGCCGGCAATCTGACTGGGCAGGTGCGCAACATCGCCGAGGTGACGACTGCCGTCGCCGGCGGCGATTTGTCGCGCAAAATCACGGTGGACGTGAAGGGTGAGATTCTCGAACTGAAGAACACCATCAACACCATGGTGGACCAGCTCAATGCCTTCGCCGGCGAAGTTACGCGCGTGGCGCGCGAAGTCGGCACGGAAGGCAAGCTAGGGGGCCAGGCGCAGGTGCCCGGCGTAGCCGGAACCTGGAAGGACCTTACCGACAACGTGAATTTCATGGCCAGCAACTTGACCGGCCAAGTACGTAACATTGCGGAAGTCGCCACGGCTGTGGCTCGCGGCGACCTGTCCCGGAAGATCACGGTGGACGTGAAGGGAGAAATTCTCGAGCTCAAGGACACCATCAACACCATGGTGGACCAGTTGCGGGCCTTTGCTTCAGAAGTCACGCGTGTGGCCCGCGAAGTCGGCACCGACGGAAGGCTCGGAGGCCAGGCGCAAGTTCCGGGCGTGGCGGGTACGTGGAAAGACCTTACAGATTCAGTCAACTCGATGGCCAGCAACCTGACTGGGCAGGTGCGAAACATCGCCGAGGTAGCCACGGCGATCGCGACCGGCAACCTGTCCCGAAAAATTACTGTGAACGTGAGCGGCGAGATTCTATTGCTTAAGGAAACCATCAACACCATGGTGGACCAGCTCAACGCCTTCGCTGGTGAGGTAACACGCGTTGCTCGCGAAGTCGGCAGCGAGGGCCGGCTCGGCGGCCAGGCCAACGTGCCGGGCGTGGCGGGCACTTGGAAGGACCTCACCGACTCGGTGAATTCCATGGCCGGGAACCTGACCGGCCAGGTGCGCAACATTGCCGAGGTGACGACGGCGGTGGCCCGCGGAGATTTGTCCAGAAAGATCACCGTCGATGTGAAAGGCGAAATTCTAGAGTTGAAGAACACCATCAACACCATGGTGGACCAGCTCAACGCCTTTGCCGGCGAGGTGACGCGCGTGGCGCGTGAGGTCGGCACCGAGGGCAAGCTCGGCGGCCAGGCGCAGGTTCCGGGCGTTGGTGGCACGTGGAAAGATCTCACCGATAACGTGAACTTCATGGCCAGCAACTTGACCGGGCAGGTGCGTAACATTGCTGAGGTGGCTACGGCTATTGCCACCGGCGACCTGTCCAAGAAGATCACAGTGGACGTACGCGGCGAGATCCTGCAACTCAAGGAAACGCTTAACACCATGGTCGAGCAGTTGCGATCGTTCGCCGCGGAGGTGACCCGAGTGGCGCGTGAGGTGGGCAGCGAGGGACGGCTGGGCGGACAGGCCAACGTGCCTGGGGTGGCGGGCACCTGGAAAGATCTGACCGATTCGGTGAACGCCATGGCTGGGAATCTGACGGCGCAGGTGCGCAACATCGCCGAGGTAACGACCGCGGTAGCGCGCGGCGACTTGTCGCGCAAAATTACGGTGGACGTGAAAGGCGAAATCCTCGAACTGAAGAACACCATCAACACCATGGTGGACCAGCTCAACGCCTTCGCCGCCGAGGTGACGCGCGTGGCCCGCGAAGTAGGCACGGACGGCAAGCTGGGCGGTCAAGCGAAAGTGCCCGGCGTGGCGGGGACGTGGAAAGATTTGACGGACAACGTCAACGTGATGGCCGCCAACCTAACCGAGCAGGTGCGCGGTATCGTCAAAGTCGTCACCGCCGTAGCCAACGGAGAGCTTACCCAGAAGCTGACGGTCAATGCAAAGGGCGAAGTTGCCGCCCTGGCTGAGACCATCAACAACATGACCGACACGCTGGCCACCTTCGCTGATCAGGTGACTACGGTGGCACGCGAAGTGGGTGTGGAAGGCCGGTTGGGTGGCCAGGCCAGCGTGCCCGGAGCAGCAGGCACATGGAAGGACCTCACGGGCAATGTGAACCTGCTCGCGGACAACCTGACCAACCAGGTGCGGGCCATTGCCGAGGTTGCGACAGCCGTCACCAAAGGTGACTTGACCCGCTCGATTCAGGTGGAAGCCAGTGGCGAGGTCGCGGACTTGAAAGACAACATCAACACCATGATTGACAACCTACGCCTGACCACGGATCGCAACACCGAACAGGACTGGTTGAAGACCAACCTGGCGCGCTTTACCGGCATGTTGCAGGGCCAGCGTGATCTCACCAGCGTGGGCCGCATGCTTTTGTCGGAGTTGGCTCCCCTGGTCGATGCCCAGCAGGGCGTGATCTACCAGATGGAGTCGGAGGAATCCGCCAGCATGGTCTTGCTTTCGGTCTTCGCTGCCGAGGGGCCGGACGGCCGCCTCCGGCACCTGAAAGTTGGAGAGGGTCTGGTCGGACAATGCGCAGCCGAGAAGCGGCGCATGCTGATCTCCAACTTGCCGGAGAATACGATTCCCATTCGCTCAGGCCTGTTTGAGGCCGTTCCCCGGAACGTGATCGTGCTGCCGGTGCTTTTTGAGGATCGGGTCAAGGCGGTCATTGAACTGGCCTCCCTGAGCACCTTCACCGCCTCGCACCTGGCGTTTCTGGAACAACTGACCGCCAGCATCGGCATTGTGCTCAACAGTATTGAAGCGACCATGCAAACTGAAGGTCTGCTGAAGCAGTCCCAGCAGCTGGCCACCGAACTGCAAACCCAGCAAAAAGAGTTGCAGCAGACCAACGAGCAGCTGGCGCAAAAAGCCCAGCAATTGGCCGAACAGAACGTGGAAGTGGAACGCAAGAACCAGGAGATCGAGCAGGCGCGGCGCGCTTTGGAAGGCAAGGCGAAAGAACTGGCTCTGACTTCGAAATACAAGTCGGAGTTCCTGGCCAACATGTCTCATGAATTGCGTACGCCGCTGAACAGTATCCTGGTGCTCGGCCAACAACTCACCGACAATCCTGACGGCAATTTGACTCCTCGGCAGGTCGAGTTCGCGCGCACAATTCACGGGGCCGGGACCGATTTGCTGAACCTGATCAGCGACATCCTCGATCTCTCGAAGATCGAGTCGGGCACGGTCTCGGTTGACGCCGAGGAAGTCTTCTTCGCTAGCCTTCTCGATATGGTGGCTCGCCCCTTCCGCCATGAAGCCGAGAGCCGGCGGTTGAGTTTTGAGGTGCACACCGACCCGCACCTGAACCGCAGCCTAGTTACCGACTCGAAACGTCTGCAGCAGGTGCTCAAGAACCTGTTGTCGAATGCCTTCAAATTCACCGAACACGGGGGCGTGAATCTTTCGGTGTCGGTCGCCGCCGGCGGTTGGAGCGACGACCATCCGATCCTGGGGACGGCAGCGTCGGTTGTGGCCTTCGAGGTTTCCGATACCGGCATCGGTATTCCGTCCGAGAAACAGCGAATCATCTTCGAGGCGTTTCAGCAGGCTGACGCCGGCACCAGCCGCAAATTCGGCGGCACCGGCCTGGGCTTGGCCATCAGTCGCGAACTGGCCAGCCTGCTGGGCGGCGAAATTCAGTTACGCAGCGCTCCCGGCCGCGGCAGCACGTTCACGCTTTATCTGCCACAAGCTTATGTGGGTCCGTCAGCACCCGCGGTTGCCGTTGGGGAGCGCAAAACCGCGTTCCTGCCGAGCCAGCTGTCCCCGGTCTCAGTGGAGCTCGCGATTGAACACATCGCGGACGATCGTGCCACTCTCCAGCCCGGCGAGGCGGTGCTGCTGATCGTCGAAGATGATCCGCACTACGCTCGCGTGCTGGTTGATTTGTCCCACGACAAGGGATTTAGAGTTCTGGTGGCCATCAATGGCGCAGAAGCGCTGGCTCTGGCCCGCGAGTTCCATCCCACAGCCGTGTCTCTGGACGTATTCCTGCCGGACATGCTGGGCTGGACGGTGCTCAACCGCCTGAAACAGGACCCGGCCACACGGCACATTCCGGTTCAGATGCTGACCCTGGATGAAGACCGCCATCACGGCCTAGCCCGGGGCGCGTTTGCCTTTGTGACTAAACCCACCACACCGGAGGGGTTGGAGTCTGCGCTGGCTCGCATCAAGCAATACACGGCGCCGCGCCGCAAACGCCTGCTGGTCGTGGAAGACAACCAGGCGGAGCAGCTCAGCATTCGCGCGCTCCTCAGTCACGACGACATAGACGTGTCGATCGCCGCCAGCGGCGCTGAGGCTCTCTCGGCGGTCACTCAGCAACCTTTCGACTGCGTCGTGCTGGACCTGCGCCTGCCCGACATGACCGGCTTCGACGTCCTGGAGCGTCTGGGCGACTCTCCGGCGCTGAACGACTTGCCCGTGGTGGTGTTCACCGGCAAGGAACTGTCACCCGAGGAAGACGCCCGCCTCCACACTCTGGCGCGCAGCGTCGTGGTCAAGGGGGTTGAATCGCCGGAACGGCTGCTGGACGAAACCGCTCTGTTCCTTCATCGGGTGATCGCCGATCTGCCGCCCGAAAAACAACGGATGCTCGACCGGCTGCACCGCTCCGATGACGCCCTGGTAGGCAAGAAAGTTCTGGTCGTGGATGACGACGTGCGCAATATCTTCGCGCTCAGCAGTGTGCTGGAGCGGCGGGGGATGACCGTACTCACGGCCGGGACAGGACGGGAAGGCATTGCGACTCTCGAATCCACTCCGGAAATCGCCATCGTGCTGATGGACATCATGATGCCTGAGATGGATGGTTACGAAACCATGCAGGTCATCCGGCAGAATGCATTGTTCCGGCGTTTGCCCATCATTGCCTTAACGGCAAAGGCGATGAAGGGCGATCGCGAGAAGTGCCTCGAGGCGGGAGCATCCGAGTATCTAGCTAAACCGGTCAACACCGAGCAACTGCTTTCGGCACTGCGGGTATGGCTTCACCGGTAACCCGGTTCAAGGTCCCGTCCTACGCGACGGACGTGCGCGGGAAAGGAGCAGTATGAGCGCGAAGAATAAAGTCAACATCCTCATGGTGGACGATCAGCCGGCGAAGCTGCTCAGCTACGAGGTCATACTCAGGGAACTGGGCGAGAACCTGATCAAGGCCGCTTCTGGCCGGGGTGCGCTGGACCAACTGCTCAAGAACGATATTGCCATCGTGCTGATGGATGTGAGCATGCCCGAGCTCAACGGTTTTGAGCTGGCGGAGATGATTCACCAGCATCCGCGCTGTCAGAAGACCGCGATCATTTTTATCTCTGCCGTGCATCTGACCTCGCTCGATCAGCTCAAGGGATACCAGCACGGCGCCGTGGATTACATTTCCGTGCCGGTCATTCCGGAACTCCTGCGCGCCAAGGTCAGAGTGTTTGCAGAGTTGCATCGGAAGACGCATCAACTGGAAATGCTGAATCGCGAACTGGAACAAAGGGTGGCTGAGCGGACCGAGGAATTGGAACAGCGGGCGGGAGCTTTGCAGTTGTTGAACGGCGAACTGGCGCGCAAGAACCAGGAGCTCGATGCCATTATGAAGACTGCTCCTGACATCATCTTTAGTCGGCAGGCGGACGGTGCCCGGGACTACATCAGCGCCCGATTTTATGAATACACGGGTGCAATCCCAGGCTCTTCAAGTGGCTTCGCTTGGCTAGATTATGTCCATACCGACGACCTGGAGCGCAGCCGGGCGCAGTGGATGCGTTGTGTCGAGTCGGGGGAGAATTACGAATCCGAGTATCGTCTGCGTGGGCGGGATGGACAGTATCGCTGGTTTCGCGCGCGGGCTGTGCCGATTCGGGCTCACAACGGCGAGGTCATACGATGGTATGGAACCTGCGCTGACATCCATGACAGCAAACTATTGGAACAGGCGATGCGCGAAAGTGCAACCGAACTAGAGAAGATAGTGGATGAAAGGACAGGAGCGTTGCGCTCCCTTTCCCGGCGCCTGATGACCATGCAGGATGACGAGCGGCGCCGCATCGCGCGAGAATTGCACGACGGGTTGGGTCAGGAAATGGTCGCCGTCAAGATGATGATGAGTGCGATTTCTCTACAAGATCCGGCCTTGCTGGAAGGCCAAATCAGCGAAGTTAACAGTCTGATTGATCATGCCACGCAGCAGATTCGCAGCCTGTCCCATCTATTGCATCCGCCCTTACTCGACGAAGTGGGGTTGGTCTCTGCCCTGCGTTGGTACTTGGACGGATTGACCCGGCGCAGCGGCATCGAGACCGCGCTCGAAATACAGCCACCCGACTTCCCCCGGCTCACGCCAGCACTGGAGACGGCGATGTTTCGCATCATTCAGGAAGCGCTGATCAACGTCTTTCGCCATTCCGGGGCGCGGAAAGTCGGAATCACCCTGATGCGGAGAGAGAACGAAGTCGTCGTTAGAGTGCAGGATGACGGGAAAGGCGTGGTCGAAGGGATTGTAGAGATGCGGCCAGGCAGCACCGGTGTCGGCATCGGAGGAATGGGTGAGCGCGCCAGAGAATTCGGGGGACGACTGAAACTGACCAATGCCTGTCCCGGTACGATCGTCGAGGTGATTATTCCGCTTCCGATTTCTGGACCAGCCGAGGTTGCGCGGCTGGAGGCCAAAAAAATGCCGGTCCTGGGCGGGAGGGACGGTCCTGCCTTGAGTCAGGCTTCGATGGGGTACGAGCACTAACAATTCAAATGCGGTTCGTCAGGCCAGAGCAGCGCAGCCCCAAAAGAGTGCGCAGCTGGGTTCGCCGCTCCGCTAATCCGAACTAGATAAGTGGTAAACGAGAAAAGCCAACACGATGCTGAGGTCCGTCAGTTTCTGTTGGACCAGATCGACAGCGTGCCTCACCTGGAGGCCTTGCTCTTACTGTGGAATAGCCGGCCTACGCTGTGGGAGGCCAATGAATTGGCTCGGCGGCTGTATGTGGGCCGCGAGGTTGCACTCAGGCTCCTACAAGATCTGGCGCGACAGCAACTGATCGACTCAGATGCCGGCTCTCCTGAACACTATTGCTATCGGGATGAACCGGCGGACAGGGACCGATTGATCAGAATGGTGGACGAGACGTATCGTCGGGAAGTCGTTCGGGTATCTACCTTGATCCACTCGAAGCCATCTTCGTCAGTGCGGGATTTTGCCCGGGCTTTCCGCTTCACCAAGGAGTGAGAGTGACATGGCCACGGTCGTTTACATTCTCGGCGCACTGATCAGTCTGGCCTGCGCGGTGCTGCTTTTCCGGGGCTACTCGCGGGGAAAGAGGAGGCTGTTGCTATGGAGCGGGCTGTGCTTCACCGGCCTGGCCTTGTCAAACCTCCTTATTTTTGTCGACCTCATCGTCGTGCCGGGCCAGGATCTTTATCTGTTGCGGCTTGCGACCACGGGAATCGCGATGGCACTGTTGCTGTACGGCTTAATTTGGGAGAGTAGCTAACGATGATTGAGGCATTCTTGCTCGGCGCAATCGCTACCGCCTCGGTCACAGCCGGAGTGTTCTTCCTCAAATTTTGGAGCGAAACTCACGATTTCCTGTTTCTGGCCTTCGCGGCCTTTTTCCTGACCGAATCAATAAATCGCGTAGCACTGCTGCTGGCGGCGCGACCCAATGAGGGCAGCCCGTGGATCTATTTGGTCCGCCTGGTGGCGTTGGGACTTATCTTGGGCGCGATTGTCAGGAAGAACTACGGCGGTAAGACCTAAAACATTTCGTCGCAGTCGGAGACAACCTGACGCCGTAAGGTTGGAACATCGGTTACTAGTCAACCGGGCCCTGCGCAAGGCCTACGGTATCGATGCCAACCTCGTCAAGTCCTACGCCGTCGATTTCTGTGGCACCAAAAGCCTCCGCGAAGCCACCCGCGAACAGGTCGAGGCCTTCGTCGCTCACCTGGCCGACTGGGCCGAGAAAGACCGCAATGCACTCCT
>JBARIF010000564.1:0-17350 GCA_049799615.1 Terriglobales bacterium
ATGACATTCACGATCGCGCCCGAGAACCGGCCATACTCGGCGTTGAAGGAGTTGGTCAGCAGGCGGAACTCTTCGATAGAGTCGAGAGTCGGGACAATGGAGGCTCCGTTTTGCACGCTTTCTTCGACGTCGCCGCCGTTCACCATGAACGAGTTGGAAGTCTCGCGCTGCCCGTTGACTGACACCTGCCCGGTATTCTGATTGCCCGAGACGAAGCGGTCATGGTCTGAGGCCCCCGAGGACACCGGGATTACACCTGCCTGCAGACCCAGCAAGTCAATGTAGCTTCGGCCATTCAGAGGAATGCCGGTCATCTTTTTGCTCTCGATGACGTCGCCCAGCTGGGTGCTGCTGGTGTCCACCTGGGTCGTGGTCGTAGAAACGTCCACTGTCTGGCTGACCGCGCCGACCACCAGCACAAAGTCGGCCCGGTAGTTCTGGTTAACCAGGAGCGTGATGCCGGTTTGGACCGATTTGCGGAACCCCTGGGCCTCGACTTCCAGGACGTATTTGTCTCCCACCGGAACGCTCAGGAACTGATAGCTGCCCGATGTGTCCGTCTGACTGCGGCGCTCCAGTCCGGTATCCGGATTCTTAAGGGTCACGGTCGCATTCGGCACCGTGGCGCCGCTCGGGTCGGTCACCGTTCCATGGATTCCAGCAGTGACCTCTGCATGCAGCACGCAGCTGCTCAGCAGAGCTATGGCAGACAGATAAGCAACAGCTTTGCGTGATGAGAGAAACACAAAGCACCTCCCGCAGGCGGGTTGGAGTGGAAAGACTGTCGGCTGACGCAGTCAAATTACAGGCCAGCAAGATACGTAGTCAAGATATAATTGGCCGTATTTTATCGATTTAATCGATTTAGTTGGCACTCTTGAGGCAGGTGTGTGATTTTGGGCATTTCCCCCGCTCGGCTCGATCATTGGCACAGGATTGGAGCCTGTTTGGTCACTTGCCTGCTGGCCGCCTCTCTTTCGCCGGCCCACATCAGCTACGCCGCGGAATCCCAGCCCCCAGCGCCCGCCGCTTCCGCGGCAAACTCGTATTTTGTGTCGGCCCAGAAGGCCCTCACTGCCGGCGATCTCCCGACCGCTGCTGAAAAGTTGCGCCAGGCCGTCCAGGCTGATCCGAAATTCGCCCCTGCCTATCTGCTCCTTGGACTCACCGAGTTCCGCCTGGGCGACATGGCAAGGGCAATCGAGAACTACAAGCGCGCCCTGGAACTGCAGCCGCGTTCTTTTTCAGGTCACTACAACCTGGCCTTGGCATATCTCCGGGGCCACCGCCTTGAAGAGGGACGCTCCCAGTTGGAGCAGGCTGTGAAACTGGATCCCGGTCAGGCCGACGCCGCCTACGATCTCGGAATTGTGCTCCTGGAACTCAGGCAGCCTGTTGCCGCGCTGCCGCATTTGATCCGCGCCAGAAGGCTGAATCCGCGTCGCCCGGATGTGGCCTTCAATATCGTCCGGGCTGAGCTCGAGGCGGGCCGGGTGGCGGAGGCGCGCGCCGAGGCACAAGCCACCGCTAAACGTCTCAGCGCGGATTTCCAGTGGAATGCTGCCCTGGGCCAACTCTTCCTCAAGAATGCTCAACCCCGGGATGCAGCAACGTACTTTCGCGCCGCCAGTCTTGTCCGCCCTGGCGATATCGAGATTCGCCACCAGCTTGGTTTGGCCTATCTTGCATCCGGCCAGGCGAGCCAGGTCCTGGATCTCATCGCGGAACCGAAAACCGCCGACGACCATTACCTGCGGGGAAGCGCATTTTATCTCGACCACCGCTTTTCCGATGCTGACCAGGAATCCGAACAGGCGCTGGCCCTGGCGCCTGACAATCCGCAGGTTTTGGTCCTGCGTACTCGCCTCCTGCAACGCGCGGGGCTGCAGGACGCGGCGGTCGAGCTTGCGCAGAAAGCCATGGCGCAGGCCCCGCAATGGGATGAGCCTTACTATCTGGCCGGCGTCAGTTTGTACTTTATCCGGCGCTATGCCGAGGCGGAACAAAACCTGGCCCGGGCCGCAGAACTCAACCCCAGCTCGGCCAGAACGTTGTTCCTCAAGGCCGTGGCCCTGGTCAGCCAGGGCAAGCACGCGGAAGCGGAACAATGTTTTCGCCGCGCCATTGCGCTCGACCCCAACAATGCCCGATTCCGCTGCCATCTCGGAATCTTCCTGATGCGCCAGAACGAATATCCCGAGGCTGAAGAATCCTTCCGCAAGGCGATCGAACTCAAGCCCGCCTATGGTTTATCGCACTACGAACTGGGCGTGCTCCTGACACACTCCGAGCGCTGGAAGGAAGCCGCCGAGGAGCTAAGCGAGGCTGTGACCCGCGACCCGACTCTCGCTCCAGCCTACTATCAGCTGGGGCGCGTCTATTCCCGGCTCGGCGAAGCGGAGAAATCGAAGCTCATGTTTGCCGAATTCAAAAAGCTCTCGCAGCAACAGGAAAACGACGACGCACGCGCCGCGGACCAGGCACGGGACGAAGACACCAGAAAAGAAACTGAGTTCTGAAGCGGAGACCGAACCTCATCCCGCGAGCGCAGGGCGTGCCTCTGCTGAGCTATCGGGCCGTCCATCCTCCATCGATGAGAATCGTTTCCCCGGTGATCAGCGACGCCGCGCTGGAGGCCAGGAATACGACCGCACCCGCAACCTCCATGGGTTCGCCGATACGATGCAGCGCGGCGATGCGGTCGATTACATCCGAACGGGACTGCGGGTTTGCCAGGTAACTCTCGGTGCCAGGAGTGTGGATAAACGTCGGAGCGACCGCATTCACCGTGATGTTGTACTTCCCCCACTCCACCGCAAGGCATTTGGTGAGATGTGCGATGGCAGCCTTGGTCATGCAATACACCGATTCGGTCGGAAGTGCGGCGAACCCGGCCTGGGAGCTCATATTGATGATGCGTCCGCTTCTCTGCCGGATCATGACCCGTCCGGCTGCCTGGCTGGCGAAGAACGTCCCCTTCAGATTGACCGCCAGGGTCAGATCGAAATCCTCTTCGTTCACATTTTCCGCAAGGTTGTCGGGCGCGAGTCCGGCATTGTTGACCAGGATGTCGAGCCGTCCGAAATGCCTGACTGTGTCGTCTACGGCTTGAAATATCTCAGGGAGGCGACACATGTCCATCTGCAGGGGAAGGGCCCGGCGGCCCAGCGCTTCGATCTGCGCCACCAGATCTCCTCGCGCGTTCACATCACGCAGGCCGAGCGCCACGTCGGCGCCGGCGTGGGCCAGGGCGCGTGCAATCGCATTACCCAAACCGCGCGCCGCGCCGGTGACAAGCGCCACTTGACCGGCAAGACTGAAATCTGGAAAGCCGTTCAAAGATGTCTCCAATAATCGCTGCCGTTCCTTACCACGCATCCCGACCACGCCTTTGCGCTGCTTTCAGCGCTAGCTCCACTCATCGGGCGACGCCGGTTATTCTCAGCCGCAGACCCTCAAGAAGGCCAGACGGAAGCGGTTGCAGGTTGTCCATGCCCTGGGGAATGAAGCGTTCACCATAGCGATCGTTCAGCAGGCGATAGTCGGGAAGGGCGCGTCCGGCCAGAGAATTAATTGCCGTGTTGCCAACCACGATGCGCAGCTCATTCCTTCCACTTTTCAACAGCGATGTTACATCGATGGTGTACGGCGGATGCCATACCACTCCTGCACGCTGGCCGTTTACGTAAACCTCCGCCGCTTCCCGCACCGGGCCCTCCAGGTAAGCCCGCATGTTGAAGGCGGGCAAAGGATCAGGCTTGGCCACCGCTTTGCCTTCGCCGAAATCCAGGACCAGAGAATGTCCGCTGCTTACGTTCGCCGGCAGATCGAGCACTCTTTCGTAGGTGACCTGACCGGAATAGTATTTGAAAGATTCCTCTTCGCTCCAGGAGTGAAGCGTGGCCATGTGGCTGGTATGGTTCAGTCCGCCGAAAGTAAGGTTCCAATCGTTGGAGAGATCGATGATCGGCGAAGGCGCGCTTCCACTTGATGAGGGTCCCGGTTTGGTGGTTGAACTGGCATTTGTAAGGTAGATCAGGCGCGATTCGTAGGGCTGAAGCGAGAGGTCGATTTTACCTGGGTACACGATTGGCGAGACCCGACCGGTGAAGGCGTCCCACGACTCCGCATGTTTAGCGGATGAGCGGAACTTTGCTCCGATGTTGAGCGGCTGATTGCTGGTATTCGCAATGAAGTACAGGTCCCCCGCTCCCAGTTGACGATGAATGAAGCCGACCTTCGGAGTCTTCGGAGAAAAAATGACATCGGGCTGGAAATAGCTCGCGATAGAAGCCCCGAGCTGGCTTTCGTCCTCCATAAAGTGACCAGGCGCTCTCTGGTCGCGGAACAGACGCTGGGAGATTTCCTGAATCTGTTTGCTGTCGCTCTCAGTGTTCACCAGTCCCGGAGCAGTGGAAGGCAGGCTGCGGGTGGCTACGACAATTCCTCCATGCAGCGCGTACTGCTCGATCTTCTGGTACGTGGAAAGCGGCAAGCGCTTGATACCGGGCAGAACCAGTAAAGGATAGCGAATGCCAAGAGCATCGATAGCATCCCCGTCGATAAAATCCAGATTGAGCCCCGCACCCAGAATCTGCGGGATCAGCTCATCGCCCAGCAATTTTCCCATCGATTCGTCGATGCTCAGATTTTCGCCGCGGGTGTTGAAACCACCCTTCGAGGTTACGGGCTCGGACGACTGACGGGGAATGGAGAAGCCGGCCCATGCATCATCGTTCGGCAACAACAGGGCAACGTCATTGGCCGGCTTGCCCTGGCGCAGCGCAAAACTGACCCGCTGAAGATACGCCGTGAGGTCGGGCATGGCAAACCACCAGGGATTGTGCGCGTTAAAGGCGCCGGCAGCGTACATCCGCCATCCCGGCTCGCCCGCCATCTGAGGCGAGTAGGGCCAGCCGTGTCCTACCAACTGGTTGATTCCCTGCAGGAAATGCAGATCCGCTTCCGCTTTCATATCGAGGGGGGTGGCGCGAAATGCCGGGGAATGCAGCCAAGTCCAGGTTTCTGATGAGATCACGGGCTTTCCGAAGAGATGCCCGGCGGATGCCGCCCAGCGCGTGTCCGAAAACCGCCGCCACATCAGCAGCGTCGCTTTGCCCTCCCCTTCGGGAAGATCCTCATAGCGGTTGCTGGAGAGCGTGACTGGAGGGAATCCATAAGTCTGCGAACGAAACAAAGTGTGATGCTGCTGTGCCCATGCGTGCAGGGGCGCGAGAAAACGTTCGTTTGTAAGTTCAGTGAGAGTCTTCGACCAATCGTGCCGGACCGCGGCCGTCTCGGGGCCGGCATCGGCGATCAGTGCCGGCAGATGGGGAGCCAGGTCATAGCCGCGGCGTTGGCGGAATTGCTGTAGCAAATCGCCCGTCCAGTTGGAGCCGTAGTCCTCCAGGCTGTCGCTGAATACCGCGTACGGGGGACGATCGCCGAATGCTTCGAGCAACCGGTCGCCGACCGCGTGGAGGTGGTTTTCGGTGGCATTCTGATCGTAGTGGTCGAGGACGAAACCCTCCGCTCCCACCGCAGGCCGTTTCACCATCATTCCGGTCCGGCTCGCAATAAAGAAGACCGCGCTGTATGGGCCGGACAGTTCCGCGGAAATCTTCAGGCGTCCATTCTCAAATGCAGAGGTTGGAAGCGGCTTCGCTTCAGGGAAAGCAAGGGCATCGCCGGAGCCGGGAACCAGGAAAATCGCGATCAACTGCTCGCCCCCCGAGATCCCGGGCACGACGATCGACTGCGCGTTCGATGGGATCGCAACCGTCTCTACTCGCATTTCACCTGCGGCCTGGGTCACAGGAATATGCGGGCCGCCGAAGGGCCATCCACTCCCAAGAGTGATGTCAATCCGCAAACCCAGCCTCATGCCTTCGGAGGCGGCAAAACGCAGAGCATCGATGTACTCATCGGAGAGATAGGGCAGGTTTCGGAAACCGCGCTGAAGGTCGTCGAGGGCCTGCGGATACAAGGTGGCGATCTCCACGCCTCCTATGCCCGCCGCCTTCATCTGTTCGAGTTCCCGCCGGATCTCGGGTTTCGTGACTGCTGGGCCGAACCACCACCAGCGCATCATGATGCGGCAGTCGTCGGGCGGATGCGCGAAGGACTCCGTGAGTTGGGCCAGGCTTGGGCCGGCCTGGGCAAAGCCCGCAGGAACGCATGACAATCCAAAGAACAGCAGCACTGCAAACGTAGTGGCCCGTGCCCATCCCGCTGGCTTCATGCGGGGTATGATACGCCGGGTCACTTTGGAGGATGCGCTACCTCCGTCCGCGTGAGCCGGGAGGCGGCGGGCATATCAGCCCTTTTCCGCGCGAGAGGAGCACGGGGAGCACCTATCGGATCTGGAGCGTCGCATGCAGCGGAGTTTCCCCCGAAGACGGTCCAACAAAGATCTTGTATGCACCCGGCAACAGGCTCCACGCATTTTTCTGCTCATCGAAAATGGACATCACCCGCAGATCCGCAGCCACCGTAACGGTCTTGGACTCACCCGGGGCAAGTTCGATGCGCTGCCATCCCACCAGCCGTTTGAATGGTTCACCGGCAGCCTCGGGAAGTGTCGCGTACACCTGTGCCACTTCGGCGCCGGCGCGCTTGCCTGTGTTCTTCACAGCAAAGCTTACGCTCCGCTGTGCATTGTCGGTCTTCAGGTTGGAATAGGCGTAAGTCGTGTATGAGAGCCCGAACCCAAATGGGAAAAGCGGCTGCTTGTGCTCGGACTCGTACCACTTGTAACCGACCTTCGCACCTTCGTCGTAATGCACCGTGTATTTGGATTGGACGTGTGTGGGCCCGTTCTCCACGCCGCTGCCCTGACCCTCATCCTCCGGAGAGAGCGGGGGAATGACCGGGCGCGGCAGATCCGCATCGCTCTTGGGAAAAGTCATGGCGAGTTTGCCGGAAGGATTCACTTCTCCGGTCAGCACGTTGGCGAGTGCTCTGTGACCGTTGCTGCCCGCGTACCATGCTTCGACCACGCCGCTCACCTTCCCGATCCAGGGCATGGTCACTGCAGTGCCGGTCTCAAGAACAACAACGGTATGGGGATTCGCGGCCGCAACCTGCTCGATCAACGCATCCTGATTGTCGGGAAGGGAGAGAGTTGCCAGGTCCATGCCTTCCGACGTCCACTGGTAGGCAAAGACGATTGCCACATCAGCGCCCTTGGCTAGAGCTGCTGCGGCCATCAGGTCCTGGCCGGAGTTGAACTCTATCTTGGCGTTCGGGAGCTTCGCCCGTAGAGCCTTGAGCGGTGACGTTCGGAACCAGATGTGGTCCTGCCAGTGAGTAGCGCCCTGCCCCGGAGGCGCAATCGCATTGCCTCCGGCTGGATCCACCTGGGCTGAACCGCCTCCGGAAATCATGCCCACATCGGCGTGCCCACCGATCACCGCGATGCTCCGAATCTTCGCCGCATCAAGGGGCAGGACCGCCTTGTCGTTCTTGAGCAGCACGATGCTTTTTTCTTCCAGCTGCCGGGCGATATCCAGCCCGCCTTCCACATCGACGACGCCCTTTTCGATGGGATTGTCCACAATGCCGGAAAGGAACTCGGCATAAAGAACCCGGCGTGCGTGCTCATCAATTTCGGCCATCGGCACCTTGCCGTCCTTTGCCGCCTGCATAAGGGCCGGGCCAAAGTAATTGGCCATGGGTTGTTCCTGGTCCAGACCCGCCGCCGAAGCCTTCTCGGTGCTGTGGGTACCGTCCCAATCGGAGACTACGAAGCCCTTGTATCCCCAATCCTTCTTTAGAACGTCGCGCAAAGTGTAGCTGTTCTCACAGGCGTAATCGCCGTTGATGCGGTTATAGGAGCACATCACCGCTCCCGGGTTCGCAATTTCGATGCCGATATGGAAGGCGAGCAGATCACTCTCCTGCATGGCACGTTTGGAGATGATCACGTTCACGATGTTTCGACCTGTCTCCTGATCGTTGAGCACAAAATGCTTCATGTCGCCGATGACGTGCTGCGCCTGTTCGCACTTCATGAGATTGCCAACCATGGTTCCAGCCAGCAGCGGATCTTCTCCGGCGTACTCGAAGGTCCGCCCGTTTCTCGGTTCGCGCGTAAGATTCATGCCCCCACCCAGCGACATGTTGAAGCCCTGCGCTCGCAACTCACGACCGATGAGCCCGCCGTACTCGCAGGCCCCTTGCGTGTCCCAACTCGAAGCGGCCGCTACATCCGAGGGAAGCGCCGTCGAATAGCGGCCATTCTCCCCGCTGGCACGAACCCCGTAGGCGGCGTCAGACATGAATATTGGCGGAATGCCCAAACGCTTGACCCCTACGACGTAGCCTGCGCCGCCGTTGGAGAGATAGGTCAGGGGCATCTGCCATTGGGAAGCATGTTCCATGCCGTTGCCGTGCAAGAGCGCAATCTTTTCGTCTAGGGTCATCTGCTTCAGGACTAACTCCGCCCGCTCTTCGGGAGAGAGAGTGGAGTTCATCCAGGGCTGAGTCGCGTTCTGCGCCATGACGGAGCCCGCGGCCGACATCAATACCATTGTTCCAGCCAGTAGACCGGCTGCCCATCGCTGGAGTTGCCTTAGCTTCTTAGTCTGCATAGCTCTCCTGACTTCGCTCAACCATTTCTAGACTGGGTCACCCGTCTCAGACGCAACCTCCGACAAATCTTCTGGCACTTCAAGCGACTGGTTGATCAAGCTCTTGGCCAACATACCTCGATACCCTAATGATGGGAGCCTGGTAGAGCACAAAATCTCAAAAGATAACTCGATGATCAAAACAGAGAATAGACCTACTCTATCTAATATTCCAATACGAACTATTGGCACCACGCTCATTGACCTGATTGTGAGGTGGGACGCGGCTCACGCTTTCAGTGGCGAGCCGGCGTCAGCCCGGCTATAGCTTCAACTCGCGAATCGCCTCCCCAGCGCCGCTGAGGTTGGCGAGCCGCATCTCGGAATACTTTCGGGACAGAAGCACACCGGGGGCGCCGGCGCGGAAAGCTGCCAGAACTGCACCCTTTACGCTTTGCGGCGTGCACTTGCTGTTATTGGACTCGGTCGGAATATCGATATCGATGCCCGGCCAGATCAAAGTGTTCGTGCCGGCAACCCCCTCCAGCGCGCGTTTGGTCTCGCGGTAGACGTAGTCAGACGAAAGTCCAGTGTGAGGAATCTGATCGTAGCTGCCTTCCTTGAATCCCATCAGCGCATAGTTCAAGTCGATCAGGGCTGGTTTCGAGAGATCTCCATAAAGCGTGGAGCCGATATTGTCCGCGTACAGCGCCATGCGCTCGCCGCCGCAGTTGTTGTACATCACAACTTTTATGAAATCTGAATAATTCGAGAGCTCATGCAGGTCCTGTTCGGCGCGATACATCGGATTAAACGAATTGTTGTGCCAGATGTGCCAGCCCACAGGCACATTCGGCTTCGCGGTCTTTACGGTCTTGTAGATTGCGGCATAGGTTTCACGAAGACCATCAGTGAAGAGCATTTCCCAGGCTGCCAGTTCGGGATAGCGCAACAATATCCGCCAGAATTGGACGTAGTAGCCGTCGACGGGGCGCTTGCCGCTGCGCGCCGAGCGAACAAATTTTTCCAGCTCGAGAAATCCCTGCCTGGCGCGTTCCACGTTGATTCCGCGCTCTTTCGCCCTGGCCTCACAAAACTGGCAGAAGCAGGTCACGTTGCCGGGATCGATCGGCGGGGTGTCGTGCGTGGCCCCAAGGCTGTCCGAAAGCGCACCCTGCCGCTCGGATCCCCACATGATTCCGTCGATGTCATAGGAACGGGTGTAATCCTCGACCAGTCCGGTAAAGAAATTTCGGTAGTCAGGATTATTGACGCATAGCGTCTCGGCATTCCGCCCATAGAGGTCGCGCTCCTGCACTTTCCCGATGTTCGGCAGGTCGGTGCGAAACACATCTTCGAGCCAGCAGACGACCTTCATGCCGCGCTTCTTGGCCGCCGGGAGCACTTCAGCCAGGATATCCAGGTCGCCGTGGTCGGGGGCGCGCGTGTCCTTGATCACCGTGTTCTTGTAGTACTGGGGATGAGGAGTGGCGAAGTTGCCACCGTGAAAATTGAGATCGTACTCCTGCTTGCCGTGATCGGGCAGCGGCTGGCCCGGAATCTGTCTTCCGGCGATGCCGCGACCGTAGGTGAATACCGCGAGAAACAGTGTGTTCACGGACGCACGTTCCTGAAGCACATCAAGGACGTTCTCGGTTCCTTCATCCACGAATGAAATTGCGCCGACTTGGATGCCAATCATCTTGTTGGAGACAGCGGCGTTTCCTAAGGTTGGCATGGCCAGGGCGGCGCCGGCCCCGGCTGTGATTTTCAGGAAGTCGCGGCGATTCAGGTCAAGGCTCAAGGCATTCCTCCTATCAAACAGGTGGCCCTCGATAAGAGCGAAGGCCGCCTACGCCACTACACCAGCGGCTGATCGGGTTTGTAGTTGTGGCGCAGGGTCAATGAGCCATCCGAATTGACCTTCTGCCGGCACGCCCATCGCACCGGATGACGCACGCCCTTCACTTCGAGCTCGGCTTTCAGGCGCAGGCCCTGCCATTGGACCCCTGCAGGCAGCATCAGCATGGCTTGATGAACGCCAATCGGTTTCGGATACCCAGGGCCGACGCAACCTGATAGGTTGACCTTGTTGTCCTCACTGAACACGGTAAGGCGAAGCACCCCAGGAACGGGCGTGATGCCATCGTTTGCGAGTCCGAGCACCAGACCGTTAGCTCCGTCCCGCTTGAAGGTCCAGATGAATGACGGACGGATGCGGTAGCCGATCTTGCGCGCCATCTCGTCGATTGGCCCAGGGAACTTCTCGTAGTAGCTGGTAATGCTACGGGCCGATTGGTTGTGCCAACTCCAAACCGATAGATAGTTGACGCCGACATCGGCAGCGTGAGAAATGATCTGCTCATTGTAGGTAATTCCGTCTTCGTCGATCTGAACTTGCTTCGGATCGCCGGTGGTGAAACCAACCTCGCAGACTGCCGCGGCCCAGGGCGGACGGTAGCTTAAGGCCTCGATCTGAGTGTTCTCGATGAAGATGGTGTCGGTGCGCAGCCAGTTGCCGGTGCGCATGGTGCGATCCAGCAGGTCGGCGTTGCCCACGTTGCTGAAGTCGGGCTGCGTGTTCGTTGCCAGCGGGACTTTGGTCCAGTATTGGAGTTGTGTCTCGAACATCGCCGCCCAAGTCTGTTCCGCGACCAACTGGCTGGGGAAGGGATTGCCCTCGTAGGGCCAGGTGTGACCTTCGCCCCAAAAGCCGTACATCATCGTATCCATGAACTCGATCTGCGGATGACCGTTGAGTTCGGCGGCCAGCAGCTCATTCAATTCGCGAAATGCAGCCTGGTACGCCGGGTGATCGTAGCGCGGCACGCGGTTGTCTTTCTTGTAGCGCATTTCCGTGGGATTGCCCTTCCACTCCCCTTTGAGCTTTACGTAAGGGACCTTGTTGAGGAGAAAGTCAGGCATACCCGGCTCGGGAACGTCAGGATTCTCCAGCTGGACCCGGAAGCCGATGGGCTTGTCGTAGCGGCGAGCCAGATCGAAGGCAATCTTCCACCACTCCGCGAAATCGAGCCGGCCGGGCTGCTTCTGGACCTCGCGCCAGTTGGGACGGAGGTAGACCTTCTGCACGAAGGGCAGCTTGACCAGATCCTCCAGAGTCTGTTCCTGGGTCTGACCGGGGATGTTGAGCGGTCCAGTATCGTCCGAGAGATAAGCGATGAGACCCATGCCATAGTTGGCAACGATTTCCCGGGACGGCGAAGTAATCATCGAGACATCGCTGTCAGGAACAACCGCGCAGGGACCGTACTGCGGGAACGGCCCCTGATAAAGCCGGTCGGAGACCGCCGGCCCTGATCCCCAATCATATTTGTCCCAGTTGTGCTCGGGGATGGAGGCACCGGCGCCGGCTTTCAAAAGACCGACTGTGAGTCCGGTTGCGGTGGCGGATTTCAGGAAGCTGCGTCGATTCATGAGCTCTCCGGCAAGGGCGAAGTGTCGGCGACTCGCGCGCGCTACCGGAGATAGTACATCAGAATCGAAATAAGACGAAAGTGTAAGAAATAATTCGTAAGGGCGACATTTGCGGGCACGTAACGCCGCGGTAGCCCTAAGTTCGGACTACTTCAAGCCCACCCCATAAAAGTAAGTGTAGGTCGGAGACTGCTGCGCCACCGGCACCGCCGTCTGAAAGCTTGCGAAGAGCGCAGCCTTGCCCTCGAACGACACGAAGAAGTCCTGCCGGTCCCCGTTTACCGCAGTGACCCGCGCCGTAAATATTCCATGGCAGGGATCGCTCAGCAGGTTTGCCGTGCCATCGTAGATATAGCTGGAATCTGCGAGGGCGACGAGGGTTCCGGTCGCCAAGGTGTTGCTTTGGCTATCGAGGAGCATGACCGATGCATCCGCGCCCACGGTGAGCGTGGCTTTGCCCTGGCTGACGGTCCCGGTCTCCACGTTGTTCTGGCCGGTTTGCGCATTGGCTTTTTCGTAGTAGATCGCAGTGTACGTCCCGGCGGTGGTTGGGTTAAAAGCTTTGCTGGCTGTCTTCGGTAATCCGAGGATCGCTCCGTTGCCGCCATCAACCGCCCAAAGGCCGTTCTGGGTTCCGAAGACAACGTCGTCGGAGTTGCCCTGCGACTCGTGGATGGTGAAAAAGTTCCCCGAACTGTCTTCCTCGATGCTGGCTGCTGGGAACGTACCCCCGCCAAAATAGTCGGGCGACTGGTTCAAGACACCGGCTGGCCTGAAGGAGTCATGCTGAATATCGCCCAGTGAATTAATGGCAACGGAACCGACTTCCAGCCCGCCCGATGACGTGCGCCACTGCATATAGTTGAAGTTCTGGCCTGCCAGATTTGAGATCGATGTAGGCACGCTTTCGATGGCCGTGATCAGTGCGGGCGCGTCGTGCGTCGGGCCGGATTTTGCCGTTTCCACCAGCAAAACAAAGCCCGGAACCTCATATGCCGCCAGCAGGTTGCCATGCGGATCGGTGATCGTGTAAGTGCCATCGGCATTGACCGTGTAGGAGACGGTGCCGGAATCCCCGTTCGTATGATTCACGTATTCAATGCTGTGAGCATTCGCATCCAGCGAGATAGTCAGGAAATCTCCTACTGAGGCGGTGCCGTTGTACTTCCGAACGGAACTGGTCGGGGTTGGTGAGGTGGAAGTTCCGCAGCCAATCAAACAGCTGAGTAACGCGAACATTGCGAGGGTGAGGCACTTCATGGAATGAGGTACTCCTTCTGGCAACCACATCGGCAGTCTTTGGGCAAAACCTGACACATCGACACGATTCTCTGTCCGAATCACGAACTAAGGTAACTTCCATTTCTTTCGAGGCCGATCAGCTTTAGGGCAATTGGCAATTCGGCAGGATGCGTGCGCCGGGAGGCAGGCTGGCCCTGACGGGACTGGTGAATACTTTTGGCTGGGGGCCGATGCGCCGGCAGAATAACGGGGATTCTTGATCACCGAAGGGAAGGTCAAGGTCGAAGGACCGGAAATGCCTGGCCTAAGGGGGAGAAGGCAACAGGAACCGGTTGTCCAGCGATGCCGTACGCGCGAACCACTCGACTATCCCGGGTGCCGCCTTACGCACCTGGTTGCACGGGTCGCAGCGCTCGAAGCGAAGTCGCAGCCAGCTGACCGCCGCCTGAGATTCCATCCATCATCATGCATCATGCGTTAACCACGGGAGTCCAGACCTGCATTGACGTCTCCTGACGGTTTGACCAGGCGTAGTAGGGAATAAATGTCAGTTGAACCCGGCGGCTTTGCGTCTGACCTCCGCCGTATCGCGAATACAGGGCCTTACGCGCGGCGGCCCGTTCGTAGGCTACGCCGGTGTGCCGCAGCACAACCACGCCGCCCAGCAAGTCGTTCTTCATTTCACTCTGGAATTCTGCTCGCGCCGTCTGCCCCAGAGACACCGCGAGATCGCTCAGGGTAACTCCCGCGGGCTGGTCGAGTTCTTCCATGCAATAGACCAGCGGACCGCGTTGCACCGCGACGCGTCCCGCGTCATCGGCGACTTCAGGATTCGCTTGCAGCACTTGTACCGGCATCTCCATCCGTAAATGAATAACATCGCCTGGTGTCCACTGCCGTGAAATGGGCAAGTATCCCCCCGGCTTCGCGCCTGCTACCGTCTTTCCCTTGACCGCGACTTGCGCGCGGTCCGCCCACCCTGGAATTCGCAGGTAAAAAGTAAAATTCGCAGGCTGCGCGGGCGTGACGGTTACTTCGATCATGCCGTCCCACGGATAGTTGGTTTTCTGCGCGACCTTCAGGCCGACGCCGTTTTCGAGATGCCAGTTCAGTTCCGAATTGTCGTACAGGTGCAGGTAGATCCCGTCGCTGCTGGTGCTGTAGAAATATCCCGGCAAGGAGGCAAAAGTGCGCTCCAGGTTGGGCGGACAGCAGGTCGTGTCATACCACGGGTTGCGTATCTTCTCTCCGGTCGCAGGATCAAACGCCAGCGGGTTGCGATAACAATAGAGAGTGCCATCGAGCGACATTCCGGAATTAATTCCGTTATAAAGGGCGCGTTCGATTACATCGCTGAACTTGGCGTCTCCGGTCACCGCCAGCATGCGCCAGTTCCACATCATGTTGCCGATGGCCGCACAGCTTTCTCCATAAGCGCGATCATTGGGCAGTTCGTAAGCATTTCCAAAAGCTTCGCCGTCCGACCGGGAACCCACCCCGCCAGTCACGTACATCTTGGTAGTGGTCATATCGTCCCAGAGCGTGTTCAGCGTCTTCCAGTAGGCCGGGTCGCCGGTCTCCATGTAGTAGTCTGTGGCGCCACAACAGGCGTACATGGCCCGGACCGCGTGCCCTTCCAGCTTGGTTCTCGCGGTGAACGGGGTGCCACTGAACATGTAGATGGTTCGGCGCTCGGGCAACTGCAGGCGGTTGTCTCCGGCCAGAATGTAGCCCGCCAAGTCCAGTTGTCGCTTGTCGCGGGTGATGCGATACAACTCGATCAAGGCCAGTTCGATCTCTGGATGCCCGGACACGATGGGCTGTTTCGGAGCGGGACCGTAGCTCGACATTAAGAAGTCATCGACGAAACGGATGCCGGCATCGAGCAGTTTGCGGTCACCCGTGGCCCGATAGTAGGCGATTGCGCCCTGCAGCATGTGGCCTATGTTGTAGAGCTCGTGGCCGGTGGTCTGGGTCTGGGTAAGCATTCGCAGAGACTTGCGGTCATCCTGGTAGTAGGTGTTCAGGTAGCCATTGGGTTCCTGGATCGCGACTACCTCGGCAATCATTTTGTCGGTGGTGGCGCGAAGTTCCGGCAGATCGCTCGATTGCAGCGCGAAACCTACGGCCTCGGTCCACTTGTAGATATCGGAGTCGGAGTATACCGGTCCGCTCTGTGCTGCCGAACTCTTGCCCACCAGGCGGCGGAAATTGTTCATGCGGCCGTTGGCTTCAAGAAGGTCGTGCATGGTAGGGATGCTCTTGGTTACGTTGATCTCACGCCGCTGCGCCCAGAAGCCGCTCTGGATTGTCACGGCATGCACCGGAATATCGCGCAACTTCGCGTGCGGCGACTTCGTGAGGTCCTCAATCCCCTGATCTTTCCAGTTCTGATCCTTCCATTCAGCCTCCCGAGCAGGCGCGGAGCTTGCCGCCAGCGGTGGGCTACCCGCCGCCGTGGCTTCAGCCGGACCGGCAAAGAGTCGTTTCGCAGGTAAGGACACGATGGCAGCACTTGAGATCGCGGAAGCCACGAACCGCCTGCGCGAGATTTCCTTGGCTTGGGTCATAAAAGTCCCCTCTCTGGCACGCTGTTAAGCTTCCTTTGCTGGGGGTGGGACGCCACGCTCCCGGGCAAGGAGCAAACCGGTCCAACGCCGGCAAAATCACAGCCGCCTGTGCCGAAACACCTTATCGTGAAAGCGTTTACTCAGCCAAGCCAAAAAAATCGCAGCCGGCGTAGAGAGGAACTCGCCCGTACTGTGAAGTCCTCATCCCTGAAGTGATTGGCCCGGACTCGTCCCACCGTTCGCGGATTGCTCCCGGATGACGACCAGCGGGAAGTGCCCAAACAGGAGAGGCACAAAGGAGTAATCTTAGGTTGTAGCCGTGGGAAGTTTGTTCGCGCCTTTTGAAAGTGTGGAGGATCGAGTGGCCCATCGCTCGGAACAGGTCCTAAGCGCAGACCAGATTGGAAAACTGATTGAGACGTTGGCGCGCAAGGGGTATGAAGTCATCGGCCCCACCCTGCGCGACGGCGCGATCGTTTATGACCATATTGAGTCGGCGGAGGATCTGCCCGCGGGTTGGACTGACGAACAGGAACCCGGGCGCTACCGGCTGAAGCGCCGCGAGGATGCGGCCCTGTTTGGCTACGCCGTGGGGCCGCAGAGCTGGAAGAAATACATGCATCCGGCGGAAGTGCGGCTCTGGTCCGCCGAACGCCAGGGCGGGACCTTTCGAATCCTGAATAATGAGGTGGAGCCCCGACGCCCGCATGCGCTCCTGGGAGCTCGGGCCTGCGAACTGGCAGCGATCGCGGTGCAGGATCGGGTGCTGCTCGAGGACAAATACCGCGATCCGATTTACGACCGGCATCGCGAGGCTGCGTTCATCATAGCCGTGCAATGTACGCAAGCGGCGGCAACATGTTTCTGTGCGTCGATGGGAACAGGGCCGCAGGTGGCAGGTGGATTTGACCTTGTTCTCACCGAGCTCATTGGGCCGGAAGGGCATCGCTTCCTCGCCGCCACGGGCAGCGATCGCGGCGTCGAGGTGCTCACCGAGCTGGAAGCGGTTCCGGCAACGGCAGAAGACCGGCGGCAAGCCGAAGCGGGGGTGGAGGTGGCGCGCCAGCAGGTTCGCAGCATCGACACCACAGGAATCAAAGAGCTTCTCTATAAGAACTTTGAGCATCCGCGTTGGGACAACGTGGCCAGCCGTTGCCTGACATGCGCCAACTGCACCATGGTGTGCCCCACATGTTTCTGCACCTCTGTGGAAGATGTGACTGACGTTACCGGAGATCACGCCGAACGCTGGCGCCGCTGGGATTCCTGCTTCACGCAAAGCTTCTCCTATATCCACGGAGGCAGCGTTCGAACCTCTGCCAAAGCGCGCTATCGCCAGTGGATGACTCACAAGCTAGCCTCGTGGATCGACCAGTTCGGCAGTTCGGGGTGTGTTGGCTGCGGTCGTTGTATCACCTGGTGCCCCGTGGGCATCGACATCACCGAAGAGATCGGGGCCATTCGGGAGGGAGGGAAAGATGGAAACCCTTGAACGCATCATTGCGGAGCACCCATTCTTCCACGGCTTAGACA
>JBARIF010000565.1:0-7462 GCA_049799615.1 Terriglobales bacterium
ACCGCAGGAGAGCGGCGCAGTTCCCGGTGGCTACCGCAAGTCATAGGTCCTTATGAGAGACTCTTCTGAGCAACAGGTACGAAGAAACGGGGATGTGCACGAGCCTGGTGCTGGGAAGGAGCGTTTACCGTGAAAGCATCTCGCCCAAGAGTGATGTTCTTACTCGCGATATCGCTGTTGTTGCTGATTTCCATCGGAATATTTGGAAACTGGTATGCACCCGCATTTGGCGATGCTGGAATGAGGGTGCAGCAATATCTGGTGCAACCGCTATTCAGAATGGGCGGACTACCAATTACCATCTTCTTCCTTCTAAAAGTTGTGATTTTCATGGTGGCACTGGTGATCTTCTCCCATTTCACCATGCTTTTGTTGCAGAAAAAAGTTCTCAAACATACGCCCCTTCCGATCGGGCAACAGTATGCCGCAGCAAAAGTGATCTCGTATCTGGTCTTTCTCCTCGGGTTGATTATCGGATTGCAATCTTTGGGCCTGAATCTGAACAGCCTGGTGGTGGTCGGTGGAGCGCTCGGAATCGGTGTCGGATTGGGCCTGCAGGCAATCGTTAGCAATTTCGTCGCCGGGCTGATTCTTTTACTGGAGCAGCCAATCAGACTGGGAGACCGCATTCAGGTGGGTAACACTTATGGAGATGTAGTCCGGCTGCGGGGGCGAAGCACTTGGATACGCACCAATGACAACGTGGTGATTATCGTCCCCAACTCCGAGTTCATCAATCAGAGCGTTACCAATTGGACCGCCAACGATCGGCAGGTCCGTATATCCCTTTCGCTGGGTGTCTCGTACGACAGTGATCCCAGGATTGTGCGGGATATTCTAGTCGCGGTTGCGCGAAGCCATCCTGATGTTCTTCCTGATCCCAGCCCGGAAGTTATCTTCACTGAGTTCGGAGACAGCTCTCTGAATTTCGACCTTCGAGTCTGGACGATTCAGCAGGTGCAGACGCCGGCACGGCTTAAGAGCGATCTGTACTTCGCAATTTTTGAGACCCTCCGGAAGGAAGGGATCGAGATTCCATATCCACAGCGTGACCTTCACATTCGATCAGTTTCCGAGCCGGTGGCAACCGTTTTGACTCCCCAGTCAGGAGCTCAGGCCTCCTAGGGCTCGGTTAAGAGTAGACGGATTCGAGGGACGAACAAATGACACCAAGTTCCACTATCGAGTTCCTGATCTGGCTGCTGATTGCGGCTTCGCTTATCGCGGTGCTGGCTGCGCGTCTTAGAGTCCCCTATACCGTGGCTCTAGTCGTAGGAGGCCTCCTCCTCGGTTCATTTCATCTGCCCGTCCTGCAAAGGCTTTTCTCTCACTCGCCAGACTGGCTGACGCCTGATGTCAGCCTGATCATTTTTCTTCCTGCCCTTTTATTCGAGGGAAGCCTGAAAATTCAATTGCGGCAGTTGCGGGAGAATCTCGCTCCGATCTTCCTGCTTGCGACCGTGGGGGTGTTCGCGGCAACACTGATCTGCGGTTTTGCGGTGCACTATGCGCTTGGGATCCCCGTTCTTGTCGCCCTGGTTTTCGGGTCGATTGTGGCGGCTACAGACCCGATCTCGGTCCTCGCCATTTTTAAGGACATGGCGGTGGATAAAAGACTCTCGATCACGGTTGAAGGAGAGAGTCTATTCAACGACGGAACTGCCGTCGTTTTGTACGGGATTCTCTTTGGAGCTGTTGCCAGCTCTCACTTGCAAATCACCGCCGGTATTCGGGATTTTGTTGTCGACGTCGCCGGCGGCGCGGCCGTGGGATTGGTCCTGGGCTATGTATTTAGCCAGCTTACCCATAGAGTTGACGACCCGGGAATTGAGATTACTCTTACCACCATATTGGCGTACAGTTCCTATCTTCTGGCCCAGTCTCTGCATTTATCGGGCGTCATTGCTACCGTTGGCGCCGGGCTGATGGTGGGCAATTTTGGCGTGCGTACCGGGATGAGTTCGCGCACGCGCATCGCGCTGTGGTCGTTCTGGGAGTATGCCTCATTTCTTATCAACTCCATCCTGTTCCTGCTTATTGGACTTCAGGTGCGGATGGGTGACCTATTGCAAATGTGGAGGGGCATTCTTCTGACCATAGCGGCGGTTCTTGCCGGGCGAATGCTCACAGTGTATGGGCTTGTGCCTGTCAGCAATCTCTTCTCGGCCAAGATCCCCCTGCGTTGGCAACACATCATGGTGTGGGGAGGCATGCGCGGCGCCCTTTCCCTCGCGCTCGTTCTCAGTATCGGGACCAGCTTTCCCTATCGGGCCCAGCTGTTGACCATGACCTTCGGAGTGGTTGCGTTTACCATCGTCGTCCAGGGCATCACGATGAAGCCCTTGATTCGCCTGCTTGGCATCGGACAGAGTGACGACGATGACTATTCCCGCGCCCGCGTCCGTCAGGTTGCCATAGCAAACGCTCTTTCCGAACTTGAAACCATGGCAGGCGGACAACTGATTTCGCGTCCGGTATACGAACAACTACACCACGAACTAGAGGCGAGACAGGAAGAAGCGAATAAGACGGTTAATACTATTTTCGGCGAAAACCAGGGCCGCCTGACTGAGGAGTTTCAGGTCGCGCGGCAGCGATTGAAAACCGCGGAACGGAGTGCGATCGAGCAAGCGATGCACGACGGCTGGGTCTCAGCGAATACAGCGGCTAAGTTGATTGAGGAAACGGATGTTCATTCGGACGAATCCAATGAAACCTCGCCCAAATCCACCCCCGCGAGAGAGCAATAGTGTAGGGGCAGTATGAATGCTGAAGTAAGCAAATAATGGAAATAACGAGCCCCGATCCTCTGTCTCTTCCGGCGCGGCGCACTGCACCACCCAGGACGGCGCTAGGCAGATTTTTCCTCAGCGGCAGGCCGTTAGATAAACCCGCTACCGGTGAACACACGCGACCGTGGTATCTGGTTCTTTGGCTGACTGGGGTCGACTACTTTTCTACGCTCGGGTATCAGCCAGGAATTGCCCTTTTGGCTGTCGGGGTCCTTTCGGTTCCAGCAACAGTGGTGTTAGTTCTGGTCACTTTGTTTGGCGCGGTTCCCGTTTACGGTGAAGTGGCGCGGCGGTCATACGCTGGACTGGGTTCCATCGCACTGCTGGAAAATCTATTCTCGGGATGGAAGAGCAAACTGTTTGTGCTGGTGCTGCTCGGTTTTGCTGGTACGGACTTTGTCATTACGATGACACTCTCCGCGGCCGACGCCGCCAGACACGCAATTGCAAACCCGTTCCTGCACCCCTATCTGGGCGACTCCCATATTGCGAGCACTCTTTTGTTGCTAGCGTTGCTCGCCGTAGTCTTTTTGCTGGGATTTCGAGAAGCCATCGGCCTGGCTGCGGCAGTGGCAATTCCGTACCTCGCGGTGAACGCATTCGTTCTTGCCTGGGGTGTCGGGTTGATTGTTCAGCACCCTGAATTGTTGTCGCAATGGCGTGGAAACCTGCATTCGTTCGGTGACTGGACCGCCATATTCGTCGCCTCGGCGATCGTGTTCCCGAAATTGGCGCTGGGTTTAAGTGGATTCGAAACCGGCGTGTCGGTAATGCCCCTGGTGTCGGCAGATTCCGACAAAGAAGCAGCGGGGCGACAGCCCAAGGGAAGAATTCGTGCGACCAGGAAGCTTCTGTTAACCGCTGCCGTCATCATGAGCGTCATGCTGCTGATGTCAAGTCTAGTGACGACACTGCTCATTCCTGAAAGTGCATACGGTGCCGGGGGCCCGGCCGATGGCCGTGCCATCGCTTACTTGGCACACGAATTATTAGGCAGCGTATTCGGAACTATCTACGATCTGTCCACCATCCTAGTACTTTGGTTTGCCGGTGCCTCGGCGATGACCGGACTGTTAGCTCTCATCCCCCGTTACCTCCCGCGCTTTGGAATGGCGCCACGTTGGGTGGCCTATCGCCGGCCACTCGTTTTGCTGCTGCTGGCGATTGACATTGTGATCACCCTGATATTTCGAGCCAACGTGGAGGCACAAGGAAGCGCCTACGCTACAGGCGTCCTCGTACTCATGTTTTCGGCAGCGGTGGCGGTAGCGCTCGCGCTGTCGCGCGAACGTGTTCTCAAGGGACTCAAAAAGTTGCTGCTGCCAGCATATTTTTGGCTGGTCACTGCCATCTTCACTTATACCCTGATCGCAAATGTGATTGAGCGGCCTGCCGGGGTGATTATTGCCGCCGCGTTTATTTTCCTGCTGATCCTCTCCAGCGCTATCAGTCGCTATTACCGGTCCACAGAAATGCGGGTTGCGGACGTTAGATTTGTGGATGACACCTCAGCCAGGGTCTGGGATTCTATCGCGCAGAAGAAAGTCAACCTCGTTCCCCATCACGCGAACGATTCTGCGCAGCGCAATACCTTGGTTCGCAAGATCGAGGAGAGTTTTAAGGTCGAAGGCCCGATCGCCTTTCTTCATGTAAATCTCCTGGACAACCGGAGTGAGTTTCTGTCGTCGTTGCGGGTACAGGTGAAGTTGGAGGGTAAAAACTCCGTGATCGAGGTCTGGGGCGCGGTCGCGATCGCAAATTCGATTGCTTATCTCAGTGAGTTGCTCGATCCGAAGGCCATTGTACTCGGGCTCACTCGTCGCAATTTGATGCAGCAGTCTCTCGCCTACGCCCTTTGGGGGGAGGGGGAAATAGGCCTGAGTGTTTATTCAATTCTGGTGCGATATTGGGAATTTACGGGACGAGATTCAGGCCTACCACGAATCTTGCTCATGAGTGAGTGACATGTTCCGCAGACGGAATGAGGTTCACTGTATCGTGTCGATGCGTGATGCCGTTCAAGCACATGTGGAAAAGATCGTCACACTCGCAACGGGATCGCAGCCAGTTCCCCAACGTCCGCCTATGAAACTCTTCCAGTGTCCTCGGCCCCGAACGCTGGAACTATTACAGAAGTCCCATTTCCTCTTCGGGACTCAATTTGGCCTTTAGGTCTAATCGGTCCAGTGCATAAATGGACGCTTTTTCACTGCGCACCTCCGAACGATATCCCAGCTATAGTGGTCTGTGCCTTCTGAGCAGCGTCTGCCCGGAGGTAGACCAGCGTGCTCGACGCGCTCCGATGTCCGACATGATCCTGAGGTTGTGGCGCTAAGCCAGCGAAATCAGTGCGTCTGACCATGCCTTCGGCGTTGTTGTTGGCATTTCTCTGTTGCTCCACCCAACGTATGAATTCTTGTCTCTTTTGAACACCAGCTCTAGAGCCTGGCTGATGATGTAATCACGGGTGTCGTCCGTGAATTGGCCATAGCTGTGGAATGGCGAGTTGGTCCTGGTAGAGCTTCACGGGGATCTGCTGCTTGGCTCGTTTAATTTCGTTGAGGAACGAATGACGATGGCATCGGTTCCTCTCTCCTGATTTCAAGACTCTTTCTGACCCTGATCTCTAATGGTTCTTCATCATGGGATTCGCATCGCCAAACAGTACGTCCTCAAGGGCGGGAGCGACCCCGAAGTGACGATAGAAACGAAGCGGGTTTGTGGCGGCCAACGCGCCACACACACCGGGGTCGCTCCCGCCCTTGAATTGTTTTGCAGTCTGCGTTTCTCGAAGCATCGCTCTTCTGCAACCCGTTGTATCGTTAGGCGCAAAGCCGGCCACAAGGGCGTTCAGACCCGGATCTTTGTGCGGATTCTGTCGTCTACGGAAATAATCCGTCCGCTTCATGCCGGCACCCCCCCTGGGAAGTGGACCAAAGAACCCGTAGTCGTGGTCGAGCCCATACGCGGCAGGGGTGCCAATCCGGTGCTTAGACCGTGCATTCCACAAAGCACGGCCCCGTCTCCGTGCTCCCGCCATATCCTATAAAGTTCCTCGTGTTCTGGGCCTCGGAACTCCCGCAGCTCATCCCGCAATCGGTCAAACTGCTGTTTATCGAAACACGTGGTCTCCCGCCTCTCGAGGAGAACGCGAGCGCGGAAGTGCCCTAGTAAGCGATCCAGATCTGGATCCGACGGCCCCCTCGCAGATTTTGCTGCCAGCGTCCCGCAGAGGTGCCGGAAGATGCGTTCCGCCTTCCCGAACGTCCATCGGTCTGTCGACACATACACCATCTTAACGGACTCCAGCCGCGCGAAAATCTCTCTGTATTCGAGCAGGTGGGTGCCGAAACCGGCGGGCTTACCGAGGTTGCCGTCTACGCAGCAAAACGTGACCACAGGCGCTGGCGCGATGGACGCACCAGAGAGAAACAGGGACCTTGTCCACGAAGTACCGCGTAGTCTGAGTGCGAACATTCCGCGAGCGATAAATTCGCAGGGGAAGCCATTCACGCTTCAACCCAAGTGCGCCCACAAAGAACTCAAGTGTTTCGGTTTCGGTGGTGAGGTGACGATGTTCCGGATGGGCGAGGAAGAAATCCAGGCCCATCAACTTGACCTTCACGAGGGGCGCGTAGATGCTTTTCTTGAGTTCGTAGTCAAGGACGACGCGGCGTATGGTACCGCCTCCCTTCTCGATTTCAGCCGCCTCAGCCTGATACATCCGATAGAGGGCGGCTTCGTGTGCGACCTCCTGCGGCTTCACGAAGCCGGCAGAGAACTGCTGCTCGCTTGGATGATCGCCCTGCCGTTCGGCTAAGCGTTTTCCCTCTTTGGTAAGCACCCGCACGGAAAAATTCTCCTTGCCTTGCCGCGCATGACCCGACTCTGGCGGACCGGTTTCTGGGCTTTGAGATTCACGTGCCGTCGGTGCCGGATGAGCCCGCAGCAGTGCCTGACCAGAGCCGGGAGGGGACGGAGGCCATGGCGATGAGAAGACGGTCGATCGCCTCCTCTTCCGCAAAAGACACTTGTCGTCCTCGGCGATGACCCGACTACGGTCGCTCGGGCATCGGCCAAGCACCAGGCAAGAGCCGCGGGCGTCGGGCTTCGAAACGTGATCGCGCTCTCGCTGGCATGAGCATCTACTCGAAGGCTTGGTCCTCGCGGAAGGTGGGTGATCGTCAGACCCAGAGAGCTCACCGGAATCAGGGTGTTGGGCACGCGGTCTTTGACCACGAACACGATGCGCCCGACGCAGCGCTCGCGTTTAGTCTCCTGGTGGTCGGCAGAGGCAGTCCAGCTGCATGCCGCAAGACTTTCCCCGGATCGCACCCAACGGAGGATCGAAATACGTACTTGGCACTGCCGCTTTGCGACATTGTCCGAAGTGTAAAGCGAAGGTCGCCCAAGGACGCCCAGACCCGTAGGAACCCGCGCGGATTAGATTCGCTGAGGAGTGCTCATTTTCCTGCGGATTTATGGTTAGTGCGGTCGACAGTCCCGATCCCCGTGAGCAGTGGGCTCTCGACCCGTCGCGGCGCCTTCTTGTAAGGATCTGAGTTGATCCGAGTCTTTCTCATCGAATTCGATACTGCCTTTATCCCTCCGGAAGATTGTCAAGGCATACAGACCGGACAATCAAAGACCATGGTGCTTCCAGCGATATC
>JBARIF010000566.1:0-2577 GCA_049799615.1 Terriglobales bacterium
CTTCACTGCACCCTGCCTGGGCTGCATCGGCGACTTGGGCCGCAACACCTTTGTCGGTCCCGGCTTCGTATCCTGGGACACCGGTCTGCACAAGAAGATCAAGGTTACTGAGCGCGTCGGATTTGAGTTCCGTGCGGAAGCATTCAACCTGCTCAACCATACGAACTTCCAACTCCCGGGCGCGCATAACGCCACCAATAACCGCATCACACAAGGTAACTTCGGTCAGGCAGGCACAACCTTCAATCCTCGCCAGTTACAGCTGGGATTGAAGGTGTCCTTCTAGGGCAGGGGATTCCTGGCAAGCATGGGGTCTGCTCCCAGAGCAGACCCTATTATTATTTAGAGCGCACCCAGATGCTCAAACGTTGGTCCGAGTTCCCGTGGTTCACCGTAGCGCTCTGTTTTCTTGCGTATTCTTTGTCTCCCTGCAAGACTTACGGGCAGGCTTCCGGCAGCATCGTTGGCCAGGCCTTCATAGCCCCGGGAAGGGAACTCTCCTCGCCAGTCCTGATCACAATCACCAACCACGGCGCGATTATCTACAAGAGCTATTCCGACAGCGAAGGCCACTTCGGTGTGAATGGCCTGCCGGCGGGTGTTTTCCACGTCACTGTCAACGAAGATGCCTACCAACCGGTGGACGAGGAGGTCCGAATCGATTCGGTAACCTCCGCCTCCATGCAGATCGTGAACATCTATCTCGTCCCCCGCGACACCGGTAAACCACAAATCCCTGACGCTGCCAAGGGCGGGAATGTGCACCTCGTCGACACCGCGAGGTACACTCAGCAGATCCCGAAGCTGGCGCGGAAGGAATACGAAAAAGGTGTGAAATCTGACAGCGCCGGCAAACCCAATGAGGCCATTCGTCACTATGCGAGGGCGGTTGAGCTGGCTCCCGACTACTATGAGGCCCGCAACAACCTGGGATCAGCGTACCTCTCCAAGGCCCAGTTTCCGGAGGCCCAGCAACAGTTCGAAAGAGTAATCCGGACCAATCCCAGCGACGCCGCGGCTTACTTCAATCTGGCTAATCTTTATCTTCTGAAGAGCCAGTACCAGCAATGCGAGGAGTGGGTGGAAAAGGGCTTGCGGAGAGAGCCGGATTCAGCATTCGGTAATTTCCTGGAAGGTTCGCTTTACTCCCGCACCGGCAAACCGAGTGAGGCGGAGTCGGCGCTGCGTCGTTCCCTGGAACTCGATCCCGTCATGTCCAAGGCACATCTGGCTTTAGTAAACCTGTATCTGCAACAGCATCGCAGCGACGACGCCGCTTCCGAACTCCGGCTGTTCCTGAGGAATTTCCCCGAAGATCCTTTCGCTCCCAAGGCGAAGCAAGTCCTGGAGAAATTGGAACCCGCCAGCGGTCGCGCGAATCGCTGAGGCTAGCCTTAAGGACGCGCCGCAGGAACCAGATGACAGAATTTTTCCTGCAACCGGCAGGCCTCGGCGTACTCTTTTTGCGCGGCCGCTGGTTGATCTAGTTTCTGATAGGCAAACCCCAGATTCAAATGGGCCTCGGCCAGCGTCGGATCAAGCTTCAGAGCGTGCTTGTAGCTTGCCACCGCTTTCGCCAACCGGTTGGTATGGCCGTAAGAGATCCCCAGAAAATTATAAAGTGGGGCATCATCCACTCCGAGTTCGGCCGCCTGGGCGAGATGCTTGGCGGCTTCAGCGTAGTTCTGCTGCTGGAAATAAAGCATCCCCAGATCGCGTCGCAGTGGCGCAAAGCTCCCCTGAATTGCGACTCCCTTCTCGTAATCCGCAATCGCAGCATTCTTGTCGGTTTTGGACTCGATGAGCCCCAGCTGGTACCAGGCGCGGTAATTCGCAGGGTTCTGCTGGAGTGCCCTTCGCGACCACTGGATGGCTTCATCTAGCTTCCCCAAATACATGAAAACACGCGCGAGTCCGGTCATGGCCTGGTCGAAATTTGGATTTAACTCCAGACACTTCTGGAAGGCAGCCGCCGCCTCATCCCATCTCTGCTGCCGCGTCGCCGCTTCCCCCAGCATAAAGGGTACGATGTACATCTGCGGGTCCTTCTGCTGCACTTGGACCAGCAAAGCATCACCTGCTGGAAAGTCGCCCGCCTGGAACGCATCCGCCGCTTCCAGGATAGAGTTGACCTCCCACAACTTGCTCTTGGGATCGGGCAGGCCCGCCGCCAATGCCTCTGGAGAAACTGGCGAACGGTAGGCGACATAGCCCAGCGCCCGCAGCTTTTCCAGGGCATCGGGGCTAAGCCCCGAGGTTCCGGCTTCTCCTGGCTTGAATGGATTCTGCCGCAGCAGTGCCTGCAGTTTGTCCTCCAGCACCGCGACCGTCGCCGTTTGTTGCGGGGCCAGGTTGTTCTTCTCCTGCGGGTCGGCCTGCACGTCGAAGAGCTCAGGGACGGGCGCCTCGATGTAGTGGTAGCGGCTGGTCTGCAGCGCGTGCAGCGGGCTCCAGCCGAACGAACTGAAGGCGTAAAAACTCTCGCTGTAGGCTGCGTCTTCGCTCTGTGCTTTGTCACCCAGAAGCCCGGGATGGGGAAACTGTTTTTGAATCTCATCCTTCATTCCGGCCAGACGG
>JBARIF010000567.1:0-3497 GCA_049799615.1 Terriglobales bacterium
GACTCCTGGGAGCAACCACGCAACCGAGCAGAAAGATTCCCGAGCTCATTGCGCCGCAAACCATGAAAGTCTTGCGCACCCGTGTGGGAGTGCCGCCGAAGCGGATCCATCGATCGGACAACCACCCGCAAAGGCTCGCGGAGACAGCTGCCGTCAGGAAGAAGCCGCCTCCGATCTTCGCCATCTCCGTCAGGGAGAAGTGTCGCTCGCGCACCAGGTAGAAGGGCAACCAGGTAACCATGAAATACAGGAAGTAGTTCGCGCAGAAAAGACCGATGCAGGTACCCCAGGCCGAACGCTGCCGCAAAATCTCGCGCATGCCCGGGCGATCCTTTGTTTCCGACAGTACCGCCATGTCGGTGGCGGGCATCCAGCGCAACCACGGCACCAGCCACAGGAGGCACAACGACCCGAGGCCGACAAAGAATGGGCGCCAGCCGTAGCTCGCCACCAGCGTGCCGCCAAACAGCAGTCCGAAGCTCGGGCCAAGGGCCAGGCCAGCCGCGATGATGGAGTTGGCAAACCCGCGCCTTCCTTCCGGACAATGCACCGCGAGGATCTTCGAGTATCCCGGGTAGGCGACCGACTCGCCGATGCCCAGCACGACGCGCACTACCGTTAAGAGCACCAGCGAATGTACCAGTCCGGTGACCGCGGTCGCGCTTGACCAGAGGAAGAAGCCTGCCGCGAACACCCACTTCACATCGAAGCGGTCGACCAGCCAACCAGAGAGAAGCTGGCAGCAGGAATAGGTCCAGAAAAAGGCGGACAGCAAAATGCCCAGCTGCGATGCCGAGATCCCCAGTTCGTCCTTGATCAGCGGAGCGGCAATTGAAAGGTTGCTGCGGTCGATATAGTTGATGAAGACGGAAAGAAACAGCAGTACCAACACGCGGGAGAACGCCGGAGAAAGCCGCGAAGTGTCGCTTGTCGGAGGCACAGAGTCAGGTGGGGGCTGCTCATTGTCAGCGAGGATTTAGAAAATTGCAACACCCGCGGGGATCCAATCACATAGTGATCGGAGAGCGCCCTAGGTCTGTGGTGAGCTCGAATGGCACGCACATTACCCGAGGCAAGCCGTCATTGCCAACTCCGGGTGCGTATGTTAGCGTCTTGAATCAGAAGGGGATAGCGTTTGCAGGCGACAATTCCCGCCGGACTGGATCGCAAGGAAGCAGACCTTTACCGGCAGCTCGATCCGGGACGGCTCCCAAAACACATCGCAATCATCATGGACGGTAACGGACGCTGGGCGCGTCGCCGTCATATGCCACGCATTGCCGGTCACCGCGCAGGCGTGACCGCGGTGCGTTCGACAGTGGAGACTGCGGCGCGTATCCACATTCCCGCGCTGACGCTGTATGCCTTCTCCGAAGAGAACTGGAAGAAGCGGCCCAAGAGCGAAGTTGATTTCCTGATGCGGTTGCTGAGCCGTTATCTGAAGCTGGAAGTGCCCACTCTGAACAAGAACAACATTCGGCTGGAGTACATCGGGCGGCAGCAGGAACTGCCCGAGGCTGTGCAAGAGAGAATGGAGAGTGCGCGGCAAGCGACAGAGAAAAACACCGGAATGGTACTCACCCTGGCGCTCAACTACAGCGCGCGCACGGAGATTGTCGATGCCTTCCGATCTTTGGCGCAGGCGGCAGCTCAGAATGGTGGACTCGATCACCTCGAAGTCGATGAAGAGGCCATCTGCCGGCACCTCTACACGAAGCATCTGCCGGATCCGGACCTGGTCGTCCGCACCAGCGGCGAAATGCGACTCAGCAATTTCCTGCTGTGGCAGCTGGCCTACGCTGAAATTTACGTGACTCCCACGCTCTGGCCGGATTTTCGCGGGCACCACCTGCTCGAAGGCATTGCCGAATACCAGAAACGCGAACGCCGCTACGGCGGATTAAACAACGAAGACCATTCCCATCATCTCGCCTCGAAAGTTGCGCGGGGCTAAGGCGATCAAGCATTGATCAAACGCATTGCGACGGCAGTGGTCCTGATCCCCATTGTCCTGCTGCTGGTGCTGCGAGCGCCGGTCTCCCTCGTCGCCATCGTCACCGCTGCCGTGGCGCTGGTCACTGTTCACGAATTCCTCAAGCTGACCGAATCCTATGGCGTACAACCCCTGCGCAAGCCTACTTACGGTGTGGTCGTGCTCTTCTTCGTCCTGCTGGTGCTGAACGCGGGCCAGGAAAAACCCTTGCTCTCGACCGGCATCTTTGGAATCGCGGCTGCTTTCGCCGCCACCATCGCGACCTTCGTCTTTCTCACGATTGCCATGCGCCGGGAGAACCTCAGCACCGGATTACCGGCGGCTGCCGCTTCTGCTTTCGGATTCGCCTACATCGCGCTGCCCCTCGCCATGCTGGTGCAGCTTCGCCAGCAATGGGCAGGCGCGTTCCTGATCCTGTACCTGCTCTTTGTGGTGTGGGCCGGGGACATTTTCGCGTATTTCGTGGGGCGTTCCATCGGGCGGCACCTCATGGCTCCGCGGATCAGTCCGAAAAAAACATGGGAAGGGGCGGCCGCCTCACTGGTGGCGAGCCTCGCCATTGGCAGTGCGCTCTTCTACTATTCCGCTTCGTTGAGCACGATCTTGCTGCAGTGGGGATTGATCCAGCGCCGCGATGGGATGTTTGGCTTGGAAAAGCCCGCCTGGGTGCCGGTGTTGTTGCTCACCGCCGGGTTGAACATCGCGGCGCAGCTGGGCGACCTGGTTGAGTCTCTGATCAAACGCGGCGCTGGGGTGAAGGATTCCGGCGCGATTCTTCCCGGGCACGGAGGCATGCTGGACCGGATTGACGCGCTGCTCTTCGCTGCGCCGGTGTTGTGGTTTTGGGCCGCTTGGCGTGTTGTCCGCTGATCAGTCCGCTCGCCGAGTGCGGGACCCTTCGACCTCCCGGCATCGTTCGAGTTCGCTCCGGCAAGCTGCCCTCGGGACCGCCAGCAGGATGGCGACCCGCATGCCCGCAAATCCCCTGCGACCGCACGACGGCATATGCCCTACTCCCTCCCCGTAACCCCGCGGCACCTCCGATTCGTCCCGGAAGGAGACGCCCAACCTTAGTCCGGCGCTTCAGCGCCGGGTACCGCCGACCCACTTCCCCCAAGGCTGCTGAGGTCGCACGACGCACGCTCCCTCCCCGTAACCCCGCGGCACCTCCGATCGTCCCGGAAGGGACGCCCAACCTTAGCCCAGCGCTTCAGCGCTGGGTGCCGGCGCCCAACTTCCCCCAAGTCCCGTAGGGACGGCCCGAACCACGAATCCGGGCCCCCGAAGGTCCGCGACCTTTCAAGGCACAGGGTAATAATTTTTCGCACCCGCACTAAGGCCAGAGCAACCGCTCGACGGCATACTCCTCCAGCTACAAAATGCCAGCCCTGCAAGCCCAGGGAGAGACCGGCTGCGTAGCACCATCGTGTAGCTAGCGCACCTGCTGTCCCCCGCGTAAGATAAAGATTCCCATGCAACGTATCGCCATCCTGGGTTCGACCGG
>JBARIF010000568.1:0-4972 GCA_049799615.1 Terriglobales bacterium
TCTCTCAGGCGGTCACGCTCCTCCAGTTGAGTGATCCGGTTCTCCAACTGCTGAATGCGGTCGAGCAGACTCTGCACCGAGGGCTCGCCGGTCGGCGGCGGGGATGGTGGCGGCGACTGCGCCAGCAACGCGCTGGTGGTCAACAAGAACAAAAGCGGCACAAGCCAGCGAGAGCCCATAAATTGCCTCCTGAAACGAGAACACGTCTCCAGGCCCGTTGTCCGCACTTGCATTCGCGATGGCCCGAGAAATTTCAGCCGCCTAGTCTAGTACGGGGAGGGTTTTTGGCCAAGCGTGGATTACAGGGATCAACTAATTGAATGGAAACCGTGCGGGTAAGCCTGCGACGACGATGAGGCGGCGTGAAGTTCGGACATCGCGATCCTGCTAATGACGTGGAAGCGCAGGCCCTCCAGGCCTTGGGTAACCGGTGCGAGAGAGAAGGGCTTCAGGCGCTGTTGCACTCCGATGCGCCGTGCCACAGGGCCAGAAGCCCTTCACCGACAAAACCTGATTCGTGGCCCTGGATTCCACGGTCGTGGAGTCCGTTCCACCGGCCTTGCGGTGTGCTAGAGTCGAAACTTTCATGGTCGCTTCCACCATCTCCACCGAAAATCTGACGCGGCGTTTCGGAGACCTGGTTGCCGTCGAGGACGTAAACCTGAGGGTGGCTCCGGGCCAGTTCTTCGGGTTTCTGGGACCGAATGGCGCGGGAAAATCCACCACCATCAAGATGCTGACCGGCTTGCTTGCGCCCACGTCCGGGCGAATCCAGATTCTCGGCCTTGATCTGGTCACCAACATGGTGGAGGTTAAGCGGCAGATCGGAGTGGTGCCGGAAGGCATGGCATTGTTTGGCCGGCTGACCGGCTCCGAATATTTGAACTTCGTCGGCCGGATGTATGGCCTGGACCGCGAGACTGCGGCCAAGCGCGCGGCGGAACTGCTGGCCTTCATGCAGCTCACCGACCAGCCCAAGGCGCTGGTCACGGACTACTCGCATGGCATGCAGAAGAAGCTGGCGCTGGCTGCTGCCGTCATCCACGGGCCTAAGGTCCTGTTTCTCGATGAGCCGTTCGAAGGCGTGGACGCGATCGCCGCCGGTACGCTGAAGACCATGCTGCAACGCATGATCGCGCGCGGCGCAACCGTCTTCCTCACCTCGCATGTGCTGGAAATCGTGGAACGGCTGTGCACTCATGTCGGCATCATTCATCGCGGGCGGTTGGTGGCTCAGGGCTCGGTGGAAGAATTGCGGGCGGGCGTGGAAGCACGGGCGGCGGACCTCCCGATTGCCCTTGGCAGTTCTCCGGGTGAAAAGCTGACCCTCGAACAAATCTTCCTGCTTACCGTGGGCGGATCGCGATCCGACGGCCAGGAGCTGTCGTGGCTGAGTTGAAGCAGGCTGAGTTGAAACAGTGATGACATCCGACGGCCGGGCTCGCTCTCCCCAATCGCGCCAGCAACTGGCCGCCGTCGCAGGACTGCGCTGGCGAGTCTTTGTCAACTCGCTGCGAACCTTTCGGGGGCGCCTGGAGTTGGCGTCACGCATCTTTCTCAGTCTGGCTTTTCTCGCTGGTGGCATTGGCGGCGCGATCGGATTGGGCGGGGCAGCCTGGTTTCTGATTCTGCAAGGAAATGTAGAGTGGCTGGGCGCCCTGCTGTGGCCTGTGTTTCTGTTTTGGCAGCTCTTTCCCCTGATGGCGACCGCCTTTACCCAGAATGTCGAGTCTTCAAATCTTCTGCGCTTCCCGCTGAGCTACCGGTCGTATTTTCTGATCCGCCTGGCTTACGGGTCGCTGGATCCGGCGACGGCGGTGGCTAGCCTGTGGCTGCTCGGAATCGACATCGGCATCGGAGTCGCCCGGCCGCGCGTGTTTCCCTGGGCCACGGTCGTGCTCCTCACCTTTGCCCTCGTGAACATCGTTCTGGCGCGCATGCTGTTCGCCTGGCTGGAGCGCTGGCTGGCCCAGCGACGAACGCGCGAACTCCTGGGCATTCTTTTCTTTCTCTTCATTCTGAGTTTTCAGCTGATCGGACCGTTGATCGCAGTGTACGAACATCGCTCCATACCCGAGAGCAGGATCCTGGGTCAGAAGCTCACCTACGCGCAACGGCCTCTTCCTCCGGGGCTGGCTGCGGCTGCCATTGCGGGAACCATACAGAATCAGCCTGCAACCAGCGTGGTCCCCTATGTGCTGCTGGCGTGCTATGGGATGGCATTTCTCTGGCTGCTGAACTTCCGTTTGCGGGCCGAATATCGCGGTGCCAGCTTCAGCGAATCGGCAGGACGCAAAGCCCAGCCCCTTGGGCTTCCCGTGGTGCGCCCGGGTTGGAATTTACCCGGAGTCCCCGGCCCGGTGGTCGCCGTCTTCGAAAAGGAACTGCGCTATCTCAGTCGCAGCGGACCCATGCTGTTCACTCTTATTGTGCCCCTGTTCATGCTGGTGGTCTTCCGCAGTTCGGGTGAGAACGAGGGTCTTTTTGCCCGCGCGCCCGAGCTCACCTTTCCGCTCGGCGCCGCCTATTCTCTATTGTTGCTGACCAATCTTTCCTACAACAATTTCGGGGCGGAGGGTAGCGGCACGCAGTTTTTCTTCGCTTCGCCGGTGCGCTTCCGGCAAATCGTGATGGGCAAGAACCTGGCGCATACGGCAGTTTTTGCGCTGGAAGTTGGAATGGTGTGGCTGGGAACCTGTCTACTCTATCGCCCGCCATCCCTGGGCGTGACCATGGCGACACTGGCGGGCATTCTCTTTGTCGTACCCATCGACCTCGCCGCCGGGAACCTGTTTTCGATCTATTCTCCCACCCGGATTGAGGCCGGTGTCTTTGGCCGGCAGAGGGCGTCCCTGACTACGGTGCTGGCGAGCTTTGGGGTCCGCGGCGCTCTGTTCGCGATGGGAGCCCTGATGCTCTGGCTTTCGCGCGCGTACGAAAATTCATGGGTGGAACTGCTGATCTTATGGCTGCCGGCCGCGTTCGCCTTCACGGCGTACGCTTTTGCCCTGGATCGGGTGGATGGAATTGCCCTGGACCACAGGGAGAATCTCATTTCCAATCTCGGCCGCCGCGAGTAGGGCTTGATCGCGCATTACTTTTTTTGCGGCTCTGCGACGAAGCGATAACCCACACCGCGAACCGTCAGCAAATGCCGTGGCTCCGAAGGGTTGTCTTCGATATAGCGCCGCAGGCGAACGATGAAATTGTCAATGGCGCGGGTATCAGTGTCTTCGTGTAAGCCCCATACTTCTTCGAGAATGGATTTGCGGGAGACCACCCGTCCTTCATTCCGGATGAGATGGCGAAGCAATTCCGCTTCCATCAGAGTCAACTGGATGGTGTTCCCGTTCACCCGCAACTCCAGTTTTCCAAAATCTATGGTGCGGCCGTGGAAAGAGAATGCTTCGTATTCCGCGGTTTCCGCCGGCGCGTTGTGCGCCAGACTCTGCTGTATCCACTCCCGGCGGCGCAACAGTCCCTGCAATCGAGCCAGCAGGATAGGGAGCTCGAAAGGCTTGGGCAGATAGTCGTCGGCGCCCGAGGCAAAGCCCTTGAGCACATCCTCCGGGCGGCCGCGCGCGGTAAGCATCAGCACAGGAACATATTGCTTGGCGGCCCGCAACTCCGCGGCCACGGTGAAGCCATCCTTGCCGGGAAGCATGACGTCGAGCACGACCGCGTCAAAATCGCCCGGCTTGGCGGATTTTCCCAGCAGCAGATCCAGCGCCCGCTCGCCATCGCCCACCACGGCCACGGAGTGCCCCTCGGCCTCCAGGTTGTACTGCAGGCCTTTGGCCAAGTGGGCTTCGTCTTCAACAATCAGAACATGACTCATGCGGATCCATGATTGTGTGGGTCGGACACTCTTGTCCAACGCCTTTGATTTTGCTCTGTTCTTGCTTCTGTTTTGCTCTTGCTGTGCAGCACACCAACCTAAAGTCAAAGGCGTCGGACAAGAGTGTCCGACCCACACTTACTAACTCACACCTACTAACCCACGCCTACAAACTGACCCTGGGCAACTCCAGAACTACCGTGGTGCCGCGGCCTTCGCCTTCACTCTCGGCAAAGACGCGCCCCCCGTGCTTGCGGGCAATGGCCCGCACGATGAAAAGGCCAAGGCCAGTTCCCTTCACGTGACTCAGCGAGCGGTTGGAGACGCGGTAAAAGCGCTTGAAGATGCGCTTCAGTTCTTCGGCCTTGATTCCTACGCCCCGGTCGCGGACGCTGACTGTCACCCGCTTCTCGTCCGGTGTGTCGAGGCGCACCAGGATTTCCACGTGCTCTCCGGAATACTTGACGGCGTTGTCCAGCAGGTTCGAAACCGCAGCGCGTAGTTCCTCTGAGTCCCCCAACACACCTGCGGCGGGGCCATGGTTCACCGATTGCTCATACTGCAGCGATTCAGGAGGCAAGTGATGGCTGGTGCGAGCCACTTCCACGCACTCGCGGACCAGGCCGCTGAAGTCGACGGGGACGCGCCGGTCCTGGCGTTTGTGGCCGGCTTCTCCGGCCTTCAGCACCTGGTCCACGGTACCCATCAGGCGATCCGTATCGTCCAGCATCAGGCGGTAGAACTCGCGGCGCTGGACGTCATCCACGTCGCGGTGCTGCAAGGTTTGGAGGTAGAGCCGGATGGACGCGATGGGTGTTTTCAGCTCGTGGGTGACGGCATTAATGAAGCTGTCATGCTGCTCGTTCCGGCGAATTTCACGCACCAGGAAGCTGGTATTCACGATCAGCCCGGCGATCAGCAAGGCAAAGAAGATCACGCCCAGGAAGAGCAGGACGCCTTCGCGCCAGTTGAGAATGATCCAGCCGACATTCAGCCCCACCGCCAGCAGCACCAGGCAAACGCCCAGCACGACAAAGAAAGCGATGGCCCTGCGGCGGCTGCTGATGGGCATGGCAAGGATTCTACCGCGTGGAGAGATGAGTGTGTGGGGCGGGCGCCCTCGCCCGCCGCCTT
>JBARIF010000569.1:0-1604 GCA_049799615.1 Terriglobales bacterium
GTGAGCCGGCTGGAGTTCGGCTCGGGGGCGGTGGCGATGCGGTATGAGCCGAGAAGGTAGCCATTGGGCTTGTTAGCCCGAGTCGGCCGCATCATGGAGCAACTCGGGCCTTCCAAAGTCTCCACCAAACCTGACTATCGCCGCCACAACGCTGACACCGAAGGCGATAGATATTCTTCGCTGCAACAAGGTACTAGCCGCACTGCCGGCCAAGTATCAGTCCAAATCTTCTTCAAGTTGACGTTAACAGATTACACTCAAAACCTGGGCTGTCACCGTAATCGGGATATTTCGATGGTTGGCGGTCGCCTGAAACCCCAGTCAAGCACGGCGAAGAGCGAGCCGGAACTCCACCAATGGCATCAGGTCGGGCGGGTTACTTCTTCAACCAACCTTCCAACTCCATCCACTCGGCGAACCTGTCAATCCAATGATCCGTAGGCAGGTTCTGCTTGCGCATTCCGAAGCCGTGGCCACCCTTCGCGTACAGGTGCAATTCTGCAGATTTGTGAGCCTCTGTCCACCTCTCGTACAAGGCAACGCTCTCCGGCGCGAGTCCGAGCTGATCGTCGGTCGCAGCGGCAACGAACATAGGCGGTGCGTCCGCTGGAACGGGAACATCTTTGGAGATTCCTCCCCCCGCATAGATCGGGGCCACGAAGGCGGGCCGGCCTTCCGCGGAGTAATTGAAGGCAACCCCGGAAGTGACCCTTCCCCCCGCGGAAAATCCGATAATGCCGACACGGTCGGGAGAAACTCCCCATTCCGAGGCGTGCTGCCGAACGTAGGTGACTGCCGCTAACCCGTCGGCGACGGCCAGGGGAACGACCTTCCCTACCAGTTCGTCAAATTTCTGCCGGTTGGCAAACAGCGTCATAAATTCCTGGGTGCCGTCTTCGCCGGTGTGTGCCAGACGGTACTTCAACACAAAGGCGGTCACACCTCTCGCGGCCATGTACTTGGCGACATCGGTGCCCTCGCTGGTGATGGAGAGAGCCATAAATCCGCCACCCGGGCAGATCACCAGAGCGGTGCCGTTTCTCAACTCCGGAGAAGGCTTGAAAACCGTCAGGCTGGGCTTGGTCACGTTGGTGACAACTTCCGTATTCCAGACTTTCGAGAAGTACTCTTTCTCCGGATAGTTTTCCTGGGTCGAGCCCGGCGGCGTGCCGGGATAGAGCGGGATGACATCCTGGGCAGCGGCCAGGGTCGCCAGAAGCACTACCAGGAAAAGGGCGCGAGCGAGGAATGTTTTCATGGCCGCGTAGTTTAGCAGAGAGTCGCGTTTGGGGGAGTGATTTCAGGCCGGTCCTGGTTCCATCGCACCGGGGTCTTACGGGGGGCAGCTTATGGATATACATGATCGCCGGACAAATTACTTTTCCGAATCGCAATACCCATGAGACCATCACCGCATCTCTCGCACCGCCAGGAGGGAACCGTGCACACTTTGCTTCAGGATCTCCGCTATTCCGCACGTCAGCTCAGCAAGAGTCCGGGATTCACGCTGACGGCAGTGATCTCGCTGGCGCTCGGTATTGGAGCGGCCACCGCTGTTTTCAGCGTGATTTATGCGGCGCTGATGAATCCTTATCCCTACCCCG
>JBARIF010000570.1:0-4411 GCA_049799615.1 Terriglobales bacterium
CTCCCTGCGTGTACCAGGAGAAAAGTCGGCCGTAGTAATCGCCAATTTCCTTCATGCTGGGATCACGAGGTTCGGTACCTTGGGTGTAATCCCATACCGGCTGATCGGGATCGGCGGGGTAGGTCACGGGCTTGTCGGTGTTGAACATCCACTGCGGGATCGTGCTGAAATTGAGAATGACGGAATGGCCCTTCGTGGCGTCGAGAAAATCGATGGTCATGGGATCGATCAGGGAAAAGTCCCACGAAGTCTTGCCGTTCGCCGGAGGTTCGAGTTCCGCCACGGCCAGCTTCGGATAAGGCAGCCAGGGAACATAGCGAACGTAATCGGCTTGAATATCTTTCAGCGTCCTGAAGGCGTTGTCGTGAATCGGCGATCCCCGGCGTAGCGGCGGGTTCACGACGACCTGCAGAGTGGCAGTCGTTTTAGAAATGCCGGTTACAGTGTCCCAGTGCGCCGCCACTTTCGCGGATTGGTCCTGGGCGGCAGGCTCCTGGGCAAGGGAAGGGGATGCTGCGACCGCGCATAAAATCGTAGCCAGCAACAGGGATGGCCGATATCGAATCACGTAATCCTCCGTGGTGAACTACGCTGCATGGTGCGGGGATGACCCCTCAGATTCAATAGGAAAATAAACTTACTATTGACAACCACCGACGCAGAATACTACAGTTCAGCGCTTTGAAGCGAGTAGGATTTGTGCCGGAACAGACTGATCAATGGACAAACTGCGAGCATACGCCGAGCCGAAGGTTGGGCTCTTCGGAATCGGCCTGGACGCCTACTGGCCGCAGTTCCCCGGCCTGGAAGATCGTCTAAAAGGATACGGCCGGCGGGTCGCCCAGCAGCTCGAACGGGCCGGAGCCCAGGTGGTGGACCTGGGATTGATCGACACGCCGGAGAAAGCTCTCGCCGCAGGGCACCAGTTCCGCAGCGCCGATGTCGATCTCATCTTTCTCCACGTTACAACCTACGCCTTGTCTTCGACGGTGCTCCCTGTGGTGCGGCGGGCCAAGGTCCCGGTCATCATTCTGAATCTCTCTCCTGCTGCGGCCATTGACTATAACTGGTTCAACGCTCTGGGCGACCGTACAAAAATGACAGGCGAATGGCTGGCCTACTGCCAGGCTTGTCCGGTGCCGGAGATCGCAAACGTCTTCAATCGCTGCAGGATTCCTTTCTTCCAGGTTACAGGCACGCTGGAGAACGATACCGTCGCCGCGAACGAAATTGCGGAGTGGGTTGGCGCCGCTCGGGTTGCTCACACCATGGAACACAATCGACTCGGTGTGATGGGTCATTATTACGGCGGAATGCTCGACATCCATTCCGACCTCACGCAGCAGTGCGCGTACTTTGGGGGACATATTGAAGTCGTCGAAGTGGATGAGTTGTCGGCCCTGCGACGGCAGGTAAGCGAAGCCGAAATCAGGAAACGTATGGAGGACTTCCGCGAGGCCTTCGATGTCCAGCCCGATTGTTCGCCGGAAGAACTGGAACGGGCGGCGCGCACCTCGGTCGCCCTTGATCGCCTGGTTGAGCTCCACAAGCTTGGATCCCTTGCGTATTACTACCAGGGGACGGGAAGCGCCGAGAACGAGGATGCCATCAGCTCCATCATCCTTGGCACGAGCCTGCTGACGGCGCGGGGCATTCCTGTTGCCGGGGAATACGAAATTAAGAACGCCCAAGCCATGAAGATCATGGACGCTTTCGGAGCGGGCGGGTCTTTTACCGAATACTATGCGGCGGATTTTACCGATGACGTTCTGCTCATGGGGCATGACGGCCCCGGACACATCGCCATTGCCGAAGGCAAGACGAAGATTCGTCCGCTCAAGGTCTATCACGGTAAAGTGGGCCGCGGACTATCGGTGGAGATGTCGGTGAAGCACGGTCCCGTCACGCTCCTGTCAGTGCTCCAGACCGTGGACGGAAAATTGAAGCTACTGATGGCCGAAGGCGAATCCGTCGCCGGACCGATTCTCGAAATCGGGAATACCAACAGCCGTTACCGATTCCCGATCGGGGCAAGAAACTTCATGAATGAGTGGAACGTGCACGGCCCGGCGCATCACTGTGCAGTGGGCATAGGGCATGTTGCCAGCAAGCTGAAAAAGCTTGGCGCATTGATTAATATCGATTGCATTCAGGTCTGCTGAGCAACTCGCGAGGGCTGAGATGAGTGAACTTGGTCCGTATGGAGCTCTTGTGCCCATTGGCAAAGGAGGCATGGGGGCGTGCGATGCGCCCCCATGAGCCGGAAAAGCAACGACTGGCCGATCCCAACAACAGCAACAGCACGAGGTTTATAGCTCGCTCTTTCCCGCCTCACGCCAGGTCGTAGCGATCAAGGTTCATCACTTTGGTCCACGCCGTCGCGAAGTCCTTCACAAACGCCTGCTTCGAGTCGTTAGAGGCATAGACTTCCGCGAGTGCCCGGAGCTGGGAGTGCGAGCCGAAGAGGAGATCGACGCGGGTGGCGGTCCACTTGACTTTGTCCGTCGCCCGATCGCGCCCCTCGTAGACCTCTCCAGAGCCGTTGGAGTGAGTGGACGGCTGCCACTTCGTATGCATATCGAGCAGGTTGACGAAGAAGTCATTCGTCAGCGTCTCGGGCCGGTTGGTGAAGACGCCGTGTTTGGCCTGTCCGACGTTCGCATTCAGGACGCGCAGGCCGCCGAGGAGGACCGTCATCTCGGGGGCAGTCAGTTTCAGCAGCTGCGCCCGATCCACCAGCAACTCCTCAGCCGACAGCGGATGTCCCTTTCGGAGATAGTTGCGGAACCCGTCAGCGACCGGCTCCATGGCGGCGAATGAGTGCACGTCGGTTTGCTCCTGCGAAGCGTCCGTGCGTCCCGGCGAGAACGGGAGTTTCACGTCGTGCCCGGCGTTCTTGGCGGCTTTCTCGACCGCCGCATCGCCCGCAAGAACGATCAGGTCGGCAAGCGAGACCTTTTTCCCGCCAGACTGTGAAGCGTTGAACTCCTTCTGGATCGCTTCCAGCTTCGGCAGCACCTTCGCCAGCTCGGCCGGCTGGTTTACCTCCCAGTCCTTTTGTGGCGCGAGGCGAATGCGCGCCCCGTTCGCCCCACCGCGCTTGTCGGAGCCGCGGAACGACGCCGCCGATGCCCAGGCAGTCGTGACCAGTTGGGAAATTGACAGTCCGGATCCGAGGATCTTCGCCTTCAGGGCAGCAATGTCCTGTTCCCCGATCAATTTATGATCCACGGCGGGAACCGGGTCCTGCCACAGCAGCGTCTCCTTCGGAACCAGAGGGCCAAGGTACCGCGGGAGCGGCCCCATGTCGCGGTGTGTCAGCTTGAACCACGCCCGCGCAAACGCGTCTGCCAACTGGTCCGGATGTTCGTAGAAGCGGCGTGAAATCTTTTCGTAGACCGGGTCAAAGCGCAAGGCGAGGTCCGTAGTCAGCATGGACGGCGCATGACGCTTCGACGGATCGTGCGCATCCGGCACCGTACCCTTGCCTGCGCCATTTTTCGGCGTCCACTGATGCGCACCCGCCGGACTCTTGGTCAGTTCCCATTCGTAGCTGAACAGATTGGTGAAGAAGTTGTTGCTCCACTTCGTAGGCGTCGTGGTCCAGATGACTTCCAAACCGCTACCGATCGTGTCGTCGCCGAAACCTTTGCCAAGTTTATTCTTCCACCCCAAGCCTTGATCCTCGATGGCCGCACCTTCTGGGTCGGGTCCCACATATTGAGCGGGAACGCCGGCACCGTGCGTTTTGCCGAAGGTGTGACCGCCCGCAATGAGCGCAACCGTCTCCTCATCATTCATCGCCATGCGGGCGAAAGTCTCTCGGATATCCCGTGCCGCGGCAATCGGATCCGGCTTTCCATTCGGCCCTTCCGGATTCACATAGATCAGACCCATTTGCACGGCTGCGAGCGGATTCGCAAGATCACGGTCACCGCTGTAACGCTCATCCGCCAGCCAAGTGCCCTCAGGCCCCCAGAAGATGTCCTCTTCGGGTTCCCACACGTCCTCGCGGCCGCCGCCAAAACCGAAGGTCTTGAAGCCCATCGATTCCAGGGCAACGTTGCCGGTGAGAATCATGAGGTCGGCCCACGAGATTTTCCGCCCATACTTCTGCTTGATCGGCCACAGCAGCCGGCGCGCCTTGTCGAGGTTCACGTTGTCGGGCCAGCTGTTGAGCGGTGCGAAGCGTTGCTGACCGGCTCCGGCCCCGCCCCGGCCGTCGCCGATGCGGTACGTGCCCGCGCTGTGCCACGCCATACGAATGAAGAGTGGCCCGTAGTGGCCAAAGTCGGCCGGCCACCAATCCTGCGAATCCGTCATCAGGGCATGCAGGTCCTTGATTACGGCATTCAGGTCAAGCGTCTTGAACTCCTTCGCGTAGTTGAACTCCTTACCCATCGGATCGGAC
>JBARIF010000571.1:0-2818 GCA_049799615.1 Terriglobales bacterium
GTGATACACGACCCCCGAAATTCCACCCACTACATACATGAGCACCAGAATGCCTATTCGCCTCATGATCTATCCCGCTTTCCTGACACCCTGAGCCACACTTCGTCGTCTGCCGAATGAAGCCGGATACAGTAGCGCCCGTTTGCCGAACTCTTGCCAGGTTGTTCCGGGGAACAAAGATGTATTGTAATAGGAGAGCTGGGTTTGAGTGATGGTCAATGAAAAAGCTCAGGTTTCTGATTTCTCTTCCGACAAGCAAGAATGACTTCCAGCTAGCACAGGCTTTTTCCGCAGAACAGGCGGCCCAGAAACGGGAGATTGATTTGGAGATCGTCTACGCGGATAACGACGCAGTACAGCAAAGTACGCAAATTCTGAAAGCGATCCAGGTTCCTGTCGGAGCAAGACCAGATGCGATTGTGATTGAACCTGCTAGTGGAACTGCACTGCCTCAGGTGGCCCGAGCGGCTTGTGCGGTCGGAATAGGATGGGCCGTGTTGAACCGGGCTCCGGATTACATTTCAGAGCTGCGCAGATCGTCGACCGCACCAATCTTTTCCATCAGCTCTGACCACGTCGAGATTGGCCGTATTCAGGGAAGACAATTTGCAGCGCTGCTTCCAAGCGGCGGCTCGGTTCTCTATATTGAAGGACCCTCGCATAGCTCTTCAGCCAAGAACCGCACGCTTGGGATGCTGGAGACAAAGCCCTCAAATATCCAGGTCGCGACGTTGAAGGGCCAGTGGACAGAAGAGAGTGCTTGGAAAGCGGTACGCTCCTGGTTGCAACTCACAACCTCACGAAGAGCGGCTCTCCACGTCGTCGGCGCACAAGACGACTCGATGGCGATGGGCGCACGCAAAGCCTTCCAGGAGACAGCGGACGAAGAACACGGAAGATGGTCCAGCTTACTTTTCACTGGCTGCGATGGACTACCCACCACGGGTCAAGCATGGGTGCGAAAGAGATTGCTCGCGGCAACGATTTGCATTCCACCAATTGCAGGCCAGGCGGTTGAGAGTCTCATAGAAGCGATTCAGAATGGAACAAGACCACCGGAATACTCGGCGACCGTGTCCTTCTCAATCCCCCCTCTGGATGCACTGGGTGCGCGGAAGTCATGACTTGCTGCGTTCCACTCCTGATGGTTGGGAATCGAGGGGGCTTGTGGACGGTAGGCGATCCGGTGGAGGCGTCAGCCTGACTAAACGCCAGAGGAAGCAAACGGTTGACGGGTTGTCCGCAGCCAGTGTCAACATGCCGTCGTGGTCTAAGGGACCTACTGGGTCAATGTTGAGGCACGTCGACTTCACCAGCAATTCTCGCGGCGGCTCACCCGAGTTAGATGCGGACTGGCCGTCGTCACTCCTTCGGATGCTGCATTATAAAAACATTCCTCATAATGCTCTTACTTTCTCGTGCCGAGAGCGATAGTCGCTTGTTGTTGCGCTGAGAAATCTGCTGGACTCGCTGGGTGCGTTCCCCGCGGTATTGTCGCTAACACTGGAAGCCAAACCCGAGGGCGACGATTTCATTAAAACGCGATCCGCCGTTAAGATGTTGATAATAAATACCTTATATAAACGACGGGCGGAAGTGCAAGGATATACCCAAACCTCTCAGAATGCGCTAAATCTTAGCTAAACGCCGCTACGGGGCAAATCTCGTGCTTTCCCCACCGTGAAATGCCCCATTGCACCAAACCCCCAGCTGACCCCTCGGGTTGCGCTAAATCGCAGCTACAACGCGCTACGGATGTAACGCTACACCCCGCCGACCCCTGTTTTCTTTCCTAACGTTCGACCGCCTCGCTTGGAGGACTGGGTAGCATTTACGAGTCCCCTGTGGAAAACACTGATTCGTATGGGCAGAAGAAGGTCTTCGGTGCGAAGCCGCACTCATGATGCTTGAATGATAAACATTTAGGTAAGCTGCAAACCAAATGAGAAAAAATACGCGGGGCGGGAGTGCAGAGATATTATGCTTTGTCGTTGCTTCCGTAGTCTCCAAAGCGTGGAACACGCTGCAAAGACCACCGCACATGCGAATGGCATAACCCCTACATACTAGGGCGTACTTTGACATGGCCAGATATAGGATTTCTGACCGACTTCCACGAAAGATCCTCGACCTCGCCGAGACTTATTATCCTATTGATTATCCATTCGAGAAACTTCTCTCCTCGCGCTTCCACAGTGACGAGCAATTCGCTGCGGACCTGAGACAGCGATTCAAGAAAATGCCTTATCCGTACGACATCACCCGCGCCCAAGTTACCAAATCGCAATCGACCTATGAAGTTCTGGAGAAACGCGGCGCCCTTAGGGCGATTCTTAGTGAATCAGTTGTCTCCCAGCTTCGGATCCGGAGTACCGATCCTGACTACTGGTTGGCCCTGAGACAGATTCACGATGCTGGCACGGAGCTGGGCAAGAAGTTTCGCCGATTCCACATCCCCTTCGCTAAAGAACTGCTCAGACACACGACGGTCGTCCAAAAGCTGAAAGCCGAATATGAACTCGGCGAGGAATTGATTGGCAGATATCTTTATACTGCGGAGCAGCTGCTAATGTCCGAAGCGGCTCTGCTACGTATTTACATTGAAGAAAAACCACAATCTGCTGCCAAGGTAATCCGCGAATCGGTGGAGAAGATTTATTCAGAAGTTTCACGTGCATTCGAGAAGGCGAAGATCACAAATCGCGCCTTGTGTTGCCATGTGACCTCCATCATCTGTTCCCACGGTTGCCTCACCACCAAGACCCTCTTACCGACTCCGGAAAGAGTGCGCAAGTTGCTCGAGCGGAATCCGGTCAAA
>JBARIF010000572.1:0-1979 GCA_049799615.1 Terriglobales bacterium
ATTTATGGCAAGTGAGCTCTATAACACGATCGACGCGTTGAGCCGGGAAAAAGGCATTGATCCGCAGATTGTTGTCAGCGCGGTGGAAGATGCCATTGTTGTGGCGACGCGCAAGTATTACAAGACGCAGGAAAACCTGCGCGCCGAACTGGACAAGGAAACGGGCAAGATCCGGGCTTTCGCCGTGAAGACGATCGTCGAGACTCCCGAACAGGTCGAAGACCCTGTCCTGCAGGTCACGCTGGACGAGGCGCGCAAGATCAATCCCAACGTCGAATTGGGCGGCGAGCTTCAGATCAACAAGCAGACCGAAGGCATTCTGGGACGGATTGCGGCGCAGCTGGCCAAGCAGGTCATCTTCCAGAAGGTGCGCGAAGCGGAGCGCGACACGGTGTACAACGAGTATATCGGCCGCGTCGGCGAAATCGTGAATGCCACCGTCAAGCGGATCGAAGGTCCGGATGTGATCTTCGACATCGGCAAGGCGGAAGCCCGCATGCCGCGCAAGGAGCAGTCGCGGCTGGAATCGTTTGCCATGGGCGAGCGTGTGCGGGTTGTGATTGCCCGGGTGGAACGGGCCTCGAAAGGGCCGGCGGTGGTAGTTTCCAGGGCGGCTCCGGAACTGGTGCAGCACCTGTTCCAGACCGAAGTGCCTGAAATTTACGATGGCACGGTGGTGATCCGGGCCATCGCGCGCGAGGCTGGCGAACGCACCAAGATCGCGGTCATGTCGAAAGACAAGGACGTGGACGCGGTGGGCGCCTGCGTCGGGATGAAGGGCATGCGGGTGCAATCCATCATTCGCGAACTGCGCGGCGAAAAAATCGACATCATCGAGTACCACGAAGATGCGGTGACTTTCGCCGAAAAAGCTTTGCAGCCCGCCAAGGTGAGCCGCGTGACCGTGGTCGATTCCGCGGACAAGCATCTTGAAGTTGTGGTGGATGACAGCCAGCTTTCGTTGGCCATCGGCAAAAAGGGACAAAACGTCCGGCTGGCGGCGAAGCTACTGGGCTGGAAGATTGACATCAAGAGCGAGGAAGAGAAGCGGCAGGAAGTGGAATTGCAGATGGCCGCGCTGGTGGGTAACGCTTCCACTCCGCTGGAGAATGTGCCCGGGCTGGGTGAGGGGCTGGTGGAGAAGCTGGGCGCCGCCGGTGTGACCACGGTGGAGGCGCTGGCGGACATGACTCCTGAACAGCTAGAGGCCATCGAGGGTATCGGTCCCAAGACGGTGGAAAAAATCAGTCTGGCGGTCAATAATTATTTCTCCAGTCTGGAGGCAGCGGAAACCGGCGCTGCCGCAGTGGAAGGTGAAGTGGGCGCGGAGCCGGTGGCGGAAGAGTCAGCCGCGGGCCCTGATGACATCACCGCCGAGGTAGAAGCGGTGCCGGAAACGGCGCTTGAAAGCGCTGAATCACCCGCCGCCGTTGAAGAAAATAGTGGGCAGGAAGTAGCTGCTGAATCCGCGGAGGAGCCTGCTCCTTCCGAGGAGAAGCAGTAAGTGCGATTCTCGCGCGCTGATGCAAGTGGTTGCGCGAACCTGAAAACTGAAGCCGTGAGGTTGATATGAAGACTTAGCGGAACAGTCCGGAGGACGAAAGGGCGGATGAGCAAGATTCGAATCAACGATCTGGCAAGGGAGCTGGAAGTCAAAAGTAAATCTATTCTCGATGTACTTCCGGAAATTGGAGTCACCGAGAAGAAAAGCCATTCCAGTTCTCTCGAAGACCATGAAGCGGAAAAAGTGCGCGCCCGCCTACGCGCCAGCAGCGCAGCGCAGACCTCCAGCCGGTCTTCCCGGCCGACTCGCGCCGACGCCGATGAAATCAAGACCAAGATCGACCTCTCCCATATTTCCAAGCCCGGCGACGCTTTAAAAGCCATCATCAGCAAGCAACAACCGTCCTCGACCGTGGAGGCACCGCGGGTGATCCCGCCGCCCGTCAAGCCCGCGGTCTCGACCGCGCCGCCGGCAG
>JBARIF010000573.1:0-1819 GCA_049799615.1 Terriglobales bacterium
GGTGGCTAGAGCGAGGGTCTCATAATCCCTAGGTCGTTGGTTCGAGTCCAACCGCCGCCACCAGTTTTATCAATGATTTCCGGCGATTCGGGGGTTAGCTCGTTCGGGCACTGTTTCTGTTTTGTTGCGGTCGTATTTCGGAGTCCAGCCGGTCCACCCAGTTCACATTAGCGCCGGGGATCAAGTGGCCATAGGTGTCCACGGTCACCTGGATGGAACTGTGACCCATCTGGTCCTTGACGTACGCAAGGGATGCACCGCCCTGAATGAGCGAGCTTCCAAAAGTGTGGCGGAGATCATGAAATCGGAATCGCCGGAGTCCGGCGTGTTCAATAGTCGGCAGGAAGTACCGTTTGACGAGGTTGTCCGGGTCCAGCACGAACTCACCCCGGCGCAGGCCTGTCCTGAGGGCCGTGAGGAACAGGGCATAATATTCGGAACAGAGCCGTCCGCAACAAAGCACAGCGTGCGCACTTCTGTTCGCGTTCATTCTCGAGATGACGGATACTGCGAAGAGCCAGCTCTAGTGTTTTCCTGACAGGCCAAGTACTCCGTCCGCTTATGTTCCGCTGATACCCCAGCCGCGCCCACTCATGCGAAGGAACTGATTTTCGACGCAAGTTCAGTTTCGGTGTCAGTTCAGTGGCCCACGACCACAAATTCCTCAACTCAGCGCGGGTGAAGATTGATGGTCTTCGTCTGTGCCAGGAATACGGCCAGGCTGTTTATATCGCTCCCAAGCGCCCTGCGCCCTAACGCACAAGCTTCAACGAGCGTCGTTCCACCTCCCATAAACGGATCGAATACAAGGTCACCAGGCTTTGAAAATGACAGGATGATCTGTCTGGCAAAGGATGGCGAGAAGCGAGCTGGATACTTATAAAAGAAATGTGTTAGGCCGCTGATGGGCTGCTGATCATGAATCGCGTCGAGAAGCTCTTCCCATGCAGGCATCTCGGGAGAGCGGAGAACTTACTTCAGTCCCTGAGGACACGTTATGGTCGCGTCAACGAGAAAAGCACGGGATCAAAAGTTTCGCAGAGCAGCCTCATTATGACGAAGACTTTTCTGGCGAAGGAAGAAAACACGGGCCGGGGGATACATCTGGTTAACCTGAGCGATCGATCTTTGACGAGCGGAGATCCACTGATTTCAGCTCGTGAAAACTTGTCACGTAAGAGCTTGATGGTAAAGCGTTGGAAGCCAGTGAATCCGAATGGGCTTTTAGCTCGGCGGTCGGATACTCACGAGTACCGATGGTAGTCAGATATTGAAAATATCGGATCGGACTGAAATCCTTGTTTGTTTGGGTTGCTTCGGTGCACGTTAGAAAACCCTCGCAAAATCGGGCTGTGGACAGCGCCGAAAACACAGGCTGCCCCTGCCTAGATTCTAAGCGTTAGAAACGTGTAGTCTTCTAATGAACAGCCTACCCAGAAGGTTGTACCCAACATGTGCACTGAGGTGTAGCGTCGCGTCAATAATCCCATGGGCTCGAAACATGTAGAACCGCCGTGCCGCTATCATCGCAAGTGCCGCCCGAGACTGCGTAGTTTCCAGTAATCTCAGTTCTATCCTGATTGACCGTCCCAAGAAAAGTGACAGTGCCGGTGCCGGTTGCGATTTCAAGGGCCAACCTGCTGCCCAAGACGTAGCTGCCTTGTGACAGTATTCCCGGTGTGATCGTCCCCGAATTGAAGCAGGGCGTGTTGAAAGTCGCTGTTCCACTGATGCCATAGCTACCGTCCGGGCTGGGATCTCTGTTCTGAGCAATGTCGCCTGCTATGTTAAATGTTCGTTGCCCAGAGGTCGTGAAGGC
>JBARIF010000574.1:0-1675 GCA_049799615.1 Terriglobales bacterium
TTTTATGCGCGAGTCGGCCAGAACGGAAGAAATCTTCGGGAGAAAATGCATGAGAAGAGTCCAGCAGGATCAGATGAAATTGGGAGAGGTGGCGGTATCCAAAATTGCATTGGATGTTAAATCGCGCGACGAGATACCCAAGCTCCTGATGGGCCTGCGCCACATCTATTGCACGCCGGAACTCCGAGCCCAGGTGTTCGGCATCCTTGAGGATATCATCCCCAAGAAAACGGATAAGAACAATGGCAGGCTCGGGATGGACCTCTGGAATATCCTTGTACTGGCAACATTGCGGCTCAACTGCGACTGGGACTATGACAAACTTCGCGAGATGGCAGATAACCACAAGACCCTGCGCCAGATGCTGGGTCACGGCATCGACGAGGAAGACAAGCGGTATCCCCTCCAGACGTTAAAGGACAACGTGTCGCTACTCACCCCCGAGGCGCTTGACCGGATCAATCAGGTCGTAGTGCAAAGCGGCCACACGCTGGTGCGTAAAAAAAAAGACGACATCCTGCGTGGCCGTTGCGACAGCTTCGTGGTTGAGACAAACGTGCATTTCCCGACGGACATCAATCTGCTGTTCGACGCCGTTCGGAAGATGATTGAGCTGACCGGTAAGGCGAGCGCCGATACCGGCCTTACGACGTGGCGTCAGAGCCGACATAATGTCCGAACGGTAAAGCGGAGCTATCGGCGCGTACAGAACCTGAAACGCTCGACCTCCCGGCATACTGCCAGGAAAGCGGAGGCGGAAGAGCGCATCAAGGAGGCGCATCAGGACTATGTCTCCCTTGCGGGCGAGTTCGTGGCCAGAGCGGAAGGGAGCATGCAGGATATACGCAGCAAGAGCCCGGACCTGAAAACGGAGGTCCTATTGCTGGAAATCGAGGGGTACATCAAGCATGCGCGGCGACAGATGGATCAGATAACCCGACGCGTGGTGGGAGGAGAGAAGATACCGCACGAGGAGAAGGTTTTTTCGATCTTCGAGCCGCATACAGACTGGATTTGCAAAGGCAAGGCGGGAGTGCCACAGGAGTTAGGCCTGCGCGTGGGTATCGTGGAGGACCAGTATCAATTCATCCTCCATCATCGGGTTATGGAAGAAGAGACGGACGACAAGGTTGCCGTGCCGATGATCCGCGCGACGCGGGAGCGTTTCCCGGAGTTCAAAATATGCAGCCTGGACAAGGGTTACCACAGTCCCGAGAACAAGACGGCGCTGTCTGAGATGCTGGAACGGGTGGTAATGCCGAAGAAGGGCAAGCTGTCGCGGAAGGAAAAAGAAGCGGAGAGTGCCGAAGAACATGTTCGGCTGAGGCGGAAGCACTCCGCCGTCGAGTCGGCGATCAACGCCCTTGAGAATCACGGGCTGGATCGCTGTCCTGACCACGGGATATACGGTTTCAAGCGTTATGTCGCTTTGGCGGTGGTGGCCCGGAATCTTCAGCATGTGGGTCATATTCTTCAGCAGAAAGAACTGAAGCGACAGGCACGGCATGAGAAGCGCACCGGCGGGCAGCGACTTGCTGCTGCCTGACAACTAGCGAAGAAGCGAAAAGCGAGAGAGGGCGAGACCTATTGCGCATTGTCATGTCCGAAATCTGTCCTGAAGGCAAAACAAGACGAGGTACAGGGCGCTCAATCATGAAATGTAATTGTGTATAAC
>JBARIF010000575.1:0-1850 GCA_049799615.1 Terriglobales bacterium
GTATTACTCAGAGGCGTACAAAGTGCAGCCCACCGACGTCAGGATTGGTGTTGACTGCGGAGTAGACGTGACGTGCTACGCAGCTGACCTTGACAAGCTCCGCGGCCAGCCTCGCGTATGGATATTGTTTTCCCACATCTGGATCGGAGACGGGCTGCAAGAGGAAACCTGGTTCCTTGAGCATCTCGACCGTCTCGGAGTTCAGTTGGATTCATACCGCAGTGCCGGAGCGCGGGCTTATCTGTACGATCTGAGTCAGACAGCTAGTGCTCCGAATTCAACCAACCGGTGACCATCGCGATGAAGCAAGGTCCGTCTCTCTAAACAGCAAAACCGCAAGAGCGGACATGAGGTACAGCGTAATCGCTAATGCGCCCAGGATCGGCGTTCCGCCGACCATGACGGAATTTTCCAGAATTCCACCCACTACGGCGCCGAACAAATTAATTCCAAGCGCCTCGGCGGCACGACCCTGTCTTTTGAGGCTACTGGAGAAAATAATACCCGAGAAGAAAACAGGGAGAGCTACCCATCCGCCGCCTACAACTATTTTCACCCACGAGACAGCGCCATTCAGAAGAGAGTAAGGAAACCAGAAATCTGCGATCAGAATAAATAGCAGCAGACTGTAGCTGACGGCTTTCGAAATATCGAAATAAGCTGCCACCGCGTTTGACGCTATTGCCATCACAAGGAATGAACCGATGATCACTGCATTGACCAGCCACGTGCTCCCGAACAACAGCGACATCTGTGTGACAGCCTTGGTCTCGAGCAGAAGAAAGCCGGCGCCAAGAAAAAAGAAGTGGTAGGAGAAACCATTCGTCATGCCCCTTGCGAGTCCAAGCCTCCGCAGAAGAACCCATGCCGCCAGCAGAAATAGCGCGCTGACAACCAGGATTGAAGTTGGAATGGAGCGATTCTGCAGATACAGAAAGGGCCAATGGTCTGTCGCCAGAATCACGTTTTGTTTCGTCTGCAGTTCGGGACCAGCATTGAAAAGCTCTGGGATGACTGTGGTGCGCCCTTGTCCTTCGACCAGCAGTACTCCGTTGACCCAATATCGCGTGAAGTAAGCCGCCGGCTCAACTCCGAAAGCCTTGGCCACTGATTTATACAGGCGATCGGTAGCAAAGTTGCGGCCGGTGGCGAAAGAGAGTACCAGCGTTCCGTCTGGAGAAAGGACGTCCTTCGCATTCCTGAAGCTCTCGACCGTATAAACGTAGTTGTCCAGACGCAACGACGAAAACCCGCTGAGCAGGGTCGTGGAATCAAGAAACGCGAAAACCACCAGATCGTACTTGTTTCGCGTCGTTTTAAGAAACGCTCGCGCATCGTTCACGTGTGCGGCCACATTCGCCGACTTGTAGGGTTCTTCAGGATGAAATTGGTGTCCCAGCCGCAGAATGATCGGGTCAAGTTCCACGGCGTCGATGTGCTGTGCCCCATGGCGAAGGGCGGCGGCAACATCGTTTCCCGCGCCTGCCCCCAAAATCAGCACGTTTCGCGGATGGGGGACCAGCTTATAGGGCAGGTCGTAGTACGGAGCCAGGAATCGGTTAGGTTCAGCATTCGGGTAGCGCTGGAGAAATGTTGGCGAAAGGTTGACGATAAACTGATACCAGACGTGATTTGTGACTATAGAGTAGGCAGCGCCGTGGGTCGATGCGTCGGGGCTTGGCAGTGGAACAAAGTCAATTTTGTAATAGGGCGACCACAATGTATTTCGCTGCGGCACAGCGACTATGCCAATCACGAGCACGAACAGTATGATCGGCGTCACTTTCGGGAAGAACGGGACGAGCAGGGCAAAGCCAACCAGTAGCCAGATCGCAGGACCGCAACTGAAG
>JBARIF010000576.1:0-2261 GCA_049799615.1 Terriglobales bacterium
ACATTACGCCGTACGATCCGAGAACTGGAGATTGACATCGGCCCGACACGAGTATCAGGGAGGCGGCGACCACCGCGATCGGAGCTTCCAATTTCACCACGGCGAGCCTCATAGTTACCGCTCGGTCGTCCCAAGTGACACCCCTGTTGATCCGCTTGATAATGCGCCAGACGCTTTCGCTGGCGTTCCCATCCGCCGGGACTCCAATTCGACCTGCAGGTTCGCCGTGAATTCGTCAACCTGCTCGTCCCTCGCATAGTCATACCAGACGTTCTGCTCTGGGACAAACTTGATGAGACGAACCAGACCGCGATTGCGGAGACGCATCAGTGCTCCGACGATATCGGCAGAGTCGGGACGTTCACCAAGCATCCGATGTCTAATATGGAAGTTCCGGGTCGGAGACAGGCTGAGAATCGGTCGAGCCATTGTTTTTCGAAAAGGTCGCGTCCTCGTACCCGATCCCAATGATCGGCATGCCGCTGATATAGGGTTTTTACTCGGTCAGCGTCGGATGTCACGACAGAACGCTAACATGTCCCCTACAAGGCATCAATGCTGGCTCGGAACGCCTTCGAAATTGAAACTGAGAAACGAAAGTTGTTCCGGCGACGCGAATGTCTGAGGTTCCACATTGTCACAATCTCAATCTCTCTGGATCGATCCTCTTGCCCCACGGGATCGCAGCAGTGATAATTGCGTTGGTCTGAGGTCTGCCCACATGCAGCCACGAGTTCGTGGATAATATTCGTGATCCCGGCATCTGGAGCGGCGAAAAGAACGGATTAAGGGCCTTCCTAGCGTTGCAATTACTATAGTGGCTCAACTTGCCTTAGCTGAAGTGAAGAAGCATCTCCATCTCGGCAAATAGGCCCTGTCACGGCGTCAACACCTCAGCGATGGCGTCATTCTTGCTCAGACCGCGTGCCCCATCAAGCCTTACACTAGATCATCTTTGTGCCGCGACCCATCACAGAGCGTGTCAAGAAATTGAGGCAGGAAATAGCGGAACTCACCGAAAAGAACCGCCGGCATTCTCTCAGCCCTAAATACGGCTCCGCTGTAGCCCACAATGAGCGGCGGTTTCAAAGATTGATCGAAATTGTAGAAGAGTTGAAGAGCATGACTGACTGGAAAGAGCCGTAAAGGTTCCTCCTGTCTCCGGAGAGAGTAGACAAAGCCCCGGACTACGAAGTTTTGCAGAGGCCAAGGAGCAATCGCAATCCTCGCCGTGATTGACACGATATCTTGCCCGATCTATAGTTCCTCGTCACAACTAAGACTAGAGGAGGAGTATGCGTCGAATCGCTTTAACGGCACTTGGTTTCGCTCTCCTGTTATCCGCAGTCCCGTTGTTTTCGCAAACGAATGCAACTGTAGAGAAGACACTCGAGAGTAATGAAAAAGCTGGCTGGCAAGCGTGGAAAGACCATGATGCAAAGCAGGCGGTAGCGTGGTTCACGAACGACTCCATAAGCATCGCCGATGGCGGGGTATTCAAGGGCAAGGAGCAGCTTGTGAAAAGTATTACGGACGCGAGATGTGTGGTCAACAGCTTCTCGCTCTCCGATTTCTCCTATATGTGGCTCGACAAAGACACGGTCATCATGACCTACACGGGGACGCAGGACGCGACTTGCGACGGCAAAAAGCAAGGGGGAAAGGTTTTCGCCACGTCGATCTGGCAGAAGAAAGGCGGCAAATGGTTGTCGCCATTCCACCAAGAAACCGAAGCAGGGAGCATGTAGGTGGTGACGAAAATTCCCACCCAAGTTCAGACGGAGCTTGGGTGGGGCGGGCTGGAATCGGGTGTATGGCGGAGGTTGCCTTGCAATCGCGTCTCGGACTCAAGGAAAGGATTGGAACATGAATCGAAGAATTATTATCCCGTTTCTTGTCGGAGTCACTACTGGGATCGGGACGATGATCTTAGGCAGCGGCATTGCAGTTCATGCTCAGCCGCCTGACCACCAAGCGTACAGTATATCCGCCGCAGCTAACGGTGTTTACATCGTTTCTACGAAGGGTTCAATCGTGTATTGTGGTCCTACGCTCGGCTCGTGCGTATTAGTTCGTGGAAACCAATATTGAGCCATTCGGGGTGAAGTGTGTTGTGAGAATACCGCCTCACCGTAGTTGGCGTAACAGTGCGCCGTGAAAAGGCGCTGGACTTCAGCGGGTGCAACTCCCGCCCGGGAACTGGTTCGCTCCACCCGGTAGCAATCGAAACGGCAGCGGAGGCAACGAAGCTGCCGGAGCTT
>JBARIF010000577.1:0-3479 GCA_049799615.1 Terriglobales bacterium
CAGTTCTTCCTCGCGGAGTCGGCCTTCTTGCAAGAGTTTCCCGAAGACGTGCGTGAGGCGCGAGGTCCCGTCCGAGGCATCCTCATGCCTGTACTGTTCTCGGCATCCGAGAATGCAAGGTATGACAAGAGCCTATGGCGATTAAATACACAGCCACTCCGAATCACGAAGTCGTCTGCATTGAGACGACAGTCTTGGCCCGTTGTCGGACAGCGGAGGAGGCAGAGCAGTTGGTCTCGCCTCTGAACTCTGGCGCTCAGAGAATGGTGGACGACTGGCTGGCACAAAATGACGGGCCAATTCCCGGCGACGTGTGGGAACGAATCCAGCGGGAGTGGGACAACGCATAAAGTAACGGTACGGTGGGCCTTGGGCCGGATTCGACGGACTACTCGGGAACACCCTCTAAATCATCCTCTGGCCAGTCGTCCGGCGGCAACAAAATCCCCCAAATGTTCTGCGACTGATCCAACGAGACACCACAGAACCGAGGCTGCTCACGATCGACGTAGACCACCGTGGCCCTTGCGCATTTACCCGTTAGCACGACGCGAATATCTACAGTCATGCCAACTCGCAGTGGGATGGCAGTCGAAATAAACGCACCGTGGAGGTTGACGACCTCAGTCTCGCCCTCGCAGTTCAGGGGTTCCGCGATGCCCTTAGCCTCGATTGCAACCTTCAGGCGAACTCGCGTGCTTCTTCGGCGGTCACTCGCTAGGTCAGAGGCCATATTGCACCTGCCTATGCTTCGTTTGTGAGGGATTGTCGCTAGATTTCGGCTTGGGACCATACACCCCGTCGGTGGGTCGAAGGCCGCCTAAAAACAAAACGCCCAAAACTCTTTCGAGCCATGGGACGCTCTGTTGAACAGCCCTCCCCCGAGTACTGCTCACAATCAGGCTAACGGCTGGAGCGAACGGATGTGAATAGCCCTGATGGGCCGATGTGAATGGCTCCGATGGGCTACTGTGGAAATTAGCCGCCAGAGAAGCCTGATAAGATCAGGCTCTGCGTTACCCCTCCTGCCAATCATCCGGCGGCAGCGACAGTCCCCAAATGTTCTCGGGCTTCTCAAGCTGATTCCGCAGTGTCGCGGTTGGTCTGGATCGGCGTACACGACCTCGGCTGTAGCGCGTTTGTCGGTGAGACGGACGTGAATCAGGATTTTCATCCCCTCGCGCAGCGCGACGGCAGTCAGAATTAAGGCACCATGGAGGTTGACGACGAATGTCTCACCTTCGCACGTCAGAGGTTCGGTCAGACCACGAACCTCGATTTCAACCTTCAAACGAACCCGAGTGCTTCTTCGTGATTCACGAGCAACTGGCTTGGAGGTCATGCGCCACCCGCCTATGCTTCGTTGATGACAGCAATCAGCAACCTACCCGAGGGCAGATGATACTCGCTTTCTTGGCGAGTCGGACACCACTCACATGCAATCCTGTTACACACAGTCGGAACGCTAGATTTGGAAGTGTCGCAGCTAGCGTGTCAGAAAACGCGTTCGAGGACGTGACATCTGCAAATCTAGCCTGTCAGACGTAAACTGGACTCTGCACGGCTTTCCTTTGCGTCAGAAACAACAGGGGGCACACATGGGCAGACGGCTGTTCACAACACTCGCGCTGATTGCCGCACTAGGTTTAGTCACACCAAGCCTGATGGCAGACCACGGACAGCATAAACAAAAGGGGAACCCGCACGCTAACAAAAACATGTCCGACGATCAGGGCTGGGAGCGCCGGGGCGGATACGAATACCGCACTTACGGCGACCGTGACGGACGCCCACCGGGATGGAGTCGCGGAAAGAAAACAGGCTGGAAAAGTTGCGGACTACCTCCGGGACAAGCCAAGAAGTACGGCTGTCGGACTTACGTTTATGAGGGTCGCCCTCACTACTACTATCAGGACGAGCAGGGCCGGATCATAGTTCGCCGCCCGAGGATTGAGGTTCACGGCAGCGTGGACATCCGGCAATGAGGGAGATTCCATGGACAAACTCGATCAAGCAATAGCCGCCTTGAAAACCGAGAACAAGCGACTGGAGCAGGAACTGAAGCAGGTACCAGAGGAGCAAAACAAACCGGTCCTTCACATCTTTGCTTCCGTAAGATGGAAGCAATTTCCAATTCTGCTGTCTGGTCAGAATTGCACACTAAAGATCATCACCTCCGCAGCCTTGTGATCAAGAACTACGACAAGATCGGCAGTGGCCTTCGTCCTCACTGATCTTGGTTTAGTCTTCGCCATCCCCTGCCGTACTTCTCGCTTTCGGCCTGCTGTTTCACCGTCTGCCAATGTGACCTGCCGAACGCGCCGTTTCGATCCCTCGGGCGGTCGGTGAGGCGGAGAAAGGTTATGCGGCAGCTTTGTTGTATCGCATTCAGCGTTTTTGCTTGACAGCGCCACCTTCGGGTGTAGTGTAGTGCGCACCCAGCCGAAGCTACCTACCAGACCGATTGAACGACGCCTCGACGGGGTCTCCCCCAAGCACGTTACCTCCCGCATCCAAGAGGCCGATATGTTGCGGCGGCGAAGGACGTTGGCACTCCTGCACGAGGAACTGAGGACCCTTGCGCTGTTTGATAGGGTTCATGACTACGCCACAGACCCCGATCCTGCCGACGACCGTGCCTATGCCTTTCGCCAGATTAGGCGGTCGCAGATCATGGCTGAAATCACAAAACTAAGCCCATCCAAACCGGAGTACAGGAACCACGCTCAAATCGGTAGCGCCGTCCTACTCCTGTGTGCAGTCGGATACGCCACGCTCTACTACTTGCTCAAGTGAGCACTGTCTCGCCTTCGGCCTGCTGTTCCGCCGTCTGCGCTACAGACGCTGGTTTCCAAATAACCACAACAACTTGTGTTCGGAAGCCGTTGCATAGTCGGAACTTGAATGGTTGCGGGGGAGTGCTACGTCCCGAACGCACATTGTGTTTTCATCGACTTGCAGATCAAGTTTCTCACCAAAGCCTAGAATCAGTGCCTGCGAGGACTCGAACCTACAAGCCTCTTGATTGGCCGTTCACAATCCTGATTGTCCGCAGCCCTCAAGGCCCAAAGACCTGTAAATCAGGACAAAACACGGCGCTGTAAAACTGGTACTGGCGAATCGCCGCGAAGGCGGCCATGAAGAAATGCGGCGCCCTCTCCCAGCAGGATGGTCACAAGCGCGAATTGCCGCTGGCCAGCCTTAGGACCTTGTCTTTAGAGATATAGATGTGGTCGCACATCCGTTGGCGGGCAAGCACAGCGTCTCGATTTTGAATGGCCTCCACAATTCCGCGATGCTCGCTGACAGGCAACTCTCCGTAGTACCCCGCATCGATCGACGCATACATGATTCGCTCCATTTGGGAGCGCATGTCGGCAACCGCACCGATCAGCAGCGGATTACGCGTTAACCGGGCAATCGAATTGTGGAATTCAGTGTCCGCCTCTATAAAACGCACATAACTGTCTCGATCATCC
>JBARIF010000578.1:0-7371 GCA_049799615.1 Terriglobales bacterium
CGCGGCCAGGTCCTGGGTCACCTGGCCGACTGCGAGGATTGCCGCGATGTGCTGTCGCTCTCGATGCCCGAGATCCAGCCTGCACGGGCGCCCGCTCCCGAGCGACCCAACTGGCTGAGCTGGCCCGTGCTGCGCTGGGGGGCTCTGGCGGCGTGCATCGTGGTGGTCAGCGCCGCGGTGACGCTTCACTACGAGCGTCGGGAACCCATGCGATCGGTTGCCGAAAATGTTCCCGCTGCGCCGGCGGACCTCAGACTGGAAGGCGAAGTCTCCAGACAGCCGGCTCAGCAGCAGGCGGCGAACATCGCGGTCCCCTCGCCGGTCCGGTCGGAGCGCGATCTGGGGGCAGCGGGGAAATTGGCCAAGCAACGCGAGAAGGGTGCAGCCACCAGGATGATGTCTGCGCAGACAGAAGTATCCGAGGCAAACGGGCCGGCGCCCGATCAAAACAAGAAAGTTCAGGAGTTGACCAACAACCGGCTGGCGGAGATCGATGCGATCCGGTCGGCTGACAAGGCGGCGGGCCCTGTGCCGGCAGCGGCTCCCTCCCCATCCGCAGCCAAGACAGCAACGATAGAGGGACAGGTCAAAGGGCGGAATGATGCTCTGGATTATTTCCCCAAGGCCAGCTCCGAGACGGTAACAGTCGAGAGTGCAGCCACTCCGAAACGGGAGGCGTCCGCCCGAACCGCAGAACCGAAGGCGAAGGACGAGTTCCGGACGAAGGAATCGCAAGAAGAAGTCCAGGCAGTAGGCGGCGCAGCGGCCGCGGCGCTCGCTGATCGGAAGGCGGACACGTTCTCCGCTGGAACCGCGCAAGCGGCTCCAACCGAACACGCCGGGCGGATGCGTGCCGTCAACAATTCACCCCGCTGGACCCTCTCCGCCGCCGGCGCTCTCGAGCGCTCCTTCGATTCCGGAAAGACCTGGCAGACAATTCCGGTAGCCAGTAATGTCGTCTTCCGCGCGCTGGCGGCAAACGATTCGGACATTTGGCTGGGCGGCGCCGCCGGCGCTCTTTACCATTCTTCCGATAGCGGCCAACACTGGACGAGAATCACACCCGTGGCGGCCGGTAAGTCCCTGACCGCTGATATTGTCACCGTGGAATTCGGCGACGTCCAACATGGCAAAGTGGTGACCGTTAACCGTGAAACCTGGACCACCAACGACGCGGGGGAGACCTGGCAATACCAGTGACCGCGTGCATTCTTTAATTTGTCGGCCGTTCCTGAAACGATCCGGCAGGGATGCCGCAGCTGTCCAGCTTGTTTTTCCAGCACTTTCGATATGTTCATTAATGGATTTGTGCCGCTGGTTACGGCAGCAGTCCCGATTTGAACCGCTACCGGTCGTGAGTTACCAAAGTGACGTTTACAGCAACATGGAGTGGGCCTAGTATGCATCTCGTGGTTTGGCAGTTCTGGGGGAGGGCTGCCGAGGCGTCCTGAACTGAAAAGTTCAGGACGCTTTTTGTTTTTCCGGAGCCTGCCTGCAACCCCAGCAACTGGAAGAGGAAACCCAGCCTTTGCGACTTCTGTAGCTGCGACGCATCCAATGAGGTGGTACGATACATGCAGCCATTGTTGGCTGATCGACCGTTCCCGTTCAGGATTCACGGCGAGCGGCGCTCCCGGAGGAGAAATGGCAAGCAACGGAATTTTGGAAGTGACGGACGCAAACTTTGACCAGGATGTCCTGAAGTCAGAGCAGCCCGTGTTGGTGGATTTCTGGGCGGCCTGGTGTGGACCCTGCCGCGCCCTCGCTCCCATTGTCGATGAACTGGCCAAGGACTATAGCGGCAAGATCAAAGTCGGCAAGATGGATGTGGACAGCAATCAGGCCACGCCCATGCGCTATGGAGTTCGCGGCATCCCCACGCTCCTGGTGTTCAAAGGCGGACAGGTAAAGGAGCAGATCGTCGGCTACGTGCCCAAGGAAACCATTCAGAAGGCCATCGACAAGCACGTTGGGTGAGGCAGTCGTCGGTCGTCAGTCTTCAGTCGTCGGCCAGGCAAGAGCTTTCAAGCGCCCGGGGCAAATTACCCGGGCGTTAGTGTCTTGAGTCGATGAGGTTTGCGCCTGAGAAAGAGGCGGGCAGCCATGCTTTCAGCTAGAGGCTAAGAGCTAGAAGCTTCTTTCAATACTTCCGCAGCACCCCAATTACTCTTCCCTGTATCTCAACCGAAGTCGCCGGCACGATGATGGGCTGCATGCTGGCATTGGACGGTTGCAGGCGAATGTTTTCGCCTTCACGATAAAAGCGTTTGAGGGTTGCATCGGTGCCCTCCACCAGGGCGACGACGATATCCCCGTTGTGCGCCGTCCGGCTCTTTTCGACCATCACGTAATCGCCGTTGAGAATGGCCTCGTCCTGCATGGAATCGCCGCGGACTTCGAGCACGAACACTTCCTTGGAGCGGACAAAATCCGCGAGTGAAATGGTCTCATTGCTCTGCACCGCCTCAATGGGCTGGCCGGCGGCGATGCGGCCCACCAGCGGCAGCACCATCGTGGTGTTCACCGCCATGGCCTGCTTGAGCCGGCCTTTGGGGGGCAGCAGGTCGATGGAGCGGCTGCGGTTGTAGTCGCGCGTGAGCAGCCCTTTTTTCTCCAGGTTGGAAATGTGCTTGTGCACCGTGGCCAGCGAACTGAGCTCCAGGCCTTCGCCGATTTCCTCGAACGAGGGCGAGTAACCGTTCTTCCGCACGAATTCGGAGATGAAGTCGTACACCTGCCGTTGCCGTTTGGTGATTGCCATAACCAAATTGTAGGCGAATATAAGGCGAAGTCAAGAGGGTGCAGAGTTTTACCTTAGTGTCCTCAGCATTAGTGTCCTTTGCATTCTCCGCGGTTCAGGGATAGTCGCATTCCTATTGCGAAGTCACAGCCTTCAAGTAGCGGTAGTAAAAATCCACTGCCCGGTAGAATGCGTCCACCCGGATGCGCTCGTCCTTGCCGTGGGCGCGGATATCATCGCGATCAATGGCCTCGCCCGAAACGCAATACGTCGGCATGCCGGCGGCGTTGGTGTAAATCCCGTCCGAGGCGCCGGTCGCCATGTCGGGAATCACGGCCAGGCCCGGCCACATGCGGTTCACTACTTTCTCCAAAGGCTCGAAGACGTCGGAACGCAGGGGCGGCGGCGGGTACGAGCGCCGGTTGTTGACCCCGCCAATTGCTCCCATGTCTTTGACCGAAATTTTGGGATCGGCCACGACCTTTTCCAGTTCCTGCCGGATCTCCTCCGGGGCATGGCCGGGAATAATGCGGCAGTTCACATTGGCTTGCGCCATCTGTGGCAAAGCGTTGTTCGCATGACCCGCATTCAGACGAGTGGCCACGCAGGTGGTGTGCATGATCGAATTGTCGATAGGATCTTTCGAGAGGCGCGCCACGGCGGCCATGTCTGGAGGAGTCTTTAGGATCGCACGCATGTCGGCTGCACGCTCGCCGGTCGTTATCTTTGACATGCGCTCGTAATAAGCGCGCGTGATGTTGGTCAGCTCAAAGGGAAACTGGTAGTGCTCCAGGCGAGCCAGGCCGTCGGCCAAGTGGTAAATGGCATTGTCGGGCCGGGGCAGGGAACTGTGGCCGCCGGGATTGGTCACCATCAGTTGATAATCGGAATACAGTTTTTCCGACGCATCCACGGTCATGAACTGCGGCTTGCCCTGCTCCGACAAAATTCCGCCGCCGTCGTGGTTAAGCACAAATTCGGCATCAATCAGTTCCCGATGATTTTTGATCAGCCAGTCCACGCCGTTTGAAGTGCCGCCTTCTTCATCGGCGGTCAGGGCAAGGATGATGTCACGGTCCGGCACGAAGCCTTCCTTCTTGAAGCGGATCAGGGTCGTGGCCATGATGGCATCGCCGTCTTTCATGTCCTGCGTGCCCCGGCCGTAGTAGTAACCGTCTTTCTCCACGAACTGAAAGGGATCGGTGGTCCAGTCTTCGCGCCGGGCCTCAACCACGTCGAGATGCCCAATCAGCAGGACCGGTTTGTGCTTGCCACTGCCATGCAACCGGACCACCAGATTCCTCTTGCGGTCGTTCGGCCCCATGATCTGCAGGTCGCTGTCGGGAAACCCAGCGTCGCGGAAGCGCTGTGCCATGGCCTCGGCAGCGGTGGTCACATTGCCGACTGAATCCGTGGTATTGATTTCGATCAGCTGCTTGAAAATGTCGTGAGAAAGCTGCCGGGTAGCTTCGTCAATCTGCGCCGAAGAGGCGACGGCCAAAGAAAGAAAAAATACGAGAGTCAATGAAAGGTTCCGATATTTCAATCGCGGGCTCCTTGGTAGCGCCGGCGTCCCGCCGGCTGTCCGGAGGGCGTCCCGCCCTCCGTGTTGTGCTGAAAAAAACGCTCGACTACAGTACCAGAATGATCGCGCTGTGGAACAGGCACGCGATAACGATTTGAGCGCGCCCTTTGGCCTGGAAAACCAGGGTGCTAGCGGCACTGTTATGCTGAGTTGATGAGCGCTCCTGCAGAAAAGACCTCCCACACCCGCCCCGGGCTCTGCCAGGAGTGCTCGCACGCGCGACGTATCGAGTCCGACCGCGGTTCAGTGTTCTTTCTCTGCCGGCTGGCCTTGACCGACTCTCGCTTCCAGAAATATCCCCGCCTGCCGGTACTTTCTTGTCTCGGATACGAGCGGAAAACAGCCTCAACTGCCTGACCTGCAAGGCCATTCCCAGCGCGAAACTTTTGTCCGTCCCGGAACTCTAATAAATTGCGGCCAGTAAAAGGGGCCGCAGGAGTGTGTCCTCATGTTCAAATCCTCGGTCCATATTTTCTTATTTTTCCTGCTCCTGGTCGCAGGCACGGTGGCATGCAGCGCGGGAAGTGCTGCGGCGGTTGCGGTGCCGGGTCCGGCCGTCGATTCTGCCAAAGCGGCTACGCCGGGTCAGCAAAGCGCAGTGGTGGCGGGCGGATGCTTCTGGGGCGTACAGGCTGTGTTCCAGCACGTGAAAGGTGTAATCAGCGCGACTTCGGGATACTCCGGAGGCGATGCCAAGACGGCGCAATATGAAATCGTAAGCACGGGCGAAACGGGACACGCCGAATCAGTGAAAATTACTTATGATCCGGCGCAGATCACATACGGAGAACTGTTGCGGGTGTTTTTCTCCGTGGCGCATGATCCCACGCAACTGAACCGGCAGGGGCCGGACGAAGGCACCCAGTATCGCTCGGTGATTTTTTACGGCAACGACGAACAGAAGAAGATTGCAGACGCGTACATCGCGCAGCTCGACCGGGCCAAGGTATTTCCCCGTGCGATTGTGACCCAGGTGGTGCCGCTCAAGGCGTTCTATCCTGCCGAGGCTTATCACCAGGACTATGCGACGCGTCACCCGGACCAGCTCTACATTGTCTATAACGATGCGCCAAAAGTGGCGCATCTGAAGCAGCAGTTTCCGGAACTCTACACCGGCAAGTAGCGCAGGCAGATCGAGGGGGTGAGCTATGTTTGACTCGGATATTGTTCCGGATTCATCGGTGAACGTGCGGCGGCGCGCCTTTCTGGGAGTTGCGGTTTCTGCGATTGGCGGCGCTGCCCTCTGGTCGCTGCACAGGCCGCGTCTGATTGAAGCGGCCATGCCCAAGGGCGATCCCGGCGAAGTGACCATCGTGCGGTTTTCTGATGCCGGGCAGCGCCTGCAAAAAGTTCGTGTCGCCAAAGTGGTGAAGAGCGACGAGCAGTGGCGTGAGCAGCTATCGCCCGGGCAATTCGATATCACGCGCCATGCCGACACGGAGCTTGCGTTTAGCGGAAAGTATTGGAACCTGCACGACCGGGGGATATACCGCTGTGTCTGTTGCGACAACGCTCTGTTCAGCTCGGAGACGAAGTTTGAATCCGGCACCGGTTGGCCCAGCTTCTGGGAGCCGATTGCGCCCGAGAACGTGCATACTATTAACGACACCAGTTACGGTATGGTGCGGAGCGCCGTTGCCTGCACGCTGTGTGACGCACATTTGGGACACGTCTTTGATGACGGGCCTCAGCCTACCGGGCTTCGCTATTGCATGAATTCGGCCTCGCTGAAATTCGCGAAGCAAGTCTAAGCGTCACTCTGACTCTCCCGCTGGACCCACGTAGGGGCGGGTGCCCTCACCCGCCCAGCCGGGCAAAGCCCGGCAGGGTTTTGGTCGATGCCGGTGCCAATGCCCAGGGTCGGTATTACAATTCAGGAAAGAGTTGAATGTGAAATCCACTCAGCCTTCATTTCGTGCGCCCAGCGCGGTCGAGCGCGTATTCAATCGGACCTTCGGAATTCTGGTGGGTTTAGGCCTGGGTTTTTCCTATAACTACCTGCTGCAGGTCCGCGGACGCAAGAGCGGGAAGATCTATTCCACGCCCATTGATCTGCTGGAACGTGGCGGAAAGCGATTCCTGGTGGCCCCGCGCGGCCGCACACAATGGGTGCGCAACGCGGAAGCGGCTGGCGAAGTTACGCTCAAGAGAGGAAGCAAGCGGCAGCAATTCCGGCTAAGAGCTCTCTCCGATCAGGAGAAGCCGGAAATCCTGAAGGCCTATCTGGACCAGTTCAAGCGGGAGGTGCAAAGGTACTTTCCCGTGCAGGCTGGGTCGCCGGTGGAGGCCTTTCGTGACCTGCTGGCGAGCTATCCGGCGTTCGAATTGATGCTGATGTAAGTCGGGTGCCCCACCCTCGTCGTTCCGGTGTTTGGAACGACAGGGTGGGGAGTTAGGACCGATCAGGGTAATCCGTGTTCATCCGCGAAATCCGTGGCCGTGCTTGTTGTCGAGCTGCGCTCGTCCCGGACGGTCAGAGATCCGTCCCCACATGTTTCTTCCTGAGGTCTGACGCCCACTACTCCAACACGCTGTCATCCAGTTTCTTTTTTCCCCAGTCGGCAGCGGCTTGCACGAAGGCGAGTACCAGGGGGTGAGGCTTGCCCGGTTGCGAAGAAAGCTGCGGCTGAAACAAGGTTGCGATATAGAAGCGGTGGGTGGGCGATTCGATGGCGCGGATCTCGCCCTGCGGTCCGCGTGCCACCACCGGGAACCCGGCTTCCATGGCTGCCCATTCGTAGTCGGGATTAACTTCGAAGTTGCAGAAGAATTCTTCAGCGACCGTGTCCTGCGAGTAGTACGACTGCAGATACGATCCGGGACGCAGGCGGATTTCCGGTATCGCACCGGAGAGCTTGGGCTTGCCCTTGGCGCGGTTGGGCACAGCGCAGGCGACCGGGTAAATAATGACATTTTTCGAGCCGGAATTGTTTTCTGCGCTGTCGGCGTCCTTGATACCCAGCACGTTGCGGGCACACTCGATCAGGGCGTATTGAAAGCCGCCGCAGGTGCCGAGGAAGGGCCAGTCGCGGCGGCGGGCAAATTC
>JBARIF010000579.1:0-2895 GCA_049799615.1 Terriglobales bacterium
GCCGATGACGACGGCGGCCAACAACAGCGAGGAAAGCACCCCAGAGAGTTCCAGCGAGAATTGAGTTGGTTGGGGAACGCTGGAAGGACTTGTCGTCATACCGGGTCAGGCGTCGGTGGATTGTAGCAGTTAAAGTGAGAAGCGGTCACGAGTCAAGTCGAAGAGGGAACCACAAAGTGCTATTCGTCGCTGTACTTTCGTACACGGGCGAACTCTCCGCGTAACTTCAAGAGGCTGTTATCCTTGCCGTAAACTAGCTACGGTAAGCAGTTACCATGAAAATCCTGCACTTGGTCAGTAGCGGAGGGTACTACGGCAAAGAGAGCGTCATCATCAATCTTTGTGCGGCCCTGGAAAAGGCGGGATGCTCCACCGAAGTGGGTGCATTTCTGAACTCCAGCGCGCCCAACGACGAAGTGGTGAAACGGGCACATCGCCAGCACTTGCCGGCGAGGATGTTCGCCTGCCATGGCAGGATGGACCTGGGGACGGTGAAATTGATTCGAGATCATATCCGTTCGCAACAGGTTGATCTCGTCCACACCCATGACATTAAGTCCGATCTCTACGGATACCTGGCGGCGCGATGGGCCGGCCGGCCGGTGTTTGCCACCTGCCACCTGTGGTTCAGCGCGACCTTGCGGCACCACATCTATAGCAGTGTGGACCGCTTTGTGTTGAGGCACTTCGATGGCGTGATTGGGGTTTCGCCTCCCATCGGCGAGACTTTGCACAAGTCATGGGTGCCGGAACGCAAAGTGGCCGTCATAGCCAATGGCATTGATTTCTCCCCATTTCTTGGAGTCGAGAACGGATCGTCGGACCGCGAGTTCGGCCGCGAGCTCACGATCGGAATTGTGGGGCGGCTGGTCAGGCAGAAGGGACACCCGATTCTGTTCGCGGCGGCGCGGGGAATCCTGGAGAAATTTCCCACAGCCCGATTCGTCGTGGTTGGAGATGGTCCCGATCGAGCTCAGCTCGAAGGCCTGGCACAGGAGTTGGGAATCTCGACCAGCGTTTGTTTTGCCGGTTATCGCGACGACATGACGCGAGCCTACGCCGGTCTCGACCTGATGGTGATGCCGTCGCTCGATGAAGGCCTGCCCATGACGCTGCTGGAAGCGATGGCGGCAAAGCGCGCAGTGGTCGCAAGCACGGTGGGAGCCATACCGGATGTCATTGAGCATGGCCAAAACGGATTGCTGGTGGAGCCAGGCAATGTAGACGATCTGAGGCAGGCGGTTCTGCTGCTCCTGAATGACAGGTCTCTACGCAATCGGATCGGTGAAAATGCCCGCAGTTCGGTTTCGCGGTTTTCGTCCGAGCGCATGGCGGACAACTATCTCGAGTTTTACCGGCGCATGGGTCACCCCGCGGTTGCGGCCGCGGTAACGGCCTAGCAGCGACTTTCACAATCACTTTTTGGAGCACGAGGACCCGAGGATCAATGGACTTTTCTTTCGACCCAGAGCAGCTTGCGTATAAGAAGTCGGTGCTGGAATTTGCCCGCAACGAACTGGTCCGCGATGTGATTCCGCTGGATCGCAACAGCGACTTCGACCGCGACGGTTTTCTGCAATGCGCCCGGTTTGGCATTCAGGGGCTGCCCATTCCCGAGCAGTACGGAGGCAGCGCCGCCGATCCTCTCACCGTGGTCGTGGCCATGGAAGCGCTGGGCTATGCGTGCAAGGACAACGGGCTGCTGTTCAGCATCAACGCGCAAATGTGGAGCTTTGAGCTGCCCATTCTGGAGTTTGGCAGCGCAGCGCAGAAAATGCGCTATCTGCCGCGTTTGTGCAGCGGCGAGATGATCGGCGTACATGCCATGACCGAGCCGCAGTCGGGTTCGGACGCTTTCGATCTGCGGACGGAAGCGGTCAAGAAAGATGGACGCTATGTCTTGAACGGAACCAAGATGTTCATTACGAACGCTCCCGTGGCCGATTCCATTCTGGTTTTTGCCTCGGTGGACCGGTCGAAAGGATTGCAGGGAATTTCCGCTTTCATCGTGGACAAGGGCACGCCCGGATTCAGCGTCAGCAAACACGTGGAAAAAATGGGGCTGCGCACCTCGCCCATGGGCGAGATCGTTCTGGATGGCTGTGAGATTCCGGAGGAGAACAGGCTGGGCGCCGAAGGGGCGGGTGCGGCCATCTTCAATTGTTCGATGGAGTGGGAGCGCGGCGCCATCCTGGCCAACTATCTGGGAACCATGCAGCGCCAGATCGAGACCTGCGTAAAATATGCTCGGGAACGCAAGCAGTTCGGCAAGCCGATCGGAAAATTTCAGGCGGTCGCGCATCGCATCGCCAACATGAAGGTGCGCCTGGAAACTTCGCGCTGGCTGGTCTATCGCGTGGGCTGGTTGAAGCAGCAGGGGAAGTCGGCGGTGATGGACGCGGCCATTGCCAAGCTTTATGTCAGCGAGAACCTGGTGCAGTGCTGCCAGGATGCCATTCAGATTCACGGCGCCTATGGCTACATGACGGACCCGGGTATCGAAAGAGATTTGCGCGATTCCATTTCTTCGACTATTTACTCCGGCACTTCCGAAATTCAGCGCAACATCATCGCCGCCTGGCTGGGGCTGCCCAAAGCCGAATAGAGTTGAATATGGAAGCTTGTTATTTCGGCACTGAATCGCATCGCCTGTACGGGGTTGTCCCCCAAGCGGAGGACTCGGCCCCCACCGCGCTCGTATTTTGTCCGCCATTTGCGGAAGAAATGGTGACTACCTACGCGCGCTTTGCCACCTGGGGCAAGCAGTTGCAGGCAGAAGGCATTGTTGCGCTCCGGTTTCATCCCTTTGGGACCGGCGAAAGCGGTGGCACGTTTGGCGATTTCACGTTGTCTTCGGCGGCGAGCGATGCCCGCAGCGTGGCTGAGCTGGCGCGC
>JBARIF010000580.1:0-5916 GCA_049799615.1 Terriglobales bacterium
GTGTAAAGGTGAGCACGAGCGGGGACGCTCGCGCCTTCATTGACAACCATCTCCCCCCTTGCTACCGTCACCAGTTTCCCCTGCATGCGTCAGCGATTCGAGTACGCGCTCGCGTGGCCGTTCATCAAAACTCTGAGCCTGCTACCTCGTCCTCTTTCGCGGGCGGCGGCTATATCTCTCGCCTGGATGGTTTACCTGCTGCACGTGCGTTTGCGGCGCGTCGGCATGCGCAATCTCGCCATGGCGATGCCGGAGAAGAGCCGCAGGGAGCATGCCCGCATCCTGCGCGGAGAATTTACCTCGCTGGGCCGCCAGTTGGCTGAGGTCTGCCAGTTTCCCCGATATACCAGGGAAAACGTGGGCCGGGTGGTGGTCTATGACGGTTTTGAGAACTATGAACGGGCCGCCGCTCGCGGCAAGGGCGTATTGTTTCTTACCGCTCACTTCGGCGGATGGGAACTTTCCGCCTTCGTTCATTCCCTGTATGGCCACTGGATGCACGTTGTGGTGCGCAACCTGGACAATGTCTATCTCGACCGCCTGATCCAGCGGTATCGCTCGATGCACGGCAATACTACGGTGAGCAAAGACAATTTCGTGCGCGGACTCCTGGAGGCGATGAAGGCGGGTGAGGTGGTTGGCCTTCTGATGGACACCAATATGACTCCGCCGCAAGGTGTGTTCGTAAATTTCTTCGGCATTCCCGCCTGCACCGCCAGCGGACTGGCCAGAATCGCGCTGCGCACCGACGCCGCCGTGGTCCCGGGCTTCACCATCTGGGACCCCACGCTGCGTAAATACCGGCTGCGATTCGATCCCGCGGTCACTCTGGTGCGCACCGGCAACGACGAGGCAGATATCGTCACCAACACCCAGATCTTCACCAAAATCACCGAGGAGTATGTTCGCCGCTATCCCGACCAATGGTTGTGGGTACATCGGCGCTGGAAAACACGGCCGCCGGGCGAGCCAGGGTTGTACTGAGAGTGGCAGCTGCTAGCTGCTGGCTACGAGCTTTTTGCCAGGCGCCAAGGTCTGAAGACTGCTGCTTTGAGGGACGAGTCAGTGGCTAGAAGCCAGTAGCTAGAAGCGGGTCCTTCAAAACCAGTCACTGCGGTAGGCGATCCACCAGCTGGCGTAGGCGATAGGGATGGTTGCCACCAGCGCCCACCAGATGGGCAGGATGAAGTCCGCGGCCAGCCCCAACACCGTGAAAGCGGCCCAGAAGATTTTCTTCTCCATGTCAACATTCTAGACCCGGGCCGGCTTTTCTTTCCCTGGCCAAACGTATACAAAGGTGCAATGAAGCGGTCACTCCTTTCGGTTGCCCAAGCGCTGCAGGCGCAGGTGGTGGGAGATGGCGCGGTCGAAGTCAGCGGAATCGCCAGCATTTCGCAGGCCACCTCGGTGGACCTGGTATTTGTGGAAGATGAAAAGAGCTTGCAGGCGGCGCTGAGATCGCGATCCGCCGCGGTCATCGCGGGTGAATTCGCCCGGGCTGAGGGTTCGAAGAAAAATGGTGAAGGCAAGCCACTGCTGATATGCCAGCATCCCAGGCTGGCGTTTGCACGCTCCGCACAACTTCTCTGTCCCGCGCCGGAACGGCAGCCCGGGACCCATCCCACGGCGGTGGTGCCTGCTTCGGCCCGGCTGGGCAAGAACGCGATCGTGGCAGCGCGCGCCGTCATCGGCGAGAAGGCCGAGGTCGGCGATCAGACCTGGATTGGCGCCGGTGCCGTAATCGGTGAAGGGGTCCATATCGGCAGGCATTGCGAGATATACCCCAATGTAACCATCTACGCGGGCGCGCGCCTCGGGGATCGCGTGATTGTTCACGCTGGAGCGGTACTGGGCGCGGATGGGTTCGGCTATGTCCGCGACCCGGCCAGCGGACACTACGAGAAGTTCCCCCAGGTCGGACAGCTCGAAATCGGAGACGACGTGGAGATCGGGGCCAACTCGACTATCGATCGCGGAGCATTGGACGTCACTCGTATCGGGCGCGGCACCAAGATCGATAACCTCGTGCACATCGGGCACAACTGCCGGATCGGGGAGGACGTGGTAATCGCCGCCCAGACCGGGCTCTCCGGCAGCATCGTGATCGAGAAGAATGTTGTGCTCGGTGGCCAGGTGGGCATTGGAGAGCACGCCCGCCTGGAAGAAGGTGTGATGCTCGGTGGACAAGGCGGTGTTCTTCCCAACAAAGTGCTGCGCGGCAAAGGCGTGGCCTTCTGGGGAACCCCGGCGCGCCCGGTGCGCGAGTACTTGAAACAGCTGGCGGCGTTGGCGCGCCTGGCTAAGAAGTAGTCGCTGGTCCTTGGTCGTTGGCCGTTGGCGAAGGCCAGTGCAAGGTCATTTGCGCTAATGGCCAAGGACCAGGGGTCAGCGACCAAGAAACGAATTCCCATGGCTCTCATCGTGATCGGCGGACATTCTCGCAACGTAGGCAAGACCAGCGTGGTCGCCGGGCTGATCGCTGCGTTGCACGAATACAACTGGACAGCGTTCAAAATCACCCAATATGGGCACGGCGTTTGCTCAATGGATGGGAAGCCCTGTCACTGCGCCACCGACGATCACAACTGGGCGATTTCTGAAGAAAGTGATCGCTCCGGAGATTCCGACACCTCGCGTTTTCTGGCCGCGGGAGCGGCCCGGGCATGGTGGGTGCGGACCGAGCAGGGAAAGCTGGCGGAGGCCATGCCCACCATCCGCCGCAAGCTGCAGGAGGCCGAGAATGCCATCCTGGAATCCAACAGTATTCTCAAGTTTCTGCGTCCCGACCTCTACCTTACCGTTCTCGATCCTGTAACCGGGGACTTCAAAGTCTCAGCTCAGGAATTTCTCGATCGGGCGGATGCCGTCATCCTGCACGAAAGGCCAAGCGAGGCGCTGGCGTGGCGGGGGACTTCCCTGAAACCCGTGTCGCGCCGGCCCACGTTTCGGATTTGTCCACCCCAATACGTCACCTCTGAGATCATCGAATTTGTAAGACTGAAACTAACCACGGAGGACACTAAGGACACGGAGAGAAGCTGAGCGATTTATCTCTGCGTCCTCAGTGTCCTCCGTGGCTATTTTTCGACTATGACAGCGCCCATCAAGCCGACAGTTTCCCTGGAAGTCCTGAATCAGGTTGATGTTCGTGTGGGGACGATCCTCGCAGTGAACGATGTTTCGGGCTCCGACAAACTGGTTCAGTTGCGCGTGAGCTTCGGCGACCACGAGCGCACCATCGTCGCCGGAATGAAAACGGAGCGCGTGGACCCGCAGGAAATTGTGGGCAAACAGGCACTGTTCGTAGTGAACCTGGAGGCGCGCAAGATGCGGGGCGTCGTATCGGAAGGCATGTTGTTCGATATCGGCTACGCCGACGGGGTGCGTCCCGTTCTGGCCACACCAGAGAGTCCAGTACCGGATGGCACCAGGGCTGGTTAGGATCTGGGCGAGTGCGCCAGTTCCCACACCTTCGCGTATTTCCAGGAAACATACACCGCGTGGCAGAGGTGCAGCAGCAGCCCTTCGCGTCCGTCAAGAAAGCCAAGCCGGAAAAAGTAGTTATAGACGAAGGTCATCCCCGGACGCACTGCGATATTCATGACGCTGAATCCCGTCCGTCCCTCGGCAACCGCCATTTCTGCCCCCAGGGAAGAGTAGCGGTTCATGTGGGCGATATAGTCGGAGACTGTGGGGTAGCAATGGTGCAGGAGAGCGCCCAGCTTGAGGATGGCGGTTGCGCCGCTGACTTGAAGCGTCTCGTGCACGGCGCGATCTTCGAAGCGGCCGCAACCGCGACGGAACAATCGCAGCTTGGGGTCGGGCCAAAAGCCTCCGTGTTTCATCCACCGGCCGAGGAATTCGTTTTTGCGCCGGATCCAAACCCCGGCGACTGGCTGCTCGCCTTTTACGTCGATGCAATTTGCCAACTCGGTACGGGCATCCTGCATCATGAAGGGATGAGCATCGGTCTTTCGCTCTAGCGCCTCTACCCGTTCCAGACTCTCCAGCGCGGTGGCAATGGCACTCTGCAGTTGCCCGTCCAACTCCTCATCCGCATCCAGGCTCAAGATCCAATCGCCCGTAGCTTTCTCCATCGCGGAATTTTTTTGCGCGGCGTAACCCTTCCAGGCTTCCGCGAAGACTCTTGCACCATAGGACTTCGCAATTTCCACGGTCCGGTCGGTGGAGCCCGAATCCACCACAATGATCTCGCCCTGTCCGTCGCGCATCAGGGGACGCACGCTCTCAAGCGTGCGCGCCAGGTTGGCCTCTTCGTTGCAGGTGATCAAAACCACGGAGAGCTTCACGCGGAGAGAATAAACCGTAAGGCCACAGGGGCGGAATGCCCGCAGGGGTACAAGAGTGCGGGTCGGACAACTGTGTCCGACCCACACAAAAAACTACTGCGGTGGAACCTGCGGTGGCATCACCGACTGTGGCACGTCCGGGCGCGCAGATACAAAGGGAACGGAGGGCATGTGCGTCACTTCGCCGCGTTCGGCGTCGGCCAGCAGGATGCCGGAGTGGTCCAGCAGCAGTCCGGTAGCGCGATCCAGTTCCACCCGGGCCTTTTCATAGGCCGCCATGGCCGATACCAGCGTGGACTCGGCCTGCGCCAGAGCGCTGCTGTTCTGCAGCACCAGCGTGGTGGTGGAAGCCCCCAGGGCATATTTCTTCTGTTCGGCATCCAGCGACTGGCGTCCCAGGTCTACCGCCGCCTGGGCGGAAGACACGCTGGCCCGGTTCTGCTGCACTGCAAACTGGGCGTTGCGGATTTCGATGCGCACCTGGTTCTCCAGCTGCTGCAGCCGCATCTGCGCCTGGCGGTATTCCAGTTCCGACCGGATCTGGGTCGCCTGCGCCACCCGGTTTCTCAGCGGAATGGTCAGCTGCAATCCGACTCCCTTGTCGGGAGCGGTGGAATTGACCAGTTGGTTGAGCGTGCTGCCGTAGCTCACCGGCGTCACTGGATTTGTCGAGCACCCGAAGGGCTGCGGGGCCGGAGGTGGCGGACAGAGGTTATTAGCATTCTGTGCTCCACCCAATCCCGATCCGCCGTAGTAGCCGTAAAGATCCAGCGAAGGCAGCAATGAACTGCGCACCGACTTGATGCTGATCTCCTGGTTCTTCAGGTTGATGCGGGCTTCCGCCAGTTCGCTGCGACGGCTCAGCGCTTCGTTCACCAGGTCCTGCGTCGGAACCACCGGTTCCTGCTGGGGCAACTGCATGATGGAGGTGGGGATCACTTCGGCATCCGCCAACCTGGGATCAACCAGAGTCCGGCTGAGCGCATTCTTCATCAGCAGTTGCTGCAGTTGCAGGTTCGTTTGCGCCAGCGTGAGCTGTTGTTGATCGCTCGCCACCGTGCTCTGCGCCCGCACCGTTTCGATGGGAGCTAGAGTGCCGATTTCAACCTGCTTCTGGGTATCGGAAAGTGTTTTCTGCGCGAAGGCCAGAGATTCGTTCTGTACCCTCACGTTTTCGTATGCGTACACCAGGTCCCAGTAGATGTTTTCGATCTGGTCCACGGTGGTAATAATCTGCAGGCGAAAGGCCACGTCGGAAATCTCGCGGTTGTTTTTCGCGATGCGGATAAAGCGCGTATTGGGCGCGAAGCCAAAGCCCTGTAACAGATGCTGGGTAAACCGTGCCTGAAAGTTGGAGCCCAAGGTCGGGCTCAGCGTGGCAAATGTCGAATTGGTGGTGCTACGGGTGTTGTTAAATCCCACCTGGAGGTTCGAGCCCCACTTGAAGCCTTGCAAATAGGAAAAATCGGCGGTGGTGGAATTCTGCACGGTGATGGGAAGGGCAAAGGTACTGGACGACAGAATATTGTTGTGATCGAACTGCAACGAGCCGGTAAGCAGCGGATCGAAACTGGTGATCTGCGGCCCGCTCCCCAGAGTGCTGGTG
>JBARIF010000581.1:0-1940 GCA_049799615.1 Terriglobales bacterium
GGCGTGTGGTGCAACACGCCGTGCGAGTAAACCAGGTCGAAGCTGGCATGGGGGAAGGGCAGGTTTTCCGCGTCGGCGTTCAGGAATCTTCCGTCTAATTTCTCCTGACGAAACCGTAGGGATGTAAGTTCGATGGAGCGCAGCGTCAAGTCTACGCCGGTGTACCGTGCGCCGTTGCGGGCAAACTGCACCGCATCCGTGCCCAGACCGCAGCCGACCTACAGGACATCTCGGCCAGCCCAACAGTTGAATGCAGCCAAGCCGGGTATATGCCGTTCAGTCCGGTAGCGGTGCGACTCTATCTCGTTGAAGAATTCTCTGGAACCAATGACCTGAGTAGAAAACTTGCCGCCGCACGGATGGCTGTTCCAAAATCGCTGGACCAGATTCTTCGTTTCAGCCTGGGATTGGGTTTCCATAGGCTCTCCTCAAAATCTTGGCTCCGCAGTCCCCGAATCACCGACCGGCGCTGCTAGAAGGAGGCTGGGGCTCGTATGCGGTGCTGCGCCCTTGGCAACGAGAAACCAGCCGGCGAGGTGTTCCAGCCTAGGCCAGTAGCGGCACTCATATTTTTCAGTGGCGATGATCGCCGGGGCGAAAAGTTCCCGTAATTCGCGGGCCCTGTAGAGGTCAATGTGGACTGGATCCCAGCTGTTTTCGATGCGCCGCTTCCAATCCCTCCTATATTTCAGCCGGTAAACCAGGTGCGCACAAGACCAGAAAGCGTACACATGGACGTTGAATCGCCCTCCGGGTCGAAGCACACGGAAGATTTCCTGCGCGACTCTGCGGGGCTGGTCGACATGATGCAGAACCCCGTGGGAATAAACATAGTCGAAGCTGGCTGCAGGAAAAGGAATGGCTGTGGCGTCGCCCTCGCGTATTTCCGCGCGCCCTGCCAGCCGCTCACGAGCCAGACGAAGATGTTCCGCAGTGACATCGATTCCACAAGCATCCGCCCCGTGCCTGGCAAACTGCAGTAAGTCACAGCCTGTACCGCAACCAATTTCCAGAACGCGCTCGCCGCCGTGATCTCGGAATTCCGCTACTTCGTAGAGCCAGGGATAAGTCCGGTACCGCTCTTCCTCGGACAGGAAAAGAGGGATGTTGTTCCAATGTTCTATCGCCTGTTGAGTGGCCATCGTCATAGTAAAGATTGCTGGCGGAAACGTAGAGTCGGGTTGGGGTGGTCGAATTCGTCGGTGGCGCCGTATTTGTAGAGGGTGGCAACGGTGAGGAGATACCAACGATTAAGGTCCCCGTAGTGGCCGCTTGTCAGACTCAGACCGCTTACCCAATAGCTGAGGAAGATAAAGAGGAAATACTTACAGACCAGCACGAAGCTCGGCGAACCTCGGCGACGCGCGGTCCAGAAAGCAGCCACCAGTAGTCCATTAGCCAAGACATACGGAATGAACCCAAGAATACCGGTTTCGGCGAGAATTGCTCCTAGATTGCTGTGGGGAGCGTCGAGCGGATCCACGCCGGAATACGGGCCTGTGTAAGGCGTGTCTCTGGAAGCGGCGGCGATGAAATTGTTCAAGCCCACGCCTAATAGCGGGTCCTTGAGAAATAAGTGTAGGGTCTGTCGTTGTTGGGCCATGCGGGCGTAGACATTCTCTCCGCTGGAGACTCGCTCCTGATAGAGATCCGGCAAGACCGCGTTGCCCTTAAGGAAAATCACGCCAAGTACCAGCAGCGTGACCACCCGGAAGACACGCTTCCGGAGATTGCGGGTAAACCAAATGTCGAGCAAGGCGATAAGCAGCAAGGTAAGGAAGATCGAGCGAAACAATGGCATCAGCGAAACCATCAGCGCAGAGCCAACTCCGATCCAGTGCAAGACGCGCTGCCATGGCGGCAGGGCCACTTCCGCCTGGCGCAGGAAGAGCAGAAAACAGAACAGAACCAGTCCGATCAATCCGAAGGAGTTGTTGCTG
>JBARIF010000582.1:0-2190 GCA_049799615.1 Terriglobales bacterium
ACACTACACAAAGCTCTTGTACAATTTTAGATTCCACTTTCAGCCATGGCACACATTGAGCCCTTTCGCGCCCTTCGCTATGACCCCACCCGGGTCTCGATTCCACAAGTCGTCACCCAGCCCTACGACAAGATCACGCCCGAGATGCAGGACGCCTACTATGCTGCGAGCCCACAGAACCTGGTGCGCGTTATCCTGGGCAAAGAGCACGTCAGCGACCACACCGGAGAAAACCGGTACACCCGTGCGGCACAGTTCTTTCGGGACTGGAGGCGGCAAGGCATCTTTTTGCAGGACGCCCAACCTTCGCTCTACCTCTATGTTCAGCGCTTTACCGTCCCCGGAGGAACGGCTGAGCTGGAGCGGCGCGGCATTATCGCGCTGGGACGGATCGAAGACTACTCCGCCGGCGTCGTATTCCGCCATGAGCAGACCCTGGCCAAGCCCAAAGCCGACCGCCTGGAACTGTTACGGGCCACCCGGGCCCATTTTGGGCAGCTTTTTATGCTGTACAGCGATCCTGCAGCCGAGATCGAAGGCCTGCTGGCACCCGGCGGCCAGCCCGATCTCGAAACTCTTGATGAATATGGAGTCTCCCACCGGGTCTGGAAGATATCCGACCCCGGCCTGGTGAACCTGGTGCGGGGCAAGATGCGGGACAAGAAATTGATAATTGCTGACGGCCATCACCGCTACGAAACCGCGCTGAACTATCGCAACGAACGCCGGGCTGCCGCTCGGCCGTCAGGGACGGCGCCAAGAGAACGCGCTTCGCTCCAGGATCCAAGGGGTCAAGACCTAAGCGCGGCTCCCGATCCCGCAGCCCCGCCCCACGATCTGGTGATGATGACCCTGGTCAACATGGACAGTCCCGGCATGGTCATCCTGCCTACCCACCGCGTGGTGCACGGTCTGCCGTCATTTTCCCCGACCGCCTTCCGGGATGGGGCCAGCGCCTACTTCAGCGTGGAAGAGGTGGATGCAGCCGTGGACGCCGCCCGTGCCGCCGTAATTCTGCGCGAAGCCGGGCGCATGGGCACAGCCCTGCTCGCCGTCACCTACTCCCGGGTCTTTCTCCTCGACCGGCCCAAAGTGCTGGCCAGCGAAATGTTTGCGGGATGGTCGCTGCGCCAACAGGCGCTCGATGTGGTGCAATTGCATAAGTGCTTGCTCGAAGGCGTGCTCGGGATTTCCGAAGAAGCCATTCGCGAGCAGAAAAATGTGCGCTACATTCGAGACATCGGTGAAGCCATGACGCAGGTGAGGAGCGGAGCGGCCAATGTGGCCTTCCTTATGAATCCCGCCCGCATGGCGCAGGTGCGCGACATTGCTTTTGCCGGTGAGGTCCTGCCCCAGAAGTCCACTGATTTTTACCCCAAGCTGCTTACCGGTCTGACCATCTATGCGCTGGAGTAGCCGACCTCCGGACCACGCCGCTCCGGCGGTGATGGTTGGCATGGCTGTCTCGTTGGCATTGCTGGTTTCCGCCGTGGTGGTTTCCGGCTCCGCTGAAGAGAAGCGCCTGGCGGTTTATTCCGGCAATGCCAGTTACTCCCTGCCGGTCAGAGAGCAGAATGGAGCGGAATACGTTGGCCTGCTCGAAATTCTTGAGCCCCTGGGCTCGGTCAGCGCCCGGACCGATGGCGGCCTCTGGAGATTGAGTTTCAACCGCGTGGAAAGCGAATTCACTCCCGGGCAAACCCGGGCGCGGGTACAGGGGAAAAGTTTCGACCTGCCGGCAAACTTCTGGCTGGAAGACGGACACGGCCTCGTGCCCTTGAGTTCCCTTCCCGGCCTCATGCAGCGCTTTCTGGGAACGCCGGTAAATTTTCACGAAAGTTCGCGGCGGTTGTTTATCGGCAATGTGGCGGTCCACTTTACCGCCCAGGTAAACAAGACGAATCCTCCCACCCTGGTGATGAATTTCACATCGCCGGTAAATCCCACCATCGCCACGGAACCAGGGAGATTGCGCATGGTGTTTAACCGGGAGGCGCTGGTCCCTCCCGGATCGCAGACCTTGACCTTTAACAGCCCGGTCATCCCTTCGGCCACGTTTCAGGAGAGTAATGGGGCGGCGGAGATCGCGGTGAACGGCCCGGTTCCGTTGTTCGCGACCTTCAGTAACAACGGCCGCACCATCACGATTACGCCGGCGCCACAATCGGCGCCAAGCCCGCAGGCCCCGGT
>JBARIF010000583.1:0-2525 GCA_049799615.1 Terriglobales bacterium
ACGAGACTGGGCGATGCTGCTTAGGTCAGAATGCTGTTGCGGGGTGAGCAAGACTTCGCTGCCAGTAGCCATGACAGCTTTGATGCTGACGGACTAGTAATGGTTACTCTGCGACAAGCCACTAGCAAACGTGTGGCGGAGATTGTAGATCCAGAAGTAGTCCAGGCCAGCGTCTTGCAGAGCTTTTGCCCAGCCATGCCGAATGTCATTCCTCGGTCTCGCCGGCGTTCGCATGTTGGGAAATACGAACTGTGAGAACTCTGGACCGAGCATCTCACGCCAACGCACGAGCTCAGTTCGGCACCTGGCTGTAATCGGGACGTTCCTGATGCCCGCTCGGGTTTTCGATTCTCGAACTCGAATCGAATCGTTAACGAAGTCGATTGCTTCCCACGTAAGAGCTAGCGCCTCGCGGTGGGATCGCATCCCAGTCTCCAGAATCAAGATTACCAGAGCGCGGAGGAAGGGAGGTGCAACAGCCAAGATCTTCTCCTCTTCCTCAAACGTGAGGATGTGGGGCGTCCGCAGATTCCCCTGCTTGAGGAAATCCGCCTCGAGAAAAGGATTCCGGGATATCAGGCGCTTTCGCTCAGCAAGTCGCATCATGCGCCTAAGGACTCGAAGGTCGTGGTTGATTGTTGCCGGTTCTACACCGTCGGCCAGCCGTGCATCTTTGAATTCGTCAATACGGTCACCGGAAATGTCCGACAATTTTGCCCGAGCGAATGCGGCTTTCAATTTCCTGACGGAAGACCCATATCGCTTGCGAGTATTCGGGTGCGCCACTCTTGCGAGGAACTCGTCGGCCCACTCCGCGAAGGGAGGCGGAGCAGATTTCGGCAGATGAAAACGCCCTTCGAATACCTCAGTCTCCCATCGAGCAGCTGATCGGCTAGCCGTTTGTTCGATGTGTGTGTGCTCTTGCACACTTGCCGGCCATTGACGGTCACTGCCATCATCCAATTTCGGCTCCCTTTCGCGCGTTTGTAGAGAGTAGTTTTCTAATCCTTAAGACCCACCGGATAGCACAAGATCGCACTTTCGTAATGTGGAGTGCTCATTTGGACCCGCCAAAACCGGACCTGATACTTGATAATAGCGTCTGGCAGTTGATGTACGTCCAGATGAGCCACCCCCTCCCCTATTTTTGCACAGAGCGTGCTCGCGAAGAGATCTGTTCGGTTCTTCACAATCAAAATGGTCCGGCCGACGCGTAGAACCCTCACCTTGCGATGTGGAAGTCTAGTGGCACGCCCGAAATTGGCCCTTGTATTTGGTGTTCTCGCGACCGCCATCGCTGTCTTGGCTGCTCTCTCTTGGTTTCAGAGGATTCAGATCGACCAAGCGCGCTCTGTCCAAGTAACTCTCAATCAAATTGCAGCTCTTACGCGAGAGATCAACAATCTTACTTGGACAGCCTTGCAGGGCCAAACCCTGACTCCCGAAGCGGACTCCGCGATGCGGGCGGCAAGACAGGCACTGCCTAAGGCCGTGCTGGCGGCACGCCTTCATACTTATCACACCTATGCCCTAGAAACAGTCTGGCCCGAGTTAGACAAGTACATCATTTCGGCCGACCGGCAATGGATCCTGATGCAGATCGGGAACTTTGACGAGGCGAAGCAGGTTGATTTTCAAGAGGTCAGCCCCCAGTTCGACTTGATGCAGCACCAAGTGCAGATTGCCATTGAAGCCGAGGGCAACTGGGCCCAAGGTGTTGCGCTGAGAGCTAGGAACGAATTGCTGGCGGCCGCAACATTGGCAGCGATCGCCATTCTGATACTTTTTCTCCGGCTCCAGAGACAAGAACATATCGGCCAGTTGGAAAAAACCGAACGCAACGCCCTCCGCGAGAGCGAAGAGCGCTTTCGCGCTCTCACCGAACAGTCAGCCGACATCATTCTCATCGCTGATCCCTCTGGTCAAATCACGTACGCCAGTCCTTCCGTTCATACAGTTCTCGAGGTTCTTGGAGATAGTCTCGTGGGAACGAGCATGGTCGACCTATTGCATCCGGACGATTTCGGGAAGACCATAAGCACAGGGCCACGATCGGCAGCATACGGACAGAATCCGATCGTTGAATTCCGGTTACGACATGCAGACGGAAGGTGGCTCCACTTCGAGTGTGTTGTTCGAAACTTGATTCAGCACAAGAACATCGGCGGCATCGTCTACAATGCCCGAGATATAACAGAACGAAAACACGCTCAGGAACAATTGCTTTTTAACGCCACCCATGATGCTCTTACTGGCCTTCCAAACCGGGCCTTGTTCTTGGCACGTTTGCAGAGCGTCGTAGACCTAATGAAAAGGCACTCACAAGAGGCCGCTGCCGTCCTTTTCATTGACATCGACGACTTCAAGGTCGTCAACGACTGCTATGGCCACGCAACCGGCGACCTTCTAATCAAAGAAGTGAGCAACAGGCTACGGGCATCGATGCGCAGCGACGGCACAATAGCCAGGATGGGTGGAGATGAGTTTACGATGCTAGTGGAGGACGTCACTGATCCGAGCGATGC
>JBARIF010000584.1:0-3332 GCA_049799615.1 Terriglobales bacterium
GCACTGATACGAACATACATCTATGTTTGTATACGAATATATGCATTGCACAGAAGCGACCGGGATGTGGCCGATGAACAAACTAGAGCGCATATTCAAGGGATTAGCAGACACCAACCGTTTGCGCATTCTCAACCTGCTACTGCACGGTGAACTGTGCGTGTGTGACCTCCAGTACGTGCTCGCGTCGCCACAGCCGAACGTCTCCCGCCACCTCACATATCTCAAGAACTCGGGGCTCGTGCTCGACCGCCGCGACGGCGCGCGCATGTGCTATAGCCTTGCCGATCCGCACGAGGGCCTCCGGCGCCAACTCTTCGGTTTTCTGCAAGCCGCTTTTAAGAACGAGGAAGTGTTCGTCCAAGATTCACGCAAACTGAAGGAGGCGGTGGAAGCAGGTTGCTGCAACGCGAGTGCGTGGAGGCCGTACTCTGCCCTTATCGGCTCACGTGGAGCCTTGGTGCAACGTGCATAGAGAAGGAATTTGTCTGTAACAACGCGTGACGTGACTGCATTTGTTCTATGGGCAAGGGGACCATGTCGGGACGGTTATCAATGCCAACGGAAGTCCAAATCGAAAGCAGCACCGCAAAATACCTCCCAAAAGGCACGATTCCCACGAAGGTAGCTGCGGTTCTAGCGGGTCTTGCCGCATGGTATTTGCTCTACAGTCGGTTGCCTCTGGTTGCCAACTGGCTTACCTACACAATATTGAGCATCGGCAGGGGCAGTCATCTAGGTTCTGCAGTAGAGTTCTTTTTCTACGAAGTGCCGAAGGTCATGATGCTCTTGACAGTGGTCGTGTTCGGTGTCGGCATCATCCGCTCCTTCTTCACGCCACAGCGCACACGGGCGATTCTGGCAGGCAAGCGCGAGTCGCTCGGCAATGTTCTGGCCTCACTGCTTGGCGTGGTAACGCCGTTCTGCTCCTGTTCGGCTGTGCCCCTTTTTATTGGTTTCGTCACGACAGGTGTACCGCTGGGTGTGACTTTTTCGTTTCTGATTGCCGCTCCGATGATCAATGAAGTGGCCCTGGTGCTCCTGTTCGGGTTGTTCGGATGGCGAATTGCCGCCATTTACGCAGGAACAGGCTTGTTCATCGCCATGGTCGCCGGGTGGACGATCGGTCGGCTGAAGATGGAGCGCTATGTCGAACCGTGGGTGTACGAGACGCAGTTTAGTAATGGTATTGACCTGGCAGAAAAGATTAGTTGGTCAGACCGCGTCCACCTTGGCACGGACGCCGTTCGCGACATTGTGGGCAGAGTCTGGCCTTATGTGATTGCCGGTATCGCGGTCGGTGCGGGTATTCATGGTTATGTACCTGAGAACTTCATGGCCTCAATCATGGGCAAGGGCGCATGGTGGTCGGTGCCACTGGCAGTGCTCATTGGGGTACCGATGTATTCAAACGCAGCGGGAATTATTCCTGTGGTCCAGGCGTTGCTCGGCAAGGGAGCCGCGCTGGGGACTGTTCTGGCTTTCATGATGTCCGTGATTGGGTTGTCATTGCCGGAGACCATCATTCTGCGCAAGGTGCTTCGCCCCCAGTTGATCGCTGTTTTTGTCAGCATCGTGGCCGTTGGAATTCTGATTGTTGGATATGTATTCAACTTGATCATGTAAATGAGGGAATCATGCTGAACATCACCGTATTCGGTCCAGGGTGTGCGAGGTGCAAGCAAGCAGAGAAGCTGGTGCGCTTGGTCGTTGAGCAAATGGGCGTTGAAGCTGATGTGGAGAAGGTCACGGATGTGCAGGAGCTGGCCAAGGCTGGTGTTCTGTTCACTCCGGCGGTGGCTGTGAATGGTGTGGTCAAATCGGCTGGCCGGATACCCAGAGAAGAAGAAATCAAGAGTTGGATTTCGGGTGGCTAGGTCCGGTGTTCTTTAAGGGTTTAGAGGTCCTCGAAGGAGAGACGATGCCTGAGTATCTTGAGACAACCGTCGACAAGTTCACGTTTCGCGTGGCCACGGACCGCCTGTACACCTCGGATGGAGTGTGGGTACAAGCCCAGGGGACCATGCAGGTGCGCGTCGGGCTGACAGATTTTGTGCAGCAGCATGGCGGCGACGTGGCCTTCGCCAAAGTAAAACCGACTGGAACCAGCCTCAAGCCTGGCGACGAGTTGGCCGAACTGGAGACGATGAAAGTGAATCTTGACTTACCTTCACCCGTCACCGGCACAATCGTTGAGATCAACAAGGCTCTGGAGCTTAAACCTGAGCTGATTAACCAGGATCCTTTCGGCGAGGGCTGGCTGGCAGTGGTCGAGGCCTCGAACTGGGAAGCCGATCGCACGAAGCTGCTCGATCCAAAGGCGTACCTCTCGGCGATGCAGTCGCAGGCAGAGCAGGAGCTCAAGTCATGAATCACAACAGTGCAAGCGTCGTAGTTGTTCCCTGTAGTGGAATCGGCAAGTCGCTCGGCAGTGTGACCCGCGAGACGGCTTACGAACTGTGTGAGAACTTGCGACCCCACGATACGCAGTTGGTGGCGCTATCGAAGCTCGTGCTTGGCGAGGAGCAGGCGCGGGAGCGAGTACGGACCATCCCGGCCGTGACCATCGACGGCTGCAAGCAGATGTGCGCCGACAAGCTAGTGAAACAGAGCGGTGGCGCCATCGCCAATGAAGTCGCGGTGTTCGACGCTTTCAGGCGCCACAAAGATCTCAAGCCCGAGGGCATCGCAGAGCTGAACGCGGCGGGCAAGGAACTCGCTCGCGTACTGGCTGAGGAAATCGCGGAGTTCATTGACACCATGGGTTCCAGCGAAAGCAAACCAGGAGGACATCATGCCTAATCTGCCCGAACGCAAAGCTGGCATCATATCGTGCTCGGGAGAGGAACTGGCCGAGGGCACGGTCGCACGGCTCGCCGCTCTCAAGGTTCTCCACGAACTGCGGCCGTCCGAGACGGTGACGATCTGTTTGCCGTTGATACTCGCGGGTGGTGAAGGAGATCGCGCGTTTGCTCGCTTTCATCCGACCATCACGGTGGACGGTTGCGAACTGCGCTGTGCGGCGCGTGGTACCGAGATGTACTCAGGAAAGCCAGCGGCGAGCATCGTGGTCAACGACCTCGTCGCGGAGCAGGGGATGGCCAAGCCGGAAGGGCGTCGACAATTGAATGAAGCCGGCAAGCGGGCCGTTGACATCACTGCCGAGCGACTCGCCGGGCTAGTCGATGACGTACTCGGTAAGCCGGACCGTTCCAGCCACGCCGAGAAGACGCCCGCACCACTTTCAGCGCAGCAACAGCCCGGTACTGTCGGCTGTTCATGTGGATCGGGTATTCCTCTACAGAAGGTGACAATTGGTGGCCTTTTAGTGG
>JBARIF010000585.1:0-5086 GCA_049799615.1 Terriglobales bacterium
CCCTGGCATCCCTGCTCGCCCGCGCCGGCGTCGGAAGCCTGCGCATCATCGATCGCGACTACGTCGAGCCCAGCAATTTGCAACGCCAGTCTCTGTTCGATGAAGCCGATGCCGCCGAAGCGCTGCCCAAGGCGATCGCCGCCGCTCGCAAGATTTCTGCCTTCAACTCCCAGATTGTGATTGAGCCGCAGGTCCGCGATCTGGTTCCCTCCAACATTCAAGCCCTGCTAGAGGGGATACACTTGATCCTCGACGGCACTGACAACTTCGAAACCCGCTATCTCATTAATGACTTTGCGGTGAAGACTTCCCTCCCCTGGATCTATACCGCTGCCGTGGGCAGCTATGGCATCACGATGAATGTGCTGCCGGGGAAGACCGCCTGTCTGGCATGTCTTTTTCCCGATCCACCACGCGGTGCCTTCGAGACCTGCGAAACCGCCGGAATCCTCAACTCAGCCGTAAACCTGGCTGCGTCCATCGCCGCCACTGAAGCCATCAAGCTGCTGGTAGGCGCCGATCCGCAACTCCGGCGGACTTTGCTCTCCTTCGACCTGTGGCGCAACCAACGCGCCGAGGTCAAGGCCGGAAGCCCACGCCCGGGATGCCGCGTCTGCGGCCAGCGCGACTTCGTTCATCTCGCAGGCGAAGGCCGCCCGCACATCACATTGTGTGGACGAAACTCGGTGCAGATCCACGAGCGCCACCGGCCGGTTGATTTCGTGGAAGTAAGCACTCGGCTGCAGCCGCACGGCCCGGTACGGCATAACGATTTTGTTCTGAAGTTCTGGTCCAAGCCCTACGAGATGACCTTGTTCCTCGACGGCCGGGCCATCATCAAAGGCACAACCGACACGGCCGTCGCCCGCAGCCTGTACGCTAGATATGTAGGAAGCTAGGTAGGGCCGGCATCCCGCCGGCCGTCGGGCGGGCATCTTGCCCACCCAGTTAGGAATCTGAGGTAAAGTTCGAAGTGGAGGAGAAAACCATGCGCCAGCTAGTCAGTCTCTTGATCGTAATCTGTTGCTGCCTCTTCGCTGCCGCTCAAAGCGATCAGGCTTTTCCCGGTACTTACGCTCAGCCCTTCTCGCCGCGCCTCACCACTCCTTCGGCTCCCCCTGAGGCCTTGGCGACGCCGTCCTTGACTCTGGACACTCCCGTTCTCACCGTTGGGGCCAGCACGAGCACCATGAGTACGACCAGCCTCTCCGTGTCCGTTAACCAGCCCCTTTGGTATGCGCCGGGAGTGCGGCTCAGTGCGCCTTCACCTTCTGCTGCACCCACGACCGCCGGAGCCTCTGGTCACGGAATTGAACTCGGAGCCGCCATGTTTCAGAGCAGCTATGGCGCCGCGCAACTTGTGGGTACTGGTGTTCGGGCCAAGGCGAAGAGGGTATATACCAACCAGGACGTTGCCAGTGTCAACGACACAAACGGCCTGATCAAATTTCACGGCAAGCAGGAACACGTAAACTAGGGCCGTCTGACATTCATCGCAGAGCGGAGGGCGATGGCGGCGAGCTGCCGCTATCGCCGCCGCCTGTGTTCATTCACGGACACCTTCCCCCGAAATCGGACACCCGACCCGGCCCAACGCCCCGCCAATATCCGGAAGCCGCTTCCCTATCATGAAGTTGCGTGCGCGACGTTTTGGCTCTCGAATTGCCTTTCTCTCGATGTAGCCCCTTCGTCGTCCGGGAGGCCGACCATGACCACCCTGCTGCATGATCTTCGCTTCGCCCTGCGCCAGTTGCGCCGATCTCCCGGCTTTGCCCTCACCGCAATCCTCATTCTGGCACTCGGAATCGCCGCCAACGTCATCGTGTTCGGGGTCATCCAGGCATTGATCCTGCGGCCCGTTGATGTGCCTCGCCCGGAACAGGTGATGACGCTCGCCCACACCAATGAGTCCTATCCGATTTTTTCCTATCCGGAAGTTCGCGATGTCCGGGATGGAAATACGGTGTTCGCTGCGGTCGCGGCCTTTACGGTTGATAGTTTTGGCCTGGAGGCCAACGGAGTCACCCGGCCGGTCTGGGGATTTGAAGTAAGCGGGCAGTACTTCGAGGCCGTCGCCCTCAAGCCCTTCCTCGGGCGCCTGCTGCAGCGCGCGGACGACGATCATCCCGGCGCATCCGAAGCCGCAGTGCTTTCCTGGCCCGCCTGGAAGAGTGACTTTGGCGCCGATCCCAACATTGTCGGCAAGACCATCCGCCTCAATAAGCAGCCCTACACCATCGTCGGCGTTACTCCGGAAGGATTCTACGGGACTGAAAAATTTTTGCAGCCTGACATTTTCGTTCCCATGGCGAATCAGGCCTCGCTGAACGGATACAACTGGCTTGAATCGCGGCACGATCAAAATATCTGGTCGATCGTGCGCCTCAAGGACGGCGTCACCATGCCTCAGGTGCAGGCTGAGCTGAACGCGATTGCCGCCCGTGCCACCCGCGAGTTTCCGAAAGACGAGGAAAAGCTGACCCTTACGCTGACCCGCCCCGGCCTGGTGGGCGACTTTATCAGCGGCCCAACCCGCGCATTTCTGGCCGGCGTAATGGGTCTTGCGGGTATCGTGCTGCTCGCGGCCTGCGCCAACCTCGGCGGCCTGTTCGCGGCGCGAACCGCGGACCGCACCCGCGAGATTGCCATCCGCCTGGCCATTGGATCGAGCCGCTGGCGCGTCATCCGCCAGGTCCTGGTCGAGGCCTTCGTGATTTCGATCCTCGGGGGAATCTGCGCCTGCGGTCTGGCGTGGATGGCACTCACCGGCCTGGCCAACTGGCATCCACCGACCGAGTATCCGTTCAAGTTTCACATCATGCCGCAGCCATCACTCATCATGATGGCATTCCTCATTTCGGTGTTCGCAGGCGTGGGCTTCGGTGTGATGCCGCTGTGGCAGATCTTCAAGACCGACCCTAATAGCGCGATCAAGAGCGGCGGCAGCCAATCCACTGCCGGACGCCGCTGGGCCCTTCGCGATGTTCTGCTGGCTGCACAGATCGCGCTCTGCTGCGTCACCGTCACGGCGGCCTTTGTCTCGCTCCGCGGCCTGGGCAAAGCCATGACCATGAACATGGGGATCAATCCCAGGCATGCCGTCGTGGCCAAATTCCAGTTGAGTCAGGCCGGCTATTCGGGCGACGCTGCCGACCACTTCCAGCGCCAGTTGCTGGAAAGAGTCTCCCACCTTCCAGGAGTGGAGGCAGCCGGATACGCGCAATCCACGCCGCTCTCCCAGGACACGTTCGTTTCCGATATCTTTCCGCAACCGACCACCGATTTCAGACCTTCAAACCGGGCATTCGGCGCCTACGGCTACGACGTCTCGCCGGGATACTTTGCCGCAGCTGAGACCCCGCTGCTCTCGGGACGCGATGTAAGTTTCAGCGACACCGCGAAGACCTCGCCTGTTGCGGTCGTGAATCGGGAGTTCGCCCGGCGTCTCTTCCACTCTGAAGACGTGGTTGGCCGCTACTTCAAGAACTCATCCGGCGTGCAGATCCAGATCGTGGGTATCGCGGCGGACGGAAAGTATCTTTTGCTCAGCGAAAACCAGAAAGCGGCGGTCTTCTTTCCGATCTCGCAGCAGCCCACCACCAAGACATCGCTCATTGTGCGGCTGCGGCCCGATGCCTCGGAAGAGGCCACGAACGCTATGGCAGCCACCGTCCGCAAAGTGGTGCGTGACCTTGACCCCACTGTCCCTATCCGGGAGTCGAGCCCCTGGAGGAACCAGCTGGGACTGACGTTCTTTGTCTCCCAGGTAGCGACCGTCGCCCTCGGCATCTTCGGGGCTTTTGGATTGCTGCTCTCGATCACCGGGACCTTCGGCCTGGCCTCATACACCGTCACCAAGCGGCTGCGCGAACTGAGCCTTCGGGTCGCACTCGGTGCGCAAGGCAAGCAGGTTCTTTCGGCGGCGCTTGGCCGCATGCTGGTCCTGCTGGCTAGCGGGTCAGTGGTGGGGATGCTGCTCGGGGTTGCCGCCAGCCGGGTGCTTTCGGCGATCGTCTACCAGGCGTCGGCACAGGATCCCTTTGTTCTGGCTGCGGTGGCATTGACTCTGTTGCTCACGGGTATACTCTCGGTCGCCGGCCCCGTGAGGCGGGCCCTGCACATCGATCCGGCAAACCTGCTCCGCGAAGAATAACTTTGACGCATCAAGGGTTGGGGAAACCGAGGTAGCTTTTCAGCGCTGCGCCACGCTCTCCAGCGCGTCGAAGAAGCCGGGATAGGAGATGACCGCCGCCTCCGCTCCACGAATCCGCGTCTCCCCTTCGGCACGCAAGGCGGACACCGCAAAGGCCATGGCGATGCGGTGATCGCCGAGAGAATCGACGTCCGCTCCGCGCAGCCTCTGCCTGCCCGGAATTTTCAAACCATCTTCGCGTTCCTCCACCAGCGCTCCCATGGCACGGAGATTTGTGGCGATGGCCGCGATGCGATCGGACTCCTTCACCCGCAACTCGCGCGCGTCACGAATCTCGATCCCACCTTCGGTGTAGGGCGCGATCGCAGCCAGCACAGGAATTTCGTCAATCAGGGCCGCGGTATCGGCTCCGGCAATGGTGATCCCTTTCAGCTCACGCCCCTCTACCTTGACCATGCCCCGCAATTCCCCATGCTGCTCTTCCAGTTGGGTCACCGAAATTCCCACGCCCAGCAGAATCAGGATATCCAGCAGCCGCGCCCGGGTGGGATTCATCAGCAAGTCCTCGATGGTCAGTTCCGCGCCCGGAAACAATCCCGCCGCACAAAGGAAAAATGCTGCGCTGGAAATATCGCCCGGAATCGCCGCTTCAATCGCCCGCAATTTCTGCTCGCCCGCAATCCGCGTTTCAAGACCCGCCTGCGTGATCTCCGCCCCAAATGCGCGCAGTGCCAGTTCGCTGTGATCGCGGGTGCGTACCGGCTCAGTGACCGATGTTTCTCCGCTGGCGAACAGGCCGGCGAACAGCAGACATGATTTGACCTGAGCGCTGGCCACCGGCATCACGTAGCGGATGGCTTTCAATTGGCCGCCCTGCACCCGCAGGGGCGGCCGGCCGCCCGTCTGGGCGGTGATCTTCGCCCCCATCATTTC
>JBARIF010000586.1:0-5360 GCA_049799615.1 Terriglobales bacterium
TGCTGGCCGCGGGCTGCGGAGCGTTCTGCACTGCAGCCGGGCTCGCAGAGGGCTGCGCCGGCGGCATCGCTGTCTCGGAGGGCGATGCGGGTGCTGTCGTCTGCTGCGCCATCGCGCTGAACCCGAACAGCAGGGAAGCGGTGAGCATCCATTTCCAAGTACGCATGACTAAATCCTCCCTGTCGCGCCTAATACGCCAGCTGGAAAACCACATGCACAACCGCCGTCGAATCTACTGGCTGGTCGTAGTGCTGGGCAGGCTTGAAGCGGATCTTGTTGGCAGCCGTGATCGCAGCCTCGTCGAGGCCGTGGCCCATGCCCCGCACCACCCGATTCACGTGCACGTGCCCGTCCGATCCGAAAAGTACCTCCAACAACACTTCACCTTGCAATCTGAGCTGTCGAGCTTCCTCAGTGTAAACCGGATTGGGCTTGGAGATAATTTCTACAGGTGCCGTAGCTGGTCCGGTTTGCGCCTGCTGTGCCCGAATTGGTCCTTGGTTGACTTGCTGCGCCGAGAAGCCGGCGGTCTGCACCGTGGTGCCCCGCCCGTTGCTGCGGCCGTCGCCCTGTCCCGCTTGCGCAATCCCGTTGCCGAAACCGGCGCTGGCAATCGTGCCCTTAGTACCTTTGGTCCCGCCCGTTCCGTTGCCGTTTCCCGCTCCGGGAGGCAGATCGAACGCACCGGTGCTCGCTGCCACCAGGTGCGCGTTGGCCTTGCCCTGTCCCGCTATACCGTTGGGGTCTCCAAAACCTCCGGTTTGGACTTTCTGGATCGGAGCGTTCACCGTCGGAGTCGCTGAACTGCCGAACTCGCCGGTATGCACGATCAGCGTCGGCCGGGCTCCGCCCGTGACCAGCTTTACCAGCGCAGGAGCGAAATGGTTGACCTCGATCTTGGGCGCCGCCACCTCCGGTTGCTGTGGCCGCGGGGCACGAACCTCCCGCGGTACGGTTAGCTTGGGAGCGTCAAAAACCGTCGCCCTGGGCAACAGCTTGGGCTTCAAAATGTGCTCCGCAGGCTTCATCTTCAGCGGCTCGGGCTGCAGGCTCGGCATCGGAATCAGTTCCGTCACGTGATACTGCCGCCTGATGTCCAGGCCGTCCGGCCAGATCCAGCCAATATTCACCATGACGATCAGCAGGAATATGAGGAGGCCGTAACTGGCCGCCAGCGCACGCTTGTTCAGCTTGCGCTCCGGCAAAAGCCCTAATTGGAAACCTGCAGGCGTAGCCATGCCTTTAACTCCAGAATTGGGACCCGAGCCTGGGGAGAAATGCGCCGGGTGGAGTTTTTAACTTACGGGAGAAAGCGAGGAGGGTAAACGTGCCCTGCGGGGGTGTCCTTCAGTAACCCTCGTAATGTCCAAAAGAGGATTCGCTCTAAACTCGCGTATTCACGGGCAGGAGGTCAGGCATTTGCCCGGCGATTACGTGAGAAGCCGTAGAAAACAGGTATCCCCGCCAGAATCACCAGCAGGCCGATGCCCGAATTCGGGTAATTGTCCCTGAAAGTAAAGAAAAGCAACATCGCCGCCGCCAGAACAAACAGGATGGGAACCATAGGGTATCCCCAAACCCGATATGGCCGGACTGCCTGCGGGTCACGCCAGCGAAACACAAACACCGTGCTCCCGGCGATCATGTAAAAGAGCCACTCGGCGAAAATCGCGAGCGAAAAGAACTGGCGGAAGCTGCCCCCCAGTAGCAGCAGGACAATGGCCAGCACTGCCTGCACAACCAGGGCGACCGAAGGTGTCCGGAAGCGGGGATGCACCTCGGCCAGCGCGGAAAAGAAATAGCGGTCGCGGGCCACCGCGTAAGGCACGCGGGCGCCGCTCATGACGGTGCCATTCATGGCCACCAGCATGGAGAGAGCCATGCCGGCTGAAACCAGCCCCGCCCCCACACTTCCGAGCACCACGGCCATGGCATCGGACGCCGGTCTCGGCGAAGCCGCGATCACCCCCGCCGGCAACACATACTGCACCGCCGCATTCAACAGCATGTACAGCATCCCCACCAGCGCTACCCCGAAAATCAAGGCGCGGGGAATGTCGCGTTCGGGATGGCGGATCTCTCCCGAGACCATGTTGAGATCATTCCAGCCATCGTAGGCCCACAACGCAGCCACCAAGGCAGCCACGAAGCCGGTCATTCCTCCTTTGGCGCCGGCAAAGCTGCCGGCAAAGTTCTGCCAGCTTCCTCCGCTATAGCCCAGGCCGATCACAACGATGCTGAGAATGATGGCGACTTTCACGAAAGTGAACACCAGCTGAAAGTCGCCTGCCCTCTTGATTCCGATGTAGTTGAGGACAGAAATCAACGTAGCCGCCGCAACTGCCACCAGTTGTCAGTACGTGACCCGAAACGGGGTCGAGACAAAATTATGGGTAAAAAAGCCGAAGGCCGGAAAATTTCCCAGCACGCGGACAAAGCCGGTGGCCAGGGTGGCAATCGACGCCGGTTTAGCGATCAGGAACCAGGTCCAGGCATATAGAAAGCCGGCCAGAGGTCCATAACCGTCGCGGATATAAACGTACTCGCCGCCCGCCTCGGGCTTCATCGCGCCCAATTCGGCGTAGGTCAGCGCCCCAAAAAAAGACAGCAATCCCCCCACCAGCCAGGCCAGGTAAACCAGCTTGGCCGACCCGGCAGCCTGCATCATCTCGGTCGGCACCAGAAAAATTCCGCTGCCGATGATGGTGCCCACCACAATCGCGCTGGCATGACTCAAACGGAGATCGCGCGCAAGTTCCGTGGGACGGGTCATAACAGGAGGGAAAAGTATATACGGGGAAAGAATAACAAGATGGACGTTGGCTTTCTTTGCGACCTTTGCGGTCAGATCACGAGACCGATCGGCTCACGATAGTTGTTGACCATGCGCCGGATGCCGCTTCGGAGGGACACGACGTGGAAGTTGATCAACAGTCCCAACCGAAATATTCAACAAACGGAGATGAGACAGTAGTTGAGCATCGTCAACCGGATGCAGCGCGTCTTTACATTTGGTCTCGACCACGACTCTGCCTTCGACCACCAGGTCCGCTCGAAAGCCGCACTCCAGCTTTACTTGTTCGTAGATGAGCGGCACAGGTTTCTGGCGTTCAATCTTCAGGCCTAGCTTTTGCAGTTCATACGCCAGGCAGGCCTCGTACGCCGACTCCAGGAGTCCCGGCCCCAGTTCTCGATGGATCTTGATCGCGGCGCCGATGATTTCGCGGGTGAGGTCGGGACTGGGCAAGGCAAAAGATTACCGCAAAGGACGCAAAGTAAAGCCGCAAAGGCCGCAAAGAAACCTAGGAAGAATGCCAAAATGGGATTCGCAAGTGTCTTCTTTGCGACCTTTGCGGCTTTACTTTGCGACCTTTGCGGTTAAAGGCTTCTTAGTCGCTAAGCTGACCCCATACCCCACCGCGAAGGTGACAATAGTCCCAATCGCCACATACCAGGTCCACGGCACTTTCGTAAACAGCCAGATATACAGCTCAGTCACGAACCCGAATAGCATCCCCACCATGGCGCCGGATTGATTGGCCCGCCGGGTCAGCACTCCGAGCAGAAAGACCCCGAGTAAGGCCCCGTAAGCCACGGAGGCGATCTGTAATCCAACTTCAATGACTCGGCCGACCTTATGCAGCGACAACACAGCCAGCCCAAACAGCAGCAATGCCCAACCCAGCGTCGCCAGCCGCGACAAGCGAATCTTGCGGCGTTCGTCAGTCTGCGGATAACGCTGCAGATAAAAGTCAATGATCGAAGTGGACGAAAGCGAGTTGAGCGCCGCGCTCAGGTTCGACATGGCGGCCGCCAGGATCGCCGCAATCAGCAATCCTGAAATGCCGTGCGGCATCTGGCTGACGATGAATGTCGGGAAAATCCTGTCCGCCCGCCCAAAGTTTGCCGAAGGCACGTGATAAAACGCGAACAGCATGACGCCGACGATAAGAAAGAGGGCAAACTGGAAGAGAATCGCCGCTCCGCTCGAGAGCAGCGCAGTCACCGACTGCCGCTGGTTCCGTGCCGCCAGAAGACGCTGAACAATGAGCTGATCGGTGCCGTGACTGGCGGTAGTCAGAAAGGCTCCGCCGATCAGCCCCGCCCAAAATGTGTAGGGCTTCCAGAAGTCAGGAGTGAAGTCGAACACCTGCAACTTGCCCGCGCCCGCCGCCAGATGATGAATCGCCGGCCAGCCTCCAGGCACGAGATGCAGGATCGTGAAGAGTCCCACCAGCGTCCCACCGACGTAGATTACGGTCTGCACCACATCGGTCCAGATCACCGCCGCCAATCCGCCCTCGAAGGTATAGACCAGCGTGAGTCCGGTAATGATTGCGATGGAAGCGACCTCGCCTGTCCCTAGCGCAATCGCTACTACGATGGAGACCGCATAAACCCGGACCCCTTCGGCTGCGGCCCGCGTCACCAGAAAGAGCCCGGCGGTCAGCGAGCGCAGCTTCCTGCCGAAGCGCCGTTCGATCAGTTCGTACGCGGTGTACAGATCGCCGCGGAAGTAATGAGGCAGCAGGACGAAACTGATGATGAATCGTCCCACCACGTATCCCAGCACCACCTGCAGAAACGTCAGATTGGTGTCATACGCCAGGCCGGGAATACTGATGATGGTCAGCGTGCTGGTTTCTGCCGCAACGATCGAAAGCGCAATCGCCCACCAGGGAATATTCCGGTCGGCCAGAAAATAATCGCGCAAGGTGCGCTGCTTCTTGCGAAAGCGCAACCCAAACAGCGTGATCCCAGCCAGATAAAGCGCGATGATGCCGAGATCGAGCTTGTCCAGAACCATAAATCCCGCGTGGCAAAAGTCAGTGTGGCAGCGGGCGACTCGCTCGCGAACCGTAGCGCCGGCGTCCCGCCCTCTGTCGCGAGGGCGTCTCGCCCTCGCATACCATTGCCATCCCAGAGTAGCGGGCTTTAAAGAGAAAGTCCGTCGATCTGCAGCGAGGTACCTACCTCGTCAAGCTCAATCGGGTCGTGTGGGGCGGACAGCCCCTTCGACTTCGCTCAGGGAGGCTCTGTCCGACGCCTTTGAATTTGAAAACGCAGTGATAGCTGGTACTTCGGTTTGGGATGCCAAAGCGAACTCTTATGGTAGAACTACGCTCGTGGCCATCTACCTCGGCATCGACGGCGGCGGCAGCAAAACTTCCTGCCTGATCGGCGACGAAACTTCCGTCCTGGGCACGGGGACAGGAGCAGCCAGCAACGTGGTCAGGGTGGGAGAGGCGCAAGCGCGGGAGTCGCTGGCGAGTGCAATCCGCCAGGCCTGCACGGTTGCCAATCTCAACCCCTCTGAGATCAGCAGCGTATGCGTCGGTCTCGCCGGCGCAGCCCGGTCC
>JBARIF010000587.1:0-11916 GCA_049799615.1 Terriglobales bacterium
GAGCCAGGACCTGGGCGCTTCGCTCAGTCTGGGCGAAACCCTGTCGGTGTTTTCGGTGAAACTCCGACGGCTGGTGCCCTACGATGCCATCGCGATCTATGTAAAGCGGGACGCGGAACTGGTTCCGGAGCATGTGAGCGGGGACAACCACCGCCTGTTTTCGTCGCTGCGCATTCCGTGGGGCAGCGGCCTCTCGGGCTGGGTGGCGCAGAACCGGAAGCCGATCATCAACGGCAACCCCTCGGTAGAACCAGGGTATCTGAACGATCCGACCAAGTTCAGCACGCTGCGCTCGGCACTGGCGATTCCTCTGGAAGGACTAGCCGGCGTGGTGGGCGTGCTCGCGCTCTATCACGCGGAAACCGATGCCTTCACTTCCGACCACTTGCGCATCCTGCTGGCCATCAGCTCGAAAATGGCGCTGGCCATCGAAAACGCCGTGAAGTTCGAACAAGCCGAAAGTTCGGCCGTCACCGACTACCTGACCGGTCTGCCGAACGCCCGATCTCTGTTTCTGCAACTGGATCGCGAACTGGCCCGTTGCAAGCGCGACACCACGTCTCTGGTGGTGATGGTCAGCGATATGGATGGCTTCAAGCAGATCAATGATCGCTTCGGCCACCTGGAGGGCAATCGCGTGCTCCGCCTGTTCGCGCAAGCCTTGAAGGAAAGCTGCCGTGAGTACGACTACGTGGCCCGTATGGGCGGAGACGAATTTGTGGTGGTGGCCCCGGGCCTGACCGCCGACGCTGCCGCCAAGAAGGCGGAGAGCCTGCGTGAACTGGCGCGACACGCCGGACAGGAAGTGTGCAGCGAAGACATCCTTTCGTTGAGTGTGGGCCAGGCCCTGTACCCGGAGGACGGGAAAGATGCGGAGGCGCTGCTGGCCGAAGCCGACCGCCGCATGTACATCGAAAAGCAGAAACAGCCTTCGCGCAAGAACCGCCGGCTGTATCCCCGCATGAAGTGCCGGGTCACGATTGAGTTGCGGCCGCAGGAAGGCGAGGTGCCCGTCCTGGGAAACCTGATCGACGTCAGCCTGGGCGGCTGCTATGTGGAAACCAGTACACTGATGCCCGCCGGCTCCAAATTGAAAGTGATTTTCTCGATTGACGACGGCAGGCTTCAGGCTTCAGGATTCGTTGTGCGTATCGATCCCGGATCAGGCATCGCGATCCAGTTCAACGATATGAATCGCGAAGATCGGGACAAGATGCACAAGGTGCTCGAGTTCGTACACAACAGCACCATGTTTTACGACAACCGCTACTTCTCCAAGCTGATGAAGTCCTGAGTTGGCGCGCGAGCTTGCCGCGCCCAGATGCGAAAGCACAGTATGTGCTCTCTTCCGCTGCTCGTAATGCAGTCTTCGTTGGGTGCTCAAGCCTCCCGCACCGTAGCCGCCGTTTGACGCGGTGATTCCTGGTCCGCTCAAAACATCACAAACTACATGAATCGGCTCAGACGTTGTATCGTTACTGGGATATCGAGTACGAAGGGTAGCGGTTCGCGTGTGTTGTGGCCCTGAGAATGATGATCAGGTGTTGGCTGGGAGGTAGTTGGTTGTGTCTTTCACGGCTCGACAGAAGGCCGGTAACCCCCTCAGCGGGGTACTGAATCTATCGCAATGGGTTGCGTGGCTTCTGCTGATGTCAGCGTTCGCGTTGCCGCTACCGGCCCAAGCCAGTCCATCGAACATTGGCCCAGTTCAAGTACCCGCTGGGCGAATCGATTTGTCCGTGGCCGGCTATCGCGGGTTATCGCGAATGGCGCGGCTGACGGACGAAATCGGGGGTTCCCTGAACTTTGTGGATCGGGACCACGTGCTGGTCACATTCAATCCCAAGAAGTTGTTCACCCGCCTCTCCGACTGCCCCCCCAGCCACGCTGACCGGTTAATGCATGCTGCCGTCCTCGAGGTGCCCGGCGGAAAGGTAGTGAGAGAGACGGATTGGTACCTGCATGATCGCCGCCGCTACCTCTGGCCGTTAGGCCCGGGAACTTTCCTGCTGCGAAAGCTCAACACTCTCTACCTGGTAGATTCCCTGCTGCATGAAAGAGAGATGATCAGTTTTCCCCAGGGCCTGCGGTGGGTGACGGTCACTCCGGACGGAAAGCAAATTATTGTCGGGACCCTGGAGAACGGGGATTCTGCGAAGAATCCTGGGGTGGAGCGAGGTGAAGAAAAAGCAAGGCAGAAACTTCAGTTCGAATTCCTCCATGCGGACTCATTCGCAGTCGAGCGAACCATTACTCTTCACGGATTTGTGGACCTCGACGGAACCAGCGAAGGCTACGCGGATTTCATTCACAAAGACGATCTGTACCTGATCCGGTTCGGGCCCAGTCCGGAGGAGCGTCGGAATATCGCGAGAGTAAGATCCCGATGCGTCCCGGAAGTGCTCTATCCGAGCAGCAACTCGCTGTTGATCGGTCGCTGTTCCATGGCCGGCAAGAGTGAGGACAGTGACTACGTGGTAAGTGCGTTTACCGTTACGGGGCGGCGTCTGTGGCGGCAACACTGGAGCCACCGCCGCTATCTCCCGACGGTCGCGCGCAGCGAGGATAACAGCCGCTTTGCTGTCGGTACCCTGCAGCGCAAGGATTCTCCCGTCCCCGCAGCCAGTGCGGACGGTGAAGGCAGCTACGTCGACGCGGACGTAAACGGGGGTCTGGAACAGACGATCCAGGTCTTCGACACGGCCAGTGGGAGCCTCGTGCAGTCCGTCATGGTGAATCCAGTCGTCATGAGCGGGCAGAATTTCTCACTTTCTCCCGATGGCCGGCGGCTGGCTGTTCTCGATGATTCAGGGGTGGAATTTTACGATCTGTCTGCGCCGTCAGGGGACGAGCGGGCCAAATTTACCGCGCTCAAAGCTGATGTGCCGGGCTTGTACATGGTTTCCTCGAAATCGGGCGCCGATGTCCAGATGGAAATCGAGCCTGGCGAAGGAAGTAGCGAACAGGAAACAACGGATGTTGCGGCCAATGCTTTACCGGAGAGTACGCTGGAAGAGCAGGATGCATCTTCCGCAACCGGTCACGCCGATGCCGCGGCGGCAGCGCCGGCTCCGTTGGCGCGGTCGACAACCGCCGAAAGCCCTGGCGGACTGATGACGACCATCAAGGCCGGCACGCAGGCAGTTCTGGTGGATGTAGTGGTCACCGATGGCAAAGGCCATCCGATAAAAGGATTACGGCAGCAGGATTTCCAGGTCGCCGAGGATGGCAAACTCCAGGAGGTCCGCTACTTCAGTGAGGTCACCACCTCTTCGGCGCCGGGCACTCCGCATCCTGCAATTGTGACGGCGCAACCGCGGCCTAACATTTTCAGCAACCATGCCCACGCGCCGGATCCGGGACCGGTCACGCTCGTTTTGCTGGACCTGGTGAATACCCCCTCGGCCGACCAGGAGCATGCACGCGACCAGCTCATCAACTTTCTTAAGAACAAGCCCCGGGACTCACAATTTGCGCTCTGCACCTTGAGCTCGAACCGCGCCTTGCACCTGCGAATGATCCAGGGCTTTACTCCCGACGAGAACCTGCTCCTGACTGCCGTCAACGGCAAGAATGGCGCTCCACAAACTGCTCGCTGGCAGCAGGCGGCGGCAGGAACAGAACACGCTGTCGAAGCGGTTGGAGAAGCTGCACAGGAAGGCCCGGTGGGCGGCTGGACTGGCCTGCTTAGCGGACTGCAGACGATGCAAGCCGAACAGGAGGTTACTGACACCGATGCGCGCGTGGCGATCACGGTTGACGCTCTCAAGCAGCTGGCGCGATACCTCTCTGGCATCCCCGGGCGGAAGAATCTGCTCTGGCTTTCTGGTTCCTTTCCCATGGAAATCTCCGGCGCGGATTTCGATAATCCAAACGCGGATAGCCGCAACTACTCGACCAAATTCAAGCAGGCAACCAGTCTTCTCGCCGACGGACAAGTTGCAGTGTATCCCGTGGATGTGAGAGTCCAGACTGGGCAGGAGGTCGTCTCGGCCAGCAGCAAAGGATTTGGGGCGAGAGGAACTGCGACAGCATCAGCCCCGGGGCTGCCCGCATCCGACGAAAGCCCCCTGGCCCCGAACCAGGCCCTTCAACCAGGCACGATGCAGAATCTGGCATTGCACTCAGCCGAACGGGACACCTTGAATCAAATAGCGGCCGATACAGGCGGCAAGGCCTTTTTCAATTCAAACGCCATCGAGGAAGCCATTGCCACGGCCACCGAACAGGGATCCAACTACTACACACTCTCCTACACGCCCAGCAACAGAAAATATAACGGCAAGTTCAGAAAAATAAAGGTAACGGCAGCGGAGAAGGGATATCACCTGCATTACCGGCCAGGATACATTGCCGACGATCCGTATGCGCCACTCAAACCTGACGATCTTTACCGCAATATCGGTGCGGCAGCAATGCAGCACGGATCGCCCCAGTCGCGCCAAATCCTGTTCTCGGTGCAAATTGTTCCCACTGGAGCAAAGAAAAAGGGCGAAAGCGCGAAAGCAGGAGAGATTCTCGTGGCTTCTGAGGCGACGCCAAGACTGCCAGCCACCGTGGATCTACAGCACTACGGCATTGACTACGCCGTGGACAGCTCTGACCTGCGCTTCGTCTCCATGGAGAACGGCACTCATCATTGCGTCCTGAACTTCGTGATGGCTGCTTACGATCAAGAGGGCATGCAGCTGACTGGTGTCTCCAGGGTCTGGACGAGCGATCTGAAACCGCCAGATTACGAGGACGTCATCACCGGGGGCGTACGCATACACCAGGAAGTTGACGTACCGGTTAAAGCTGTTTCCCTGCGCCTGGGGATTGTGGACGCCATCAGCAATCACCTGGGGACTATCGAGATTCCATTACCTGTGCCGGTGCCGTCCGACCAGCCTCGAACGGTCAAACACCGCCTACCCGAGGTCGAGCCAGATTGAAGTCCGCGCAGACTGCGTCCATGCGGTGCGGCAAACACAATTCGGAAATAAAAGTGAGATATCACAGTCACATTCCTTGACGGCTGTGGTGAATCTATTCCGCCCGTTTCCAACCGCAGATCCTCGCTGTTCTATGGTCTTATAATACCCGCCATGGCCGCTGTTCCTCCCTCTGGTCTGGCGGATGACTTGACTCCGCCCCTCAATGGCGAGAACTCCCATCTTCGCGTGCACTCGGTCAATGTTTTTGTCCGCGATCAGGACCGGAGTCTGCAATTCTACGTGGAGCAGCTGGGATTCAGTCTGGCGTTTGATGTGCGCCTGCAATCGGGGCAGCGCTGGGTAGGAGTTGCGCCTCCTCACGGCACCGCAGTGCTTACCCTGATCGCTCCTGATCCCGAGTCGGACGAGTACAAGCTGATCGGCCAACCTACGCAGGTCGCTTTTGTCGCCGAAGATGTCGTAGCAACTTACACCCAGTGGCGACGGCGCGGAGTCCGGTTTCGTCATGTTCCGAAGCTGCGGCGCGTCAAATATGAGCGGCGGGCGCTGGAGGGGACGGGAAATGCTCCCTCGCTGCTCCTGGGAAAGCAGACTCCGATTTGGGGAGGAGTATTCACTCGCTTCGAAGATATCGATCGCAATTCCTTCGCCCTGGTCAGCTTCGACGAAATGACCCAGGCGGTGGAGGCGCAACGGCGTGCCGCAGCCGAGAAGCTGGAAGCCGAACGCCGCGCCGGTCAGGAACTGGAAATCGCCCGACAGGTGCAGGCCAGGCTCTTCCCCCAGAGCTTTCCTCCCATGAAAACACTCGACTATGCCGGGGTCTGCATTCAGGCGCGCCAGGTGGGCGGCGATTACTATGACTTCCTCAACCTCGGTCAGGAACGGCTTGGCATGATATTGGGCGACATTTCAGGAAAAGGAATCGCCGGCGCTCTCCTGATGGCGAACCTGCAGGCGAATTTGCGCAGCCAGTGCGCCATTGCGGTGGATGAACTGCAACGCCTGCTGCAGTGCGTGAACCAGGTGTTTTACGACAACACGCCCGACAACGCCTATGCCACGCTCTTTTTCGCCGAGTATCACGACCAGGCGCGACGCTTGCGCTACGCCAACTGCGGGCACCTCTCGGCGCTCCTGCTCCGCGGCAATGACACGCTGGAGCGGCTGGAATCCACTGGAACGGTGCTTGGACTCTTCAAAAAATGGGATTGTTCAATCGGAGAGTGCCAACTCCTGTCCGGTGACATGATCGCTTTCTACACCGACGGCATCACCGAGTCCCCCAACCTGCGGGGAGAAGAATTTGGAGAGCAACGCCTGGCTGAAGGTCTGCGCCGGCATCGCGCTTTGGCTTCGCAGGAATTACTGGCAGCGATCGTGGACGAGGTTCGTCAGTTCAGTCCCGCGGAACAGTACGACGATATGACTCTCATCATTGCCAAGTGCAGAGCATGCTAATACAGGTCGCTTCGCGTCGTGCTACCCAGCTAACTCGGGTCGGTTGCCACACAACCGAGTCAATGAGCGCTATGGCGATTTCTCGCCAATCACCGGGATGACCGGCTGAGTCCCAGAGCAAGGGCTACGATCAAAGTCACGACGGGTTTGACCAAGAGCAATGACACCAATCGGGAGGAACGTAATCGCTGCGGTGACAAGGCTAACTCCCACAAGGATTGCCCCGCCTTTCCAGGTCCCCTGACTGTGCAAAATCCCATAACAAGTGTATGAGGAGACCGACTATCAGTCCGATAGCGGCACCCGGCATTCCGCCCTCGAAAAAGGCAAGCTGAAACGCCCCTAGGTCGAGGCCGAATCCGGGTGAACCATCCAAGAAGTGTGAGGTAGTACCGACCGCCCACCCAGTGGAAGAACATTCAATAGCGACCAGTATCGCTCTCGCGGCTGCTTGGAGCAGCGTTCTTTTCCTCAGAGCAATGCGTTGAGAGTCTTGCACGGTGCAAAAATCAGGCGTTTACACTCAGGTGGGCTAGCACGCTAAGGACTAGGGTGGAATGGTTTCTCGCCGCTGTTCTCACTGACCGGTTCAGGGCTCTCGATATCCAAATTCACTACAATGGGATCCTGCCCGCTTCTCACAACCACGGCCTCACACGGAATATCTGGGTGGGCATTGATTTCCTGATGTGGGACGTAGGGCGGCACGTAAATGAAGTCGCCGGGATCGGCCTCATCGCAGAACTCTAACCGATCGCCCCAGCGCATGCGGGCTCGGCCTCGGACAACGTAAATCACTGTCTCTAACTCGCCATGATGATGGGGACCAGTCTTGGCATGTGGCTCAACGACTACGGTACCCGCCCATAGCTTGGTTGCCCCGGTACGCGCGTGCGTAATGGCCGCCGCCCGCGTCATTCCGGGAGTCTGAGCTGTATTCGTGTCCAGGTCTCGCGCGTGCACGATCTTTACACCATGTTGCTTCCAGTCCAATGCTTATCCCCCAGTCCGGCTCGATGAACGAAGTATCCCAGCAGCGGATTTCAGATGCAAGTTGGTGACGAAATCCCTGCAGCCAATCTAGCGGTCAACTGGCGAGAACAGGCAGTAGCGCGCATTGACCCCGGCCTACCGCTAAAAGCACGTTGTGAGTGTAATGGCGCTATTTCAACAGCTATGACAAGGTTCCGATTGAAGCACGACGATCAAGGGGGCCTGACGCCCCGCGAGCAGCCTAAACAAGACGGAGCGAGTCATCCTCTCGTGCCCATGAAGAGTTTGATCGCCAGCGCAGCGCAGCAATGACGAAAACCAACCCCCAGAACACAAAGCTGGCGTCCATTAGGAACCCCCAGGCGCTTTGGGGTCCCTCCACCGCAGTGAAAATACCGAATCCGGTGACCGCTCCGCCGGTCAACATCGCTATGCCGAACAATACCCTATTGATCGACACCCGACGGATCGGTTTGCAGGCGGAGAGAAGTCCTCGACGTGTATCGAGGTACCTCCCGATCAAAAACCACTGCCCCACTGCGCTGAGACCCCAAACAGCGCGAACCACCATCTCAGAGTCAATTTCCACCCAATAGGTCAAAGGTACCAAGGGAAGTAGGGCGATGAGAGCGGGCAGATTGAAGGCAACAAGCAAAATGTTCGCAGGTGTGCCGATGTCCACGGGGCCTTGTCCCCAAGCTTGGTGCAACTCGATAACATGGAACTGTCGGGTGTTGACGAATGACAATATAACGAACAAGACTGATGCCAGAATCGGAAACGCGATTCGGAGCGGTAACCTTTTCAACGCGATGTCCTTCGAAGCTATAGACTCCATCCACGCCGCATTTGTTCCACCCCTGTGCGGGTTTGTTCGCATCGTACACGCTAGACCCTCGATCGACGGAATCAGATGGGATGAGGAGGCCGGGCTCCGACGGGATGCTGTACGCTCCCAAGTAATCGGACGCGCTCGAAGCGCAAAATCGCCCGAGGTCAACGCCTGTGATGGTAGAGGTCGGCGATCGAGTAAGTGAAGCCACCCAGATACACAACCCGGGGAACGTTACCGATCACGCGGAACTGGACCGCGCTGTCCAGCACCAGTCGTGGCCTGACGGTGTAGCTTACCGCCCACAGGTTCTGCGTGACGGCAGGCGTCACGGCGTTGCCGCGCGTCGCTCCAGAAAACTCCATCGCAATTCCCCACTTGTCGGTCAGGGAATACGCTAGCGTGAAATCAGGCAGCCAGTTGTGGTCGAACCCTCCCCCCGGGCGTCCCAGCCACTGGTAGCTGAGGTTGGCATCTAGATGAAATCGCGCCGGGAGGTCCTTGCTGCCCAGCAGCGTCACAATGTGGTCTATCTCGCCCGAGCCTTCGATGGGCCCGGCGGTGGGGAGCTTGGCGGAATATTGCACGGTGAGCGTCGGCCGGTGCTTTGCCTGGCGGAGGAAACGCCAGCGAAATCCGAGGTTGGTGTCGCTTACGCCCGTATAATGCAGCGGAGCGTCGTGCTGCCAGGGATTGCCAGCCCAATCCACTTCCAAGTCACGCAGTAACCCGAACTTGAGCAGCCCCTGCAGCGACTGTTGCCGAGCGGCGGCGCTAATTCCGAATTCGATCTCAAGCACACCAAACTGGGTGGTCTCTGCGGTGTTGGTGACCGTGGGACGGTTGGGTGTAGCGATGAGGGGAACTGGCTGCTGCTGGCCGCGACAGACCATCGCCGTGGAGACCAGCAGTAGTGTCGCCATAAGCTTCATTCTGGGATGTCTCTGACTTCTGCCTCACGCCGTCTTTGTGCGCGGCAGCCTCCGAACCATTATGCTCCAGCGGGCCGTCAGACTCAGTGGGTCGGACACTCCTGTCCGACGCCTTTGACTTGTTTTTTTTTGGTTTTGCGGAATTCATTGGCTGCATCGAGTGTGAGCCGAGACTTAGCTGGATCAACACCAACATCAACATCGTCGGCCATGAGTGTCCGACTCACACCCACACGGCTATCTTTTGCCGGGGTGAAATTCTCCGCGGCTGGAGAATTGGCGGAAGGGCCATTCGCCGCTCTTGGCCGGGCTCGCGGCCGGTCCAGTTGTGCCGGCCGCAGCGGCAATTGCGGCATCCGGGCCCCAGTCTGCGGGAGCGGGATGAAGGCCCCACACATTGCCCGGTTCGTCGAGGGCTATGCCCACCATCCACCACTGGCCACCCGTACCCAAAGGCACACAATTAGCGATGCGGGCGGTCACACTTCCCGCGGGAAGCTCGTCCAGAGAGACGGCCAGGCCGGGCTCCAGCGCGCGCGAAAGCCGCACGCCGCAGCCTTGCGTATTGAGGACCAGCGTGTGTCCCGATTCAGAAAACGGGGTCGCAGGGTCGAGACTGGTAACACGGATCGGAATCTGGGCGCGGATTCGGGTGCTGCGCCTGCCTGTGTCGCTCGAATTTTCCGGGGAGTCCATGATGAGAGTTCTCTACGATTTTACGTGCATAGCCGGGCCGTGGCGACGGCATCCTGGACGGGAAAGAACACTAAAGTAACCCTGCTTTTTAAACGGCCAGGGGCTGAATGTGAATTAACGGACCAGAAGAGAAGGATTGTTCCCGGCGAAGCATGTTTGCGGACCGGATTCCGGTGCGGTGGAAGGACTTTTCGCAATCTGCCGTTGACGGACCGCGCATACTGCCCTCCATGTAGGCCAGGCCCGGACAGCGGGTGCAGGTGCCAACGTGACTGCAACTGGAGCAGACGGTCAAATCCCTGGCGCGAATGGAACGGACTTCATTGAGCTCGGAAGATCGGTTCCAGATATCGAGAAACTTCTGCCGCCGTACGTTGCCGCTGGGCAACGGAAACTGGACGCAGGGAAAGACATCTCCGTAAGGAGAAATATAGGCCAGGGTATGGCCCGCGCTGCACGGATAACCTTCCATGATGTCTTCGTCGGGTGCAGGCGGGGGGGCGCAGAACTCTTCGACGTTCCCCACCAGGTTTTCGTTGTGAAATACGCCGCTCAGTTCCGCGCCCGGAATCCGCAGGTTCAGGATGGAAGTATCGCCGTCCATTTTCGGTGTGATGGTTGGGTCGAGGGTGTACTGAACCCCCAACTCGCGGGCCAGGGCCTGCACGCCGGCATGGTCCCGCATGTTGGCCGTCATCAGAACATTGGCAATCGTAACTCGCAGCCCCTGCGCGGTGAGAAAGCGGATGGCCTCAACGCTGCGGCGCAGCGAACCGGGAAGTTTGGTAATGGCGTCATGCACCTCTGGGTGATGCGAGTAGATGCTGACCTGCACCTGGTCAACCCCCAGCTCCAGCATGCGCCGCGCTTCCGCTGCACCAATCATCACGGCGTTGGTCTTGATTCTCACCGCAAACATGAGGCGGCGCGCATATTCGAGGAGCTCGAAGAAATCGCGGCGCATCAGCACTTCGCCGCCGCTGAAGGTTAAGAAGAACGTGCCGGCGTCCGCCAGTTCGTCGAGCACACGCTTGATTTCCGCCGTGGTCATTTCGCCGTGGTCGTCGTGGTCGAGATAACAGTGCACGCAGCGCTCGTTGCAGCGATAGGTAAGGTCGAAGTGGACGGACAGGGGGACGCCCAGGTCGAGGGCCCGCTGGCTCATCTCCTGCATCAGGCCCACTTGTCCGACGTTAGTTTGCCCCACGCTGATTTGTCCCAGGCTCACGCGGCCTCCGTGGGGCTGACGCCTGGTTCTGAAAAGGGTTGTTCAGAAAGCAAGAGGATGCCGTGGCTGGAAAGTTCTTCGACAAAGCGCTCGGCATCGCGGCGGGCAATCTCAGGATCAACGTCGAACTCAGCGCAGACGCGCTGGGCCACGATTTCGGAGAGAGGAGTATGGCCGTCGGCGGCCTGCCAGATCACGGTGGCCACCGGATTCAGAGTAAAGAAGGTCGAATCAACCGCAGACATAATCATCATTTCGCCCCCCAGCAAGCGAGAGGCGATGGCCGAACTCTTTGCGATATACCGGTTGCTGTGTTTGTCCGTCATTTGTGGTTCACCGGATCAAGTCCCAGACGCGGGTATCGGGAGTAAAGGTCAGGAGCTGCACCGGAATGCGCTCGACGAACTCGCAGGCCGACTGGAAAACATTGGTTACCAGCTCGGCGTCTCCGGCGAAAAACAGAATGTTCCGCATCAGCCGGCGGATGCTTTCGGATTTAGCCATCGGCTCAATCTTGTTTTCCGGACCCTGCTTAAGGAAGAACAGGGACTCAAGCGGAGCGGAGCAGTTCTCGCCCACCCGCGCCAACTCGCCCGCGAAGGGAGTTCCGCAGGCGCGATAACCGCTATCGACACGGCGGATGTAAGACACTTCGTCGGTCAGCAAAGTCACATCCGGAGGTGCGAGCCGTGAGATGGTAGTCTTTCCGGCACCGGACACTCCCGAGAACAGAAAGGCCCGTCCGTTACGGATGGCCCCGGCGGAATGCAGGAGAAAGCCTCCTTCCCGCGCCAGGATCAGCGTGTGCACAATGCGCAGCACTGAGTCGACGGAGTA
>JBARIF010000588.1:0-2097 GCA_049799615.1 Terriglobales bacterium
TCGGACAAGAGTGTCCGACCCACACATGCTGAGCCTATATTGGAGCATTCACCACTGGACATCTTGCCCAATGTCCATGCGCAACTTCCACCAGCGGCGGAAGACTGCGCGCGCACTCCGGCACGCGAAACTCGCAGCGCGGATCAAACGGACATCCCGGCGGGACCGCATGCAGAGGCGGCACCGTGCCTTCGATGGTTTCGAGTGGCTGCTCGCGGTCTGTCTTCAAGGTGGGAACAGCATTCAGCAAGCCGCGGGTGTAGGGATGCGCCGGTGCCTGAAATATGTCGCGCTTCGACCCCAGCTCCACCAGGTTGCCGGCATACATCACCGCCACCCGGTCGGCGACCTGCGAAACCACCGCCAGATCGTGCGAAATGAAAAGCATGGTCAAGCCGAACTTGGTCCGCAATTCAGCCAGCAGATCGAGAATCTGCGCCTGAATGGTGACGTCCAGCGCGGTTGTGGGTTCGTCGGCGATCAGCAGTTGGGGGCGGTTCACGATGGCCATGGCAATCATCACTCGCTGCCGCATCCCGCCCGAGAGTTGGTGCGGATAATCGCGTGCCCGGCGTTCGAAATCCGCGATGCCCACTTCCTCCATGGCAACCAGGGTCCGCTTCCAGGCCTCGCTCTTCGCAACTTGATGATGGGCCAGGACGGCCTCAGCGATCTGGTCGCCCGCGCGCATCACCGGGTTCAGCGCAGTCATGGGTTCCTGAAAAATCATGGCCAGCCGGGAGCCGCGCAACGGGCGCATCGCGGCGTCGGACAGCTGCAGCAGGTCGCACACCCCGCTGCCGTTGCCCAACCGAATCTCCCCGCCAATCCGCGCGTGCGGAGGCAGCAGTCGCATCAACGCCAATGAGGTAACGGATTTTCCGGATCCGGATTCGCCCACCAGCCCCAGCACTTCACCCGAAGCAATGGAGAAACTGACATCGCGGACCGCCACCAGTCTGCTGTTTCCGCCACCCTGGGTTGAACGGGGAAATTCGACGACCAAGTTCCGCACTTCAAGAAGATCAGCCATGCGCAGGTAGCGCCGGCGTCCCGCCGGCTGTCCGGAGGACGTCCCGCCCTCGGTTTTCTGTTGCCCAGAATTATTGTCCCAGAATCAGCGGCAGCCCGTTCTTGGAGTTGCCAATCACAACTATCTTGGCGTTCGGACTCTTGGCCAGAGTCTCGGTCGCCTCAATGCCTTTCCACTCCAGCAGCTGCGGACTGATCCCCTGGGCCACGATCTGCTGGAAGTCGCGTATACCAGCCGCCTCAATGCGCTTGCGCTGGGCCTCCTGCGTCTCCTTCTGCAGGCGGAAGTTCATGGCCAGGGCTTCCTGTTCGGCCTGCTGCTTGGATTCAATGGACGCCTTTAAGGTCACGGGCAACTGAATGTCACGCAGGAGCACGCTTTCGACCAGTACTCCACGCTCTCCGAGTTTTTGGGTGAGCTGGTCAAAAATCTGCTTGCCCACCATTTCGCGCTCTCCGGTGTAGAGCGCGTTGGCGGTGTGCGCCGCCGTCGCCTCCCGGATGGCCGCTCGCAAGTTCGGTACGATCAGCACATTCAGGTAATTGGGGCCAATCTTCTGGTACACCTCGGCGGCCTTCTCCGGATTGAGGTGGTAGATAAGGGAGGTGTCGAGATTGATCATCAGCCCTTCGCTTGAAGGCACGCTGGCCGATTCCTTAAGCTCCTGGGTGCGAATGGAAAGCTCATGGTTGGACTTGAAGGGATTGATCAGATGAACCCCCTCCGGCAGTTCCTCTCCGGTTACCCGTCCAAACAGCGTGAGCACCCCAACGTTTCCCGAATCTACCCGGGCCACTGCGGCAAACAGCATAATTACCAGGACAAACGCAGCCGCCGCAATTCCGAGCAGCCGCAAGACCGACCCTGAGTTGGCATCAATCACCCGGCCGTGAGGTTCATTGAATATCGCCATAGATTCCTCCCCCGGGGCGATTGTACTGCCAACTCTTAAGTGCGCTAAGTGCCCGCCACGACACAGTCACCGCCCATATAGGGGAGATCGGCTGCGCCCACGTAGGGGCGGGTGCCCTCACCCGCCTAGCCGAGCAAAGCTCGGCCAGCTT